>JBBQDN010000003.1:0-151698 GCA_038319685.1 Saccharimonadales bacterium (SeqCode)
CCCGAGCAATGTCTCGATCCGAGTAACCTTTGCGGTGCAGGATCTCTATCTCGCTTCGCTCGGCATCTGTGAGCTTTGGTGCTTTCTTCATGGTAATTATTGTCTAGCATGGGTGTCCTGATTCAAAACGGAATGGAGGAGGAGATGAATTTTCACCTACCACATGCACAGTTTGGCGAGCTTGTAGCTGACTATGTTGCACCGCGCGGCATGGATTTACCATCACGACCCGAATTCGAAGCTACCCTCGGTGCTGTATTTGAAGAGATGCGACAACACGACCAAGCGACCAACGATATAGTTGTAGAGCATATAAACGCATGTGATGACTGGTCAGTTCGGACTAGACAAGGGCGTTCAAATAACCACTACCTGATCGATACGTACATTACTGGACGAGATGGCGATATAACGTACATTGAAATAGACCATGCATTTACTCGACAACCAGACGAGTCCGACTGGACATACGCCAATCCTCAGGACGAGTCTATCCGCCAACTTATGCAGGATGGCTTGCCAAGGCTATGCCCGGGTGAGGAAATTAGCCAACAAGATGTAACTGACTTTGTTGTGAGTCGGGCAAAATACGCCCGAATCCGACATTTTACTCCTGAAGCAATAGCTCGTCTGCGGGAACATGCCGTTGATGATGCCGATATTATTGAAATATTGCGTCTGGAATACCGGTTAAAGCCAGTTATTGAAATGACACTGTGCGGTAACGGCGCCATTATACCGATTGAAGACCCGGACCCGAACTGGATGCACGGTTTACTCAACGATCATATTATTAACTCAGTCGTTATACTAAAGGGAGAGGTAGAGGGTGAGAGCGTGGCCGAGCATATAACCTCCGCCCAGTCTAAAGCGGCGAACGAAATCGTCGAAGATGCCACGCACGGCAACGAATATCTTGAGCTGTACAATCAGATCCGTCACAATACAAAACTTTCCGACTCCGAGCGCACCAAAATCTCAGCCCGCATGCGTGAAATTATGGACGTCAGTGGCCACCCCGAAGCGCATATTGAAGAGTGGTGGTACGTCATGCCGGCTCAAATAGATGGTCTACGAGAAATCAGAGAAAATGGCTATGATGTCTGGGACGAGCACGTACTTGATGCGTTGCGTCGGCACCTCGCTGATTTAGGTCTGTATTTATATGAGCGAGAGATAAGTGCGCGAGCGGCTACGGCACAAGCGGTGTGGAATGCGCAGCTGGGCGCCGCCATAGACGTAAAGCAACTATATAACACGGGACAATAAGTTTCAGTAGGTTCTGTAATTCCGGACTATAGAAAAGTTTAGTCGTCTTGACTAATTTTTTCTACGGTGCGGATTATTACTAGCTTTCAAAGTACTTCATGGCAGGCAACACCCCAGCACTAAAACAAGATATTTAGTATAATAATACTTGTGGCTAAATATAAATCATCACTCAAAAAAATTGCAAAAACACTGAAGAAATATAAATTTTCTGCAGCGCTAGGCACGATTTCTATCAGCCTGATTTTTCTTTATACTATACATATGCACGATAACCGTCTGAGTGTCGATCAAAAAACATACGGCCCACTCCTAGGCTTGATCGCTGACGTCGAAAGTAAGGGTAACTATAATGCGTATTTTGGCAATGCGGCTAATTCATCCATCAATTTTACCACCATGACTATTGGTCAGGTACTGGACTGGCAAACGAAATTTATTAACCAAGGCAACCCGAGTAGTGCAGTGGGCAGATATCAGATCGTCAATACGACACTTTCTGGATTAGTCTATCAGCATGCCATCAATAGGGACGAATTGTATGACCAGAAAATGCAGGATAAACTGGCGGTAAAACTACTGGAGCGACGCGGCAGTATCGCCTATGTAAACGACGAGTTAACTCGTGATCAATTTGCGGCTAACCTTGCCAAAGAGTGGGCGTCATTACCAAAAGTCGTCGGGGACAACCCGAACGATAGTTATTATCAGGCAGACGGATTGAATAAATCCTTGGTTAACGTACGTGACGTACTGAATGCGATAGAGCCAATAAAGTCAGCAAGATAGCTGGATTTAGAAAATTAACTCTAAGCGCTAGCACTCAGTTTCTTCACTCGTGCAGTTTTGAAATAGCAATATTTTTCAACGGCAATGACAAAGTCGACTTATTGTAAGGTCAATTGTCCCAAAGCTTTGGAACAAGTTACGACCTTAGCTGAAAAAATGAAATAACAGTGTTCAGTTAGAGCAGATGTTCGGGCAATGGACTTTAGGATTAGTATTATTATTGATGTAAAAAACTCTATTTTATTGCAATGTATCTTTTTTTAGGATAGTCTAGGTTGGTATGTAAACTAGGTGTCTAGGAGGTAATAACCATGGGTAAATTTCGTATGTCCGTAAAATCAGGCACTGTCGCACTGGCGTTGACTTTAATTGTTGGTACTGTAGTTGTGATGAGTGGCTCGATGATGTCAGTCAGTATTAATAGTTTGGCGAATATTCAGAGTACGCAGAATCAAGCTGTACCCCTCGTCGGTAGTGTCACGAATGCAAAGTTCTCGCTTGCTCAACCAGCAGCACAGGCGGCCGTTACAGACACGACACGTCCTAATGGTAAAGTTATTGTTCCAACCGCCAATGCGATTGTGCATAACACAATTACCGTCACTGTCCATGCTACGGATAACGTTGCACCAACCAAGGTTGTATTTTATCTCGATCCAGGTAGCGTGAAGCCTGTTTTCGGCACTAGTACGACGAACAGCAATGGTGACTTTAGCGTACAGTTCGACACGACTAAGGCACCGAACGGTGCTCATAACCTAGCCGCTATAACGTACGACGCAGCCGGTAATAACCGAGGTTCTTCTTCGACACCGATTACGATCGATAATCAGACAGTCACTGATCCAACGTCACCGTTTAATCTCGATGATACTGGTAAAACTATTCCTGACACTAATTACGCCATTCCGGCCGATGCAATCTTTATGGCCACCACCGGCAACGACAGTAATGATGGTACGCAAACAGCGCCGGTTAAGACGCTTAATGCTGCCATCGATATGGCTCCCGCTGGCGGAACTATTGTTGTCCGTGGCGGCGTTTATCGCGATACTTACCACCAGCCTAATAAGCCCTACTATTACAAGATTATTTCTAAAAAACTAACGTATCAGGCATATCCGCACGAACAGGCTTGGTTTGACGGGACAGATGCTCAGGCTACCGATAGCTGGACGAGTGACGGAATTGGTCACTGGTACAAGGCCTGGGATACGCCTCAGTTCTGTAATGGTGCTTATTACGATTTTCTTTATGGTAACCAATCAAAATCTCCAAATAACCTTACGAGTGCTTCTGGCAAAACCTACGCCTCGAACACCGGACCATGTGCTCACTGGGACGTCAATAGCGCACCCGAGTTTCCATCCGCTACTGACCCACAACTAGCCTATATTGACGGCCAACGTCAGGATGAAGTTGCTAGTTTGAGTGGTACGACGTCTGGTAAGTTTTATTATGATCAGGTTAACAAACGTATCTATATTGCAACTAACCCAAGTGGCCATACCGTCGAACTCGCTACGCGACCGAGTGCATTGGTTATTGGCGCTAGTGGCACACAGATCAAGGGATTAGGGTTCCGTCGTTATGCGACGAACGAGTATTCTAACCTAACTAATAGTGCCGTATATATGGGTGGAACTGACTTCCTGGTACAAGACGCAGTCTTTACTGAAAATGCTGCCGGTGGTCTATCTATGGCACCACAGGGAAGCACTATGAATCACGTGACCTCTGTTAATAATGGTTTTTCAAGTTCAGGCGGTAATGGCCACTCCGAAGGAGGCCTCGCCGATAACGTTCAGATTCTCAATAACCTTATCAGCAACAACAACACCGAGCATTTTGACCTGCACTGTAGTATATCGTGCGGTCAGGCTGGCATGAAAATGGCACACATGCAGGGCTTCACGGTTAAAAACAATATATTCAAGAATAATGAGGGCAGTGGTTTCTGGTGTGATGAAAATTGTACTGGTGCGGTCATCGTTAAAAACTTGTTTATGAACAATACTTCGTCAGGTGTTTTCTACGAAGTATCGAGTGACGGTATTATCGCTTCAAATCTACTTATTAACAATGGCCCAGCCGGTTATGGTATACGAGTTGGATCTGCTACGACGAAAGTGTACAACAATACTATTATCACTAACAAGGCCTACGGCGGTATATGGGTATATGACGACAGTCGGAATGCAGGCGATACCCGTGGTTCAAAAATTGGGCCAAATACCACAGGTGTTGATGTCGTCAATAATGTCACGTATAACAACGTCGGTACGGTTAGTAGCCTGAGTGCGAATGGAGGAACCATTGGTGGTGGTAATACGCAGCCGGATCAGTTTTTTAATACTATCGACTACAATGCTTACTATCGCCAGAATGGCACAAGTTCTTATGCGCTTGTACGCTGGCAACCAAAGGGTATTGCTGAGACCAGGTGGAAAACGGATGCTGCATTCTACGCCGCCAAAGGCTTTGACCAGCACGGTATCGATGTCACAAGTGGTGGCGATCCATTCTTCGTCGATCTTATAAATGGCAACTACACCCTTCGTGCCGACAGTGCGGCGTACCAAAGCGGTACAGCACTTCCGTCTGATGTCGCCAGCGCTATAGGCGTTAGTCCAGCTGCAGGGCAAAACAGGGGTGCATTTACATGGCCAGGCAAGCAATAAAACTGTAAATAACCATTTTGTCACCCCGTCCATGTTTTTTATGAACTTAGCCAGGACGCGATGTATAATAGTGGCATGCAGAAAAAATCACTTCTTCCACTTCTTAATTCAACCGTGGCATTTATCCTAGCGATGATGCTCATCACAACTCTTCACGAACTAGCACATCTCACCGCTGCGCTCATACTTGGTCATTCGGCAATAATATATGACATGGCTGTCGATCCCATAGGTGATATTTCAACCATGCATGCAGTTATTATCGCCGGTGTTGGGCCTTTATTTAGTCTTGTCAGTGGATTTCTCATTATCCGGTTCGTTAAGGTAAGATCAATACGAAGTGATTTTGGAAAACTACTTGCCATTTGGATAGGATTTCTCAGTGCCGTTACAGGATTTAATTATTGCATCGTCGCGCCAATTGTATCAGGTGGCGACACAGGACAGGTACTGTCATTATTGCATGCGCACTGGATAATTTACGCAGTCGTATTTGCGTTTGGCTGTTTTGGTACATACGTATTACTGCCGCGGCTTTTTTCAAAAAAACTTAGTTTTCTTGCCCATGATAAGCGCAGCTTTTTTCAGCTGGGTATGTTCCCATGGCTTTACGGCACGGCATCGTTGCTTGTTATTTATGCACTTGCTAGCTTAATGACAGCATCGTTACCATTGTTTGTGACTATTTTTGGCCTTAGTGGAGTAGCAGCGATTGGTATATTTGTCCCGATCGCCAGATATAACGTCAATCAAACACTATCCGAAATGCAGACACCAAAATTCGGATATCCAAAAATCGGCATTATCGTTACGGTTATCGTGGCGATTTTTGTGATCTTTGGCATGTCACAAGGCTTTCGTTTTTAGGTAAACGGACGCACCGAAAAAAGAGTTCTTCTGCAAAATAATAACGTTATTCCTAATCATGCTAATGAATATTCCAAGATTCTTGATAATCAATATCAAGAATAAGGTGTTTGTTTCTTGAAAATTACGTCAACAAGCATCTGTTTGTCATACGAAGGATGAAGTTCTTGTTTTAGAAACTCATCTTTTGAAAACCACTGCCACTTTGAAACATGTTCAGTGTTCTTGAGTGATTCTTCTGGTACTGAAGCCTTGAAAAAGAGATTCATGCGCGGGACTGCGTTGACGACAGCGCCAATAGTGTAATGGATGACTTGAAAGTCAGACACTATTTCATCCCCGGGTACCCCGAGCTCTTCCTCTACTTCGCGGATGACTGTCGATTCAATCGTCTCTCCATGATCAACACCTCCTCCTGGAATCGCCCACCAGTCATCCGAGGCTTCTTTGACGAGCAAGACCTTGTCGTCTTGCATAATGAAAACTCTAGCAGCGACACGGTACAGGCAATCATCAATTTCATTTAATCGTGGGTCTATATTCATTATTCTATCGTAACAGTTATTATGAGATCGGTTAACAATGGGCGACGAAGATGTTAGATGTTCATTTCACGGATGGAATTGCTATAGCAAATAGACTTTGGCTTAGGAAAGAAATTTTCAAACAAGATCAATCATACTCTGGCTAGATCGGTATTCCTTTTCTCGTAATGCTACAATAACTATATGCAAAAATCGCTCAGTCAGTATTTTTCACTATCAGATTTTCGTATGAGAAATGCGACGAGTGATGATATCATGCCTCTCGTCGCTATTATTAATACTGCTTATTCGTACCAAGATAACGCAAAAGGTGCACCAAGGACCAACGAGAAACATTTATCGGACCGCATGAATGAAGTGTATTTCTATGTCGTCGAGCACAGGGACAAGATAGTTGGCTGCGTGTATGTCGAGCCGGTAGGATCATCACTTCATTTCGGGTTACTGACTGTGACGCCTGAATATCGTGGCAAAAAAGTCGGATCGTCAATAATGTATGCCATCGAACTATTTGCGCGTGCCAATAGCTATGATGCAATAAGCCTTGAGTATATGTCGCTCGCGCCGTGGCTCAAAAATTACTATGAAAAACATGGATTCAAAGAAACCGGCGAGACAATAAGATGGGGAACAATCACGCTTGTTCGTATGACGAAGAATGTGTAGGTGGGAGCGGGTTTTGATTGTTGCTTTTTGACACGATACCCTAACTTGGGAGTATGATAGAGACATAATAGGAGTATTCGAATGTTAGAATTTATAGGCATAAATTTTTGGGCAGTAGCAGTTGTTTGGGTAATTTACATAGCACTCGGTGCATACTGGTATTCACCAGCTGGGTTCGCAAAACAATGGATGAAGCACACCGGTATCGATATCATGAAAATACCAAAAGAGCAGGCAAATAAAGCGATTGGATTTGTTGCGGTCTCGGCGTTATTACAGTCGCTGACGCTTGCCGTGATTATTCATTCACTCAACGTGACGACAGCATCTAACGGCCTTGTTGTTGGCCTTGTTCTTTGGCTTGGGCTTACTGCTGCGACAACAGTTGGGGTGACGTTATATTCACAAAGAAGTTGGAAATTCCTCTGGCTTAACAGTAGTTACTTCTTGCTTGTGATGGGTGTGGGATCTGTTGTATTCGCCATTTGGCGATAATCTTTATTCATATATTGACGGATATTTTGTACCTTTGGTCGTGTTCCTATGATCACCTTTATAAAGTATTGTGTGCCTTTAGAATCTTCTGATGTGCTATGATTAAGTCATAAACGAAAGGAAACAAAAAAATGAAAACAACACAAATCATCACACTCGGCGTGTCAGTGCTTGTATCAGTCGCCTGCCTACAGGCACTTATGGGAGGAACAGTTCATGCGTCGAATGATGAGTATTCTATTCCGGTTTACAAAGAACAGTGTAAAAATGGTGGATGGGTTTACTACGTCGACAATACAGGTGCTCCATTCAAAAACCAAGGACAGTGTGTTGCGTTTGTCATGCCAAAACAAGTTTTTGTCCCGACAGACTGAGCCTAGGTACATAGTACGTCAGTTGTGAAGTGATGCCCATTGCGCTAGATTGCGTAACTTTGTTATGTATGTCATACTATAGTACAGTGAATAGATTACTATACCATGACGCACTGGCCGCTGTGAAAGAGAAACTAAAGATAAAATATCCTGTAAAATATGCGGAACTTCAGGCCAGGATTAGCACATTGGCACTAGCGAATTCTAATGATCGTTCTGGGCCCTACTACGCTTCTATCGAATGGCCAGCCCAAGGTGATTATTTTTCGAGTGTGAACTTGGAGTTTTGTCAGTTACCCAAAGACGAGGGCGACACCAATTGTCTAGAAGTAACATTTTCACGAGAGGATCCAGTCGATGCTGCCCGTGTTATAACTCTCTTGAAAATTCGTTATGCTCTTGTTGGCGTATTGCTCAGACCCGTGGACGCACATATATTCGAATCTGTAGAGGGTAAAGAGGGAAATATCACTGAGATTCCATCATCACTTGTCACTCCAGATGACGCAGCGAATATTTTAAAGAAATTTGGGATTGTAGAAGTTTAGTCAGTCGCGTTGACCGTATACTTTCTGACTAACCTTTCTTTCTTTATAAAAATAGCTATCACGAAAAGGGTAATTGTCTGGTAAACTATTTTAAGGTATAATTACCTAAGCGTTCGCTAGTTGTGGTTCTTTAGCTCATTGTCCTCGAAGAGGCATCATAAGAGTGAGTAGAGCAGGGGCCTAAGCAACGAGTAGCCGTAAAGGCTTACAGTATGAAATAGATGTTACCAATATGGCTCTTTAGCTCAGTTGGTAGAGCAGGGGCTTGAAGAGCCCTGTGTCCCCAGTTCGAGTCTGGGAGGAGCCACCAAAGAAATAACCTCATCATTTGATGGGGTTATTTCTTTGGTTTGGAAAAGTTTACTGTTGCCGAGAAACAAACAAGCGGAAATAGGGAGCGGAGCGACCGCCTTCTGGGAGCATGTATTCGCATATTTCCCATCCCACTCGAAATCATCTACAATGATAAGCAATATGTTTAAAAACGTCGTTCAAAAAAAATTAGAAAAATACGTCCGAGCGTATTTCAAAAAACATCCTGAAGTAAAACTCGTGACTGTTACGGGTAGTGTCGGTAAAACCAGTACGAAAATAGCAATTGCAACCGTACTAGCGCAGCGCTACCGGGTTCGTTTACATGAGGGCAATCATAATATGGATATTAGTGCCCCATTGGCGATCCTTGGGATTGATTATCCCAGCGATATACATAGCGTCGGCGCATGGTTATCTGTGTTTGCCGCAGCGCGTCAACGAATTCACGGACCGACAGACGTCGATGTGATTATTCAGGAACTTGGATCGGACCATCCTGGTGAAGTTGCACATTACGGCACGTATTTATTACCTGATATTGCGGTGATTAGCGCTGTTTCACCTGAACATATGGAGTTTTTTGGGACAATCGAGGCCGTCGCACAGGAAGAACTCACTGCTGCTAATTTTGCAAAACTTGCGATCATTAACCGTGATGACATCGACGGTCGATTTGCAGATTTTCTGACGAACCCAAATATTGATACCTACGGTACAACTGCGGCTGGTGAATATCGATTCGAAGAACAAGATTTTACACTCGAAGCAGGCTACACGGGTTCGTTAATTATTCCTGATAGTGCAGATCCGATTCCGGTTGAGATTCACGTTGTTGGTGAGCATAGTCTACGAGCTGCGGTTGCAGCAGCGACAGTGGGTATTAAATTAGGGCTGAATGCCACTGAAATTGCTAGTGGTGTGGCTGCGATTCGTCCAGTGCCAGGTCGGATGAATCTGTTGCACGGTATTGACGATACGCTTATTATTGACGATACCTATAACTCGAGTCCACTCGCAGCGAGTTCGGCATTACAAGCACTCTATAGCATCCAAGTTCCTCAGCGAGTTGCGATACTAGGCAGTATGAACGAACTTGGCACGGTATCGGCTGTCGAACACGAAAAGATCGGTGCGATGTGTGACCCAGGACTACTGTCGTGGGTCATTACGGTTGGCGAAGAATCGGAAAAATATCTGGCACCGGCTGCTCGGGCACGTGGCTGTCAGGTAAAATCATTTCAGTCTGCGATAGACGCTGGTAGTTTTGCTCGGAGTATCCTTGAGTCTCGTGCGGCAGTCCTGTTAAAAGGTTCACAAGGTGGTATTTATCTCGAAGAAGCCGTCAAAGTTCTCTGTGTCATGAGTGCCGATCACCAACTGGTCCGGCAGTCACCCGAATGGCTCAAGATCAAAGATGACTTTTTTTCAAAATTCGCATAGCGTAACGGTTGTGGTGTATGCTAAGCTTACATCAAGTATCTAAGTAGGAGGCATACAACGTGGACGACATAACAAACAAGCCCGTTCCTGACCCGAATCAGCCAGTCCAAGGGTTCGATAGCGAGCCGTCAACTTTTGCAGCCCAACCAGTTGTCTCGCCCGTCGAAGTCGAACCGGTTTCACAACCAGTCGTTGTTCCCATTCCTGCTATCCTACCGGTCAAACCAGCACAACTCATGCAATCAGAACAACCGCAGTCTGTGTACAGTCCATTTGATGCGCAGTCCTCGGGACCGCCAAAAAAACCCAAAAAATCCTTGATTATCGGCGCTATTATCACGGCGGTCCTTGTAGTCCTCATCGGCACCGGTGCACTTGCGTATAACTTTTGGTACCAAAATCCTGATAGGGTAGTTGTTGATGGTATTATCAACGCAACTAAATCAAAAACAGTTGTATTTAATGGGATTGTCGACGTGTCGGGCGGGACGAAAGTCAAAGTCGAGTTTGATGGACAATCCAAAGATAACACAGGTCTAACGAACGTCAAAGCGACATTCGATGCAGGTGGCAAAACCATCACTGTCGATGGATCTGGTCTTGTCGATAAAGATAGCAATATATATTTAAAAGTAAAAAACCTTAAAAAACTTGTTACCGACATTGGCGGGACGCCGGGATCGGTTAGCTCGCTAGACGCTATTATCAATAAGATTGATAATAAATGGCTCAAAATTACTACGAGCGATATCGGTGATTACAGTGCCGGCGTTAAAGAGATAAAAAAATGTGTCGATGATACATATACCAAATTTAAAGACGATAAACAAGCAATTAACGAAGTCGCTGATATATTTAAACAAAACCGATTCATTGTCGTTAACAAAGAATTACCAAGCCAAAACGGAAGCCTTGGTTACGAGATAAAAATTGACGGTGATAAATATCAATCATTCTCAAAAGCATTCATTACGACTAAAATCTACAAACAGCTTCATGACTGTGATAGCAAAACTTTCCCCGATACCTACGCGCCGCCAGCAAAAACTGACGACAAATCACCAACCCCAACCGTTGTACTATGGATAAATAGGTGGGGTCACGATATTACAAAGGTGACAAGTGACCTCGATCAAGATGGAACCAAAGCTCACTTTGACCTATCGACTACCTTTAACAAAACCGTCACAGTCGACGCTCCAACAGAATTTGTCACAATCGAACAACTGAAAAAAGACATCACCTCTTTATTTTCCGCTGCAGCCGAAGCCGACACGAATTCAGCGAACTAGCATCTGTCGTCCCGGCCTCTTATGGTCGGAAACTGAGAGAAGCGAATATTCAAGAGGAAATGTGACCCGTAGGATTATTCGGACATCATACTTTTAATTTTAGCCTCAGTCAATTCTGACTTTACTATCTATTTAGATAAAATTATCATATAATCAATAAGCTTTTCAGCGAGCAGCTAGTTACGTCACGAGAACCCTCGTGACGTCGTATTTTTACAACACAGAAAGACCAAGACATGAGACGCAAATGTTGCCTCATCGCACTACTTTTGTTTAGTACGTTGTTCATGGGATTTGCACCACCTAACGTCGCAAGCGCGACGACGACTTGGCCAGTGCAAAGCCCTGTTTCACCGCGGTTTGTCGAAGCACTTGGCGATGATTCGTTGTCCATTATGGACTGCGGGGTTTCGTATGACGAAGGTCGACCCGGTAAGCCAGGTCAAGCATTCGTCATCGACGGAGTCGTCAAAGCATCATCGACCTACAGCTATGGTTCGTCAACGTACGTACCGTGGCTGTCGAAATGCACACCGGCCGCAACCGTAACGACAGTAAACGGCACGCTTTATGCCGGAATCTACAAGGGTGGCAGCACAGGAACAAATGCCGTCGTTAAGGAGAAAAACGGTCGATTTATCTGGGACACCCCCCTACAGGTATGTCCCGGAAGTACGAACAACAAGTTCGGTGAAGTTGCAGCCATGGAAATGGGTGCAGACGGACTACTGTATGTAATATTCACACCCAACGACACCGCGTGTCCTAACAGATTGGCGATGCTTAATCCGACGACAGGTTCCGTGATTAACTCGCGTGAACTGTCTTCGGGTTCTGGTTACTTCGCACCTCAGATCTGGGTATACGCAGATTAGGTGATTATCACTGACCGAAATGGGTATATTTACTATTTCGACAACGGTGACCTGACCGAAACGTACCTGAATAGTACGTCACTGTCCGGGAAGATAGTGTACGACGCATGGGCCGATGCCAACAAGCGGGTTTACTACCGCGTGACGGAATCGGGCTGCACTAACCACAAGATCAAGGCGGTTGATCCTGACAGTGATTTGTCAGTTCTGTCATATGATCTTGGTGCACCTTGCTCGATGGGCCCGGGTATGTACGCAAAAGTACCGAATGGTAAGTTTGCTACCCTGACTCAGTCCAATTACAACGCTAGTATATCACGATATGCAACCAGCGGTGTGACGACTGACTTGAGTGGCTCAGTCCCGTCCGGGTACATTGAGTTCCCTGTACGCATGGACAGTGACACAGATGGAAACATTGTCTATGTCAGCGACCGGATCAACCTAGGTACTGGCAAGGCCAATGTGGTTATTCGGCTGTTCGATTTTACGAACAGTTCTGTCACCGAGATCTGGAATGCCGTCTCTGCAATACCGGGACAGGACAACATCAGTCACTATCTGGGCGGGGATATACGAGACGGATATTTGTACATACCGATCTGTCTTGTGCAGTGCTATCCCAATAGTCAGACGGCATCTCAGATCTACAAGATTGAGCTGTCTGGGTTCGGTGACCTGTACCAGACGCTGGGCGCATTCGCAGTTCCGACGCCAAGTACCGAACTTGAGTATGTAGCGATGGGTGATTCGTTTTCTAGTGGAGAAGGTAACCCACCCTACTTATTTAATACGGATGTAGATAACTACAACACGTGTCACCGTAGTAAGGGTGCCTATCCTCTTCTCCTTGAGGCTGAGCCAAGTCTTGCCCTGAACCTTACTGGATTCCCAGCTTGTTCAGGCGCGGAGATAAAACACATCATCAACAGTTCTAATCTAGAGAATTCGGAACCACCACAGGCTGCGATGATCTCTACAAGTACAGATCTCGTGACGATGTCTATTGGTGGAAACGATATCGGTTTTGGACATGTTTTGCAGGAATGTACTTTGGTACATGAGTTGTCACCAGGCAAAACTCAAGATGAGACAGATCAAGCATATTGTGCGACAGCACTTGACGATGCAAGGACTGTCCTAGAGAGTACCGCGTTCGAAGAGGACCTAGCTACAACTTATGCGGGTGTAGCCAGTTTAGGAGGCGATGATACAAAGCTTATTATCGTCGGCTACCCTCAGCTGTATCCTGAGTACGCAAACATCACTGAAGCCTGTACTTGGGGCACAAATCCGGGTTCATTCGGATTGACCTCAGGCAGAGATGTGAGTGAGTCCGAGATTAACGAGATTAGGAGTCTGACCTCCGATCTCAACGATCTCCTTAGTACGAACGTTGGGACGCTAGAGGATTCAAACGTCCGTTTCGCAGATCCTTCATCACGATTTGTTGGTCACGAACTATGTACGTCTGTACCGTATTTCACAGGTGTACATGAGGTATTCGACCTAGTCGATGTGCGTGCTTCGTTTCATCCTAATGTCATAGGTCAATCTAAGTATTTCATTACGATCTATAGCATGCTAATAGTCTAGGGTTCATAATCCCTTGAGTAAAACTCGTTGAAGAGTATCGCCCTCGGGAGCCACTGAGCTCTCGAGGGCATCTTCAACGTATGATATAATTCGAACATGGTCAAGGTAAATACTAATAAAAATGATTCAGGTGTAGGAAGTCCCCGTAAGTCACTAGTTCGAGTCTATGTTTTTTTTGCTGTAGTCATTCTTGTAATTATTGTTTTAGTATTCTTATTCACCCCACACATCTTAGACTGGCTTGGTATAGATAAACGACCGTATACTAACTACACCTGGTAATTTCAGTGGCCACCTCATCCCGTAACTTTACTGTCAAACCGGAGCGGACTTTGATATACTGAGGCAGATATGACGCGCTATAACCCTTCAGAAATCGAACCAAAATGGCAAGCCGTTTGGCAAGACCAACAATCCTATGCGGTTGTTGATGATCCATCAAAACAAAAAATGTATGTGTCGGGCATGTTTCCGTACCCAAGTGGCGCTGGAATGCACACAGGTCACGCGTTTAGCTATTCGATCGTCGACGCTATTGCACGGTTTCATCGTGCCCACGGCAAAAACGTCCTGAACCCAATGGGTTGGGATACATTCGGTTTGCCTGCCGAAAACTACGCGATCAAAACAGGCACAGCACCAGCTGTTGTTACGAAAGAAAATATTGCGAATTTCAAAAAACAATTCAAACGCATGGGTGTGAGTATCGATTGGACTCGTGAAATCAACACGAGTGACCCTGAATATTATCGATGGACACAGTGGATTTTTACCAAGTTTTTTGAACGTGGGCTAGCCTATCAAAAAGAAAGCTTGCAGTGGTGGTGCCCGGTTGATAAAACAGTCCTAGCTAATGAACAAGTTGAAGGTGGCAAATGTTGGCGCTGTGGCACGGAAGTTGTTAAAAAATCGATGAACCAGTGGTTTTTCAAAATTACCGATTACGCCGATGCGCTACTCGACGAAATTCCTGACCTGGACTGGCCACAAAAGATCAAAACGGCACAGACGAATTGGATTGGGCGATCTGAAGGGGCGGAGATAGAATTTGGAATATGGAATGTGGAAGGTGGCGATAGTCTCAAATTTACTCCCGAACTGAGTGAGATGATCCGAGCTGGTAAAAAAACATCGACGATTCGCTTGGAACCGAAGAATGTCAGTGTCGGAAGCAGTGTCGAATTTCTTACTCGAGATAATGATGTGATTACGTCGTTTGGTGCTGCTAAAATTACGCAAATTCGAACGATGCCACTACGAGATATTCCGAATGACCTTGCCGGTAATGACTCATTTCGTGATGACGACCATAAATTACAGAATTTCATGGGGCATTATGGTGACCAAGTAACGCTAGAAACAGAATTTACAATTTACGATTTTGATTTTATTCCAAATTCCAAATTCCAAATTCCAAATTCCATTACCGTCTTTTCCACTCGTCCCGATACACTATTCGGTGCGACATTTATCGTCATCGCCCCGGAACATCCACTGGCTCGCACGCTTGCAACTGATGAGTTTAAAGAATCGGTCGAAACGTACATCACGGCTGCGGTGAAAAAATCTGAAATCGAACGTATGAACGATACCCGCGAAAAAACCGGCGTATTTACCGGTTCGTATGTCACGAATCCAATTAATGGTGATAAGATTCCGGTTTGGATTGCTGATTATGTCCTGGCTGGCTACGGTACGGGTGCGGTCATGGCAGTCCCCGCACATGACGAACGAGATTTTGCATTCGCAGAAAAATTCAACCTTGAAGTAAAAAGTGTTGTAGCGCCTGATTTTGGTACTCCTCTTCCGGATGCAAACGACGTGACAGGTCCGGTTGTTGTCGGCTACGATCCTCGAACAAAAAAGTTCATGAGCCTAATAAACAAAAACAATAACGATGCACGCTGGCTCGTCGGCGGTGGGCTCGAAGAGGGTGAGACATACGAGCAAGCGGCTCGCCGTGAGCTTCTTGAAGAGGCCGGATTTGGTGACATAGAGGCACTACTTCAAATTGGTGATCCGACATATTCTTATTACTACAATAGTAATAAAGATAGCAACCGACGCTCGTTTAGTTACATGTACCTGGCGATTATCGATAGAAATAATCAAATAGACCAACAGCAGGTAGAAAACGAAAACTACGAAGTGTCATGGTCTGACCTAGAAACGATTCGCCGAGACTGGGAACATGACACGACTGGCGTCGAGCATTGGCTAGAGACGATGAATCGAATACCTGGCGTCATTCGTGCATACGAAAAAGGTGAGTCATATGTACCGCCACTGTATCACGGTGAAGGCGTGTTATTTAACTCGGGTATATTTGATGGTAAATCAACCAGCGACGTACGCGAAGAGATCGTCGCCTGGCTAGAACAGCAGGGAACTGGTGCAAGTAAAACAACCTACAAAATGCGTGATTGGCTAATCAGTCGTCAGCGTTATTGGGGTGCACCAATTCCAATTATTCATTGCCCTGATCATGGCGCTGTTGCCGTACCCGAAGATCAATTGCCGGTTGTTTTGCCAGAAGTTGAAGATTTTGCACCAAAAGGTGATGGTAAATCCGTGCTTGCGGGCGTCACGGAATGGGTCAATACGACTTGTCCTACGTGCGGTAAACCAGCCAAGCGTGAAACGGACACAATGGACGGCTATGCCTGTAGTAGCTGGTACTTGCTTCGTTATGCCGATCCGAACAACGCCAATGCCGCTTGGGACCCAGTCAAGGCGAATTACTGGTCACCAGTTGATTATTATGTCGGTGGTGATCACGCGGTAGCGCATCTGTTGTATGTCCGTTTTTGGACACACGTGTTCGCCGACATGGGCCTGGTTGACTTTAAGGAACCAGTCAAAAAACTTGTCTATCATGGGTATATTAATGCCGAAGACGGCACGAAAATGAGCAAATCAAAAGGCAATGTCATCGATCCGCTCGACGTGATTGATCAAGGTTACGGTGCTGATGCACTTCGGACATATCTACTATTTATGGGTCCGATTGAACTCGATGCACCGTGGGATTCACGCGGAATTGCGGGGATTTACCGGTTTTTGAACCGTGTCTGGACACTGACGCAGGAATTTCAGGAATCAGACAAAGCGTTTATGGGCAATGACGAGGCGGTCGTTCGTATTCAGCATAAAACAGTCCGTAAAGCGACCGATGATTATCACCGCCTGAGCTTTAATACTGCAATATCGGCCCTGATGGAATACGTTAATGAACTGTATAAATTAAAAGTAGACGGATTTAGCGGAGAGGTGTGGCGTGAAAGTCTGTCGACACTGACGCGACTAATTGCTCCGTTTGCTCCTCATATGGCCGAAGAGTTATGGCAACAACTTGGTCACGATGGACTGATTCACGAGGCTGGTTGGCCACTTTGGGACGATAGCTTGATTACGACCGATACGATGACGATCATCGTTCAGGTGAACGGTAAACTGCGCGCCAAGTTAGTAATCGACAAGACTGCTGATGAAGAAGTGGTAAAAAGCCAAGCACTAGATGATCCTAATGTTCAGAAATTCACAGACAACAAAAAACCAGCCAAGGTAATCTATGTACCGGGCCGGCTAGTAAATATCGTTATATAGGTTGTCTTTCGACAAGTGAGAGCGCCGCGGGGGAGCGGGCAGTTTGTTAAGCTGCCCGCTCCATCTATCAGCTGGAGTTGGGTCCGTACTTGCGCGGACCGGTCCGGTTGACAGAATGCTGCGCTCTGCGCAGCTGATCACGACCGTGCCAGAAGTAGTAACTGATCGTCATGAAGACGACCGTTCCTGCCACGTAGCCCACGCCCGCGCGGGCAGTGAAGCGTGCGAGCGGGATCACAATCCATCCTACTCCCTCCGGGATGTGACCACTGCTATTTTGTACAGTAGCAGTGACGACATCATCCAGGAAAATGTAGGCGAGAACGCCTGCGATGCAGGCGGTGACGATCGCAACAAAAGCCTGACGCTTGGTCATGAACATTCCTTTCGGTTGCTCTCACTTGTCGAGGTTCACTGGAACCCGACCCGCAAGAATGCGTATTTTTGTCGGAGTTGACAGATGCATTCATTATACCACTTATGCTAGATTAAGTCAATACACTATTGAGTAAACGCGGATTAACCGTTATAATAGCTACCAGATTTTAATAACAATAACCATACAAGGAGACAATACTTTATGGGACAACCAAAAAAGCAGAGTAGCCCCCGTAAAACCGGTACTCGCCGTAGCCACCTCGTGCTAAAACTAGCTCGCCGCGTGAACGGTTCATCACCAGTTAAAGTTCGCACAACAAAACGCGAAACAGGCAAAGTAGTCAAAGCAGTTTAATTGCTTTAGCTCATTATTCCTTAAAAACAAACTAATATCAGAAAGAACCAACCATGGCCTCTAATCGTCACCTAGGACGAATCGTTGCTTTGCAGACACTGTACGAATACGAATTTCGTGTTCAGTCAGAGGATAGCTCAGTCGATGTCGATGAAATACTTCGTCGTGGAATCGAGCGCTACGAGTCAACTCTCGACGACAAATCATTTGTCGAAGAGTTAGTCAGCGGTGTTATTAAACATCAGGCTGAGCTTGATGCCAAGATTCAGCCGATTGCTCCTGATTGGCCTATCGAGCAGATTGCTCGTGTTGATCGTTCTATCCTGCGGATTGGACTGTACGAATTACTTTACCAGGCAGATATTGTTCCGCCAAAAGTAGCAATCAACGAAGCAGTAGAGCTCGCCAAAGCGTTTGGTTCTGATAACTCAAGCAAGTTCATTAACGGTGTCCTCGGCACCGCTTATCGAACGCTTGTTGAGGTAAAACCAGATGCAAGCTCCGAAGTTTGATCAATTCAAAAAATACTTTAACCGGAAAAAACCGTCTATTCAAGAGGTCGTACGTGAACCAACAGCCGGTGGTATTGTGTTTCGTCGTGACAAAGATAATAGCGTCGAAATCCTGTTGATCCAAGATGCCAAAGACCGCTGGACAATCCCCAAAGGTCACATCGAAGAAGGGGAAAGTGCTCAGCAAACCGCCAAACGTGAAATCGGCGAAGAAGCAGGTCTCAAAGACACCGATATCCTTGGGTGGCTCGGTAAAATTCATTTTCGCTATCGTCGAATCGACAAATTAGTCCTAATGACAACGCAGATTTACCTGGTTCGTGCCAAAGGCGACACCAACGCTATCCAAAAAGAAGAATGGATGAACGGGATTAAATGGTTTAAATTTCATGATGCGCTGGACGTGATCGAATACGAAGACATCGGAAAGTTAATGTTACTCGCAATGAAACGTATCAGACAGGAGAATTTATGACAGGTATGCAAGTGACTCCATATCAAGATTTTGCCCGTGATGTGCTGGGGTATGAATTCGAACACATTGACTACTTGATTACGGCGCTGACCCACCGTAGTTACGTCAATGAACATAAAAAAAGCGTTAGTGAACACAACGAACGACTTGAATTCCTTGGTGATGCAGTGCTTGAACTGGTCGTGACTGATTATTTGTTTCGAACATTCGACGAGCAAGAAGGTATTCTGACCAGTTGGCGGTCGTCACTTGTTCGAACGGAAAGTATTGGTGAAGCAGGCGAAACGCTAGGCTATGAATCGCTTCTGCGCATGAGTCGCGGCGAAAAAAACGGCAGTACGCGTGCTAGGCAGCAAATCCTTGCCAATGCGTTTGAAGCAGTTATCGGCGCAATATACCTCGAACGTGGCTATGACGACGCGGCAACGTTTATTCATACCTACATTACCTCGAAATTAGAAACTATTTTAGCATCTGGTAGCTGGCGTGATCCAAAATCGCATCTTCAGGAAGTGTCACAGCGACTCGACAACCACACGCCGATTTATAAAGTTATTGATGAGGTTGGACCTGATCATGACAAAATATTCACCTTGGGTGCATTTGTTGGCGATACGTTGATGGGCAAGGGCACAGGACCAAGTAAGCAGGCAGCTCAGCAGGAAGCCGCTCGGGGGGCACTGAAAACCTACGAAAAGCGCCAGAAACAGATTGACGAGAAGCCAAAAACAGTGTAGACTTGTACAAGAACTTATATAAAGTCTAAATCTAAAACGAAGGAAATTCATTTTTATGCTCGCAATCCGATTGCAACGTGTTGGCCGCAAAGGCTACCCAGTCTACCGCATCGCGGTTCAAGAGGCTCAGCGCCACCCGTCAAGTGGCCGTGTTGTTGCCTATGTTGGCACATACAACCCCCACACCAAAGAATCAAACGTCCAGGTGGCAGAGGCACAAAAGTACCTCGATAACGGCGCACAGCCAACTCCTCGCGTTGTGAAACTTCTTGCTGCGGCCAAGGTAAAACTACCTGACTGGGTGAAAAAAGCTGACAAAAAAACCAGCACTATTAAAAATGCTGATAAACTTCGCAAAAACCAACCCAAAGAAGAGGTTGTTGCCCAGGAAGAAGCTCCAGTTACTGAACCAGCAGCTGAATAAATTTCGTTTCCTATCTAGAT
Organism: Saccharimonadales bacterium (SeqCode); assembly: GCA_038319685.1. Taxonomy (GTDB): domain Bacteria; phylum Patescibacteriota; class Saccharimonadia; order Saccharimonadales; family Saccharimonadaceae; genus UBA6022. The sequence continues at coordinate 20,260 of JBBQDN010000003.1, forward strand.
GCCCGCTACTATAGCGGGCATTTTTCGTGTTACAATAGCATTACGATAGTATGTAGAGAGACCAAAATGGCAATGGAGGGCACCGAAATGTCAACAATAGACCAACAATTCATAGAATATATCGTAAAATCACTCGTCGGGCACCCCGATGATGTCGTTGTCGAGCGTGTTATTGATGAAAAAGGCGTGTTACTATCGCTGACGGTCAATCCCGAAGATTTAGGTCGTGTTATTGGTAAACGTGGCGTCACCGCGCAAAGTTTACGGACATTACTGCGGGCACTCGGAACTAAAAATGATGCTCGCTATAACCTCAAAATCGTCAACAATGACGACGACCGTGAAAACTATTCTCACTCATCTGATAGCTACGAAACCGACCCTGTGAAAAACTTTTCAGATGAGCCTGTGGATAACGAATCTAATCTGGCAAAAAACACTCGAAAAGAACTTGCAGAACTAGATGATTTAGATATATAATCATAACAAGTTCGAAGAACACTTGAACTGCGAGAAATTTAGCTCATGCGAGCAACATACATATTTGTTGAGAGCTTTATATGTGTCACGAAACACCCGTCTTTTTAGGCGGGTTTCGTGATTTTAGAAATAGTGAGAGTGTTATCGCAACCAAGTCATTCAAATCGTTGAATAGCTTGGTTGCGAACAGAGGAGAAATGACTCTGGTCGCACGTCTCAAACGAGACGGTTACCGGAAAAGCACATCATCCATGCCGGGGTGACGGGCCTTGCGGCCGGCCCAGATGATGGGTGTGCCGAAAGCGATCGCCCCAAGGGCGATGATTGCAGCGATCAACATTGCATTCTCCTCTGTTGTGAACAGCTTGTGACTGGAATGGTCACGTCGGGCTGAGCGCGCCTGCTCAGCTGTATAGCGAGTAAAACGTAATATCATTGTATCACAAATAAGCATAAGTGTCAATGTCTGATATACAGTTCAATAGTCACAGCTATCGAAATAATTCAATAATTCTGGCTATTGCCCGAGCTTCCACCCCGGACGATAGCGTAAAGCTCTCTCAGGATGCCGCGCTCAGGCGGCGGGCTTGGGAATACTTGGATGGGACGACCGAGCCACCTCTTTTCTGCGTTGCAGAATTTTGGTGACGTACTTCAGTAGCATGAGGATCAGGGCTGCGAGAATGACAGCATCCATGATCGCAAATGCATCTTCGCCCTGTAGTACGCTGATCACCACAAATATTGCGGCGAATGCTACCAATAACATTAGTAGCATGCACATCTTTACATCCGACCTATGAGTCTTTTCCACAGTATCTCCTTGGCTTCGGTCACTTTCGTGACGGCGATCAACAACGATACGTCGATGATTAACTACATTATAGTATAACTAGTATAAAGTGTCAATATACAGTACAATATAACAGATGAGAAAGTTCCAAGTTATTACACTGTTCCCGGAAATGTTTGACGGTGTGCTGAATAATTCGATGATGTGGAAAGCCCAGGACAAGAATGCGGCTGAGTTTGCGATGATTAATTTACGTGAATTTGGGCTTGGTCCACGACGAACAGTTGACGATACGCCGTATGGGGGTGGTGACGGCATGTTACTTAAACCCGAACCATTATTTGCTGCCGTCGAAGCAGCCAAGCAAAACGATTCAACAGCAAAAGTGCTCCTGATGACGCCACGTGGACAGCGCTGGAAGCAGTCACTCGCCCAGGAGTATGCAGATCAGGATAACGGCTATATTTTCATCTGTGGGCGCTACGAGGGCTATGACGAGCGAATTATGAGCCTGGTTGACGAATCAGTCAGTGTGGGTGATTATGTGCTGACCGGTGGGGAATTGCCGGCTATGACGATTATCGACAGCATTGTTCGATTAATCCCTGGCGTGTTAGGTGGTGAAAACAGTGCGGCGATTGAAAGCTTTAGTGATGGTGAAACATTGGAATTCCCACAATACACCCGTCCGGAAGAGTTTAATGGGATGAAAGTCCCTGACGTACTACTAAGCGGTAATCATGCGCTGATTGCGCAGTGGCGAGCGGATAATTCGTTCAAAGCAGAATAAACTATTTTCAACACAACCAATCCCTCCAGTATGTCTTTCTCTGACCCCACTCTATGGGTGGCCGTAGGCCATCCCATGGCGTTTGGCCGAACACCTGTAAACAGGTGTCGCATGGCCGTCGAAAGACATACTGAAGCAATTGGCTTGCGTATCCTGTGAGATTTGGGGTCTGGAGAGGCTAGACCTACTTGTTACTGGAATCACCAAACAATGCTATTTTTTGATAGTCTACGGCTAGCGCGGTAAGCCTGGTCATCTGCAGCGACCCGAGGACTCACGGTTAAAAAGACTAGAATAGTTCGCGAGGACGTGTCCATGACAAATAACTAAAGAAACCGTCATGGACCGATCCCTGAAAGGGTCGTTCCGCAGCGCCCGAATAAACTTGTTGGTGATTCGTGGCGACGGGAAGCAACCCCAGGAGTCTTTGCTTCTTTCGTCGGTACGAAAGAAGCCGTTTTGTTACTTTGAGGGATCAAAGTAAGGATTAGTTAGTATTAAAAAATAATTACCTTAAATTAAAAACACCCCAACTAAGAGGTGTTTTTAAGGTTGTGGTGTTGTATCGTAGTGCGAGCAGTCACAACATAGTGTTTTTTTGTTGGAGTTTTATGTTTGTTTTTGTAACTTTCGCTGGTCATTACTGTACAGGGTTCCTCCTAAAAGCACAAGTACAATATTAAAAACAACAACAATCTGGCACACTGTGTTTGGGTGGCGTATACTACAGACATGAGCTTTTTTGTCCAAGTGACACCAGGTGTCCAGCCAAAATCAGATAACGTACGGATCGTGGCTATTATATTTGCGGTTATTTTAGTGATCATGGTGGTGGCACAGTTATTTACATTTGAAGATTTCCCAGCCCTTATTGCCGATTATTTACTTCCGACAGGAACCAGGCTTGCACCTATGCTGGCAGCGATCATCGTGTCCGTTGAAGTATTAGCACTTCCATTCCTGCTGGGGATGGCGGTCAGTCCGCTGATGCGTTGGCTAAGTATGGTGTGCGGATGGGTTGCGGTGGCAATTTGGATAAAAATAAGTCTATGGCTGGTTATTACGATGAATGTTGCAACAAATGCCGGCATTCTCGGGGCGACAATCAAAGTGCCTATCGGATGGTGGACAGTACTATTTAGCTTACTACTTGGTGGCCTAGCGATATGGTCTAGCAGGGGCCTGTGGCCACGTGTACCCAGGGCGAAATAGTTGCGAACGTCCCCTAGTAAGCGTATGATGAGAATAACTTTAATAAAGGGAGCAAAATGGAATCACTACATAAACTAGAGACAACAGTTGCCGGTTGGCTTAAGGCCGTGCCACACTTACCGGTCAATGTACAGAAGTGGATTGCCGAAAATATGTGGTGGATTACGATCGTCGGGGTTGCTTTTGGGGCGTTTGGCATCATTACCGTTTTTGGTACAATTGCGGTTTTGGGTGCTTTTGGGGCAGCGTATGCCGGGGCAATTGTCGGTGCAGCGCTGACGGGTGCCATACTTGTAGCAGCATTTATAACAATGCTTAGCCTAATCGTCACAGTCGTCCTCGAAGCACTCGCAATCAAACCTCTCAAGGCATTTCAAAAACGCGGGTGGGACCTGTTGTTCCTGAGCGTCGTGGTGACGTTTGGATTTAGTGCTGTCTCATCGTTACTAGGTGGCGATGTGTTCGGTCTTATTCGGAGCGTGCTGATTGCTGGCGTGTCGAGCTATTTCCTAACAGAAATCTCGAGCTATTTCAAACCTGCTGTCAAAGTAGTATCTGCGCCAGTCGTTAAAAAATAAGATTACGATAGAGTAAAAAGACCGGATCATGCCCGGTCTTTTTGTTTGTATTAGTTCGATGTCTTGTTGCGGAATAGCCAGGTCGCAATTGGAACAGCTATGATTAACATCCCTAGGCACCAAGCAACAGCAAGCCAACCATGATTACCGATTGGCGTCCCGAGCATCAGTGCGCGAACTGCTTCGATAATTTGAGTAATTGGCTGATTTGTGGCAAAAAACTCAAGGTATGACGGCATACCGGCAGTTGGGACGAACGCACTACTTGCAAAGGTAAGCGGAAAAATGATAATGAACGTTAGCCATTGTACCGCTTCGACACTTTTTGCGACGACCCCCATGATGGCCATTAACCACGAAAACGCTAGAGTAAATAGCATAATAATACCAGCAATCATCAGCCAGTCAGTAAAACTTGCACTGGACCTGAACCCGATAAGTAGTCCAACGGCAATCATGACGATCGTCGACAGACCGTTACGGAGTAGGTCGGAAATAATATGGCCGTTTAGCACTGCAGCTGTTGACATTGGCAAGGAACGAAAACGGTCAACAATGCCTTTTTGCAGGTCGTTACAGATTGCAATTGCGGTCGTTGTTGAACCGAATGCGACTGTCTGGACGATAATACCTGCCATCAGAAAATCAAGATAGCCAACGCCTTTTGGAAGTGCATTCGATATTGCTCCACCAAAAACAGCCGCAAATAGAACCAAGAACATGATCGGTTGGAAAAACGTTCCGAGTAGTTGATCCATATTACGCAGAATGTGCGTACTGCTACGTTTGATCATAATGAGCGAATCATTGATCGCCATAACTACTTTTGGCTTGGTTTCAAACTCAAGTTGCACTGACATTATTTTGTCTCCTTCTTCTGTTTACCGGTGAGTGACAAAAACACGTCATCAAGGGTTGGTTTGTGAATTTGTAGGTTTGAAATAGTGATAGTATGGTTGGCGAGTGTATCGAGTGTTCGACGGACATCTTTGTTGGTGTCTTGGATAACAACTGTGGCTGAATTTTCAGATTCGTTCGTGTCGACGATAGTTTTGCCTAGGATTTTCATTGCTTTTGCAAGCGTCAAACTGTCTTTAAATGTAATTTCTAAACGATCTTTGCCGATCTTGCTTTTTAGTTCCGAACTTGTGCCTTCGGCGATGACTTTACCACCGTCGATGACGACGATACGGTCGGCCAGTTGATCGGCTTCTTCGAGGTACTGTGTTGTTAGTAGGATTGTCGTACCACTGGATAGTAGTTTTTTGATGATGTCCCACATGGCTAGTCGTGAGCGGGGATCAAGTCCGGTAGTTGGCTCGTCTAAAAATATCACCGGTGGTGCTGCAATCAAACTGACAGCCAGGTCGAGTCGGCGGCGCATGCCGCCAGAGTATGTTTTGGCGGGGCGCTCGGCGGCTTTGACCAGGTCAAATTCTTCGAGCAGTTCCTGGGCGCGTGCTTTGGCGCTGGCGGGAGTTAGTCGATATAATCGACCAACCATGACTAAGTTTTCGCGTCCGGTCAACAGTTCATCGACAGCGGCTGATTGACCAGTCAGGCCAATAACACCTCTGACTTTGTCGGCATCAGTTTTGACATCATGACCTTCGACAATTGCGCTCCCACTGTCGAATTTTAGGAGTGTACTGAGTATCCGGACAGTTGTTGTTTTGCCGGCACCATTCGGGCCCAGTAGCGCGAGCATCGTTCCACGTTTTACTTTGAGGTCGATACCTTTTAGTACCTTGTTGTTGCCGTATGACTTAGTCAGGCCTTTTATTTGAATAACGTAGTCGTTTTTTGGCATAGATTTCCTTGAATACTGATAATTTTGTTAATTCTATAGTAGCAAGATGACGTAACCTACGCCAGTGGTTGCAGAAAACGAAGTAGAGGTGGATGAATTCAAAAAAATACAAGACCTCCATAAGAAGTCTCGTTACGTCGCAAGATTAGTGTGGGTGGAGGTGAGCGCTTTTGCGTCCACTTCCACCCGTGGCGTGGAGGGTTTTTTAGTACCCACCTGCTAAGGTGGAGTGGCTGTGAGGGCGTGAGAGTACTGGATCCTCCGAACATGATCTCTCGTCACTTGCCATTTTGGGGGCGGCCGAAGCCACAACTGCGACACGGCCGAAGCCGTGACCTTGCCTGGCTACTGAGCACTTTTGGCGTTTCAGCCAATCACACTATTTTCCACGCAAGGGGGACGAACTACCCGCGGGTATAATGCCATACCCAACACCCAGGTGTACTGAGTTCGTCGTTAATATGATAGCATTTATTACTTTTACGACAAAGCACGAGCTATTATGTATGTACATTTTTACTGCTCGGTATTGCGCCAACCTTCGTACTTTCGCCAGGCCAAAAGCATCTGGAGGTTCAAATTGCACCAAATCCATGACATAAAAAACCCACCAGATAGTCGGGTCTATGGTCGGATACGGAAATAGTTTCGTAACAACCATGCTATAATAGGCGCATAAGCAAACAAGACGATTTAATCAACACCTACATTACAGCTTGGAACGATGAAAGTCCTGCAACTTTGGCGGTTCAGCTGCAAACGTGCGTCACGTCGGACGTTTCCTACACTGATACTTTCACAAGTCCGCACGTTGGGATTGAAAAACTTACCCAGACAATCATCGGGATTCAGCAAAGTTTTCCAGGGACTATTCATGCACTAAGTGGCGTGCCGTTATGTACCAACAACACAGTTTCTTATTGCTGGACCGCAACGCTAAAAACCGGAAAAGTCATCGCGGGTATCGACTACCTGGAACTAACCGCGGATGGATTGATTTCGAAAGTGGTTAGCTTTACGAACAAAGCTGACTGGCGCTAGCTATACGCCTACATCTTTTCGCAGTAAAGACAGAGCGACATGGACCTGGGAGTAAACTATGTCTATGGATATAAGATTCGGTGCCACTTAATCTTCAAAAGGATGAATCTTGGTCACGGTCCTTTGAGTTAATAAACTTAGTGAATAGTTGTACCAATCAAAAAACCTAAAATAGCCCCCATGGCTGCAATGATTGCTTCTCGTATTTTTTGATCCTTAGTTCTTTTATCGATTTTTGTCATGACACGTATATTCTAGCATAAGTACAATGATAGATAAACAGCGGTCGCTGCAATTCTTGCTTCGTGTTATGTGTAATGGTAAAATACACGCCTTAAACTACATAAAATGACATACACGTTCATGTATGTCATTTTATTGTCTCTGCGGATCAGATAGACCCGGTCACTGTAACTGTTGAGTTTGCTGGAACGTTCAACCATAGATTGTAGCCATCAAATTTATAGACACTAATCCATCTGTAGCCTACTTTCACACGCGTATAGGTGACGTGTATGCCGGACGAAAATAGTAATGCGTTGTCAGATGCAGTAAATGTAGCTTGTTTACCGCCCGTATAGTAGTTATCTAGGTAGCCTTGCGCGACGTCGTTAGTGTTGTTTACGTAGGTGACAACGTTCCCAACTCTAGTACCCCAGGCAACTGCTTGCTGCGCCTGAACAGGGCTCGCCCCCGTCATTAGAAAAGAAAGCGAAAGCACTAAAGCTGCCACACCAATCCCGAGATTTTTAAATAGTTTGTTCATAATATATCTCTTTCCTAACACGTTAATTCATGTTATTACATACATATTATAGTCTATTATAAAAGTGTTTACAGTGATCTGTGTCACAAAACGCAACTCATGTTTACTCCAGCAGAATATGGCTGTTAGGGTTCCGACCATCTCTATTAAAATGAAAAAAGCCCTGATTTATAAAGATCTGGGGCTTTTTTCATTGCAGGGCATAAAGAACGAGCATAGAACTTAATTGGGGTGGACAATTTAGATATTATTGAAAAAATGCGATAATTAAATAGAAGGATAATGAGCGATTAGTTCTTTAGCCAGATGAGCTACCCACAACCCTCAACTGCAACAATGGCATCCGTTTGCAACGAGCCGTTAGGCCCGTTTTTATTTGTTCTGTGTTCCAGAGAACGTTCTAGAGGGTTCTAGGTTCTAGAGAACGGTTCTACTGTTTTGAAGAAATATGATGTGATATTAGCAAGGTAGAGATCACAGTCAGCTGAAGCTTCTCGACTATGCCTGAGCCACGCAAAAGCTCCACCAAAAGGTGAGTCGTTTTTCATGGCTGAGCGTCGTAGACGTTGCTAGAACTATTCTGATCGCCAAGGTTTAACTAGCTGAGCTAAAAATCATGCGTTTTAACCTTGGATATTACTTCAGCGATGTATTTACACCAATCACTCATAGCTTCATTCGCTTTTTCTTCGCTTCCAAGTACAGCCTTAAGATCTTCATAGCCCAACAACTCATTCTGTACATCCTGTAAAAACTTATATCCTTCTCTTGATGCAGGAATGTTTACTGCGTGTTGGAGTTGAAGGTTTATGTTTTCAAATTCATCTATATATCTTGGGTTCGCTTGCACGACTAGCAAAGTTCTCGACAGGAAATCTAACACAGTATCTACTGTCCTTGATTCAAAAGGTTGATCGAAGTATGAATCAGATAGTTTATCAAATTCTGTTTTTTCTTCATTCATGGGTGTAATTATAGCAAAATATAAAGAATTCTTTTGAAGTTCTTATATATGTTTATGCTTGGCTGGGGCTGGTAGACGTGTTTCAGGAACTTAACAGTTTAGGACGCCTACTATTTTGATTTCAAGAGGGGTTGCAAAGGGGGTGAGTTAATACGGCGGTCTTGACAAGCGGCTCATTTCTGTCCTACAATAGGACAGAAATGAGCCGCAGATCTATCATATTCTCAAGTGTTGCTATTCTCCTGATCGTTGCGATGGTGCAGGTCAATCAGTGGTACCGGATCACGTACGTGCCAATAGTGAATCTAGCTCACACCTCGAGTATAGATGTGAGCCAGATCGAAGTTATCTCATCGATGCAAAGCCCACACGGAATCGACGGTTACGTTGAAGGGCGCCTGGTGTACCGGATGCGTGGAAGCCTAGACCTGGCAGTGAATCCGTTCATTATTTGCACCAATCAAGGTAGCACATGTTCACACGGTTGGATGCCAAAGGGTGGACTGCCGAATTCCCCGTCAATTGCCTCGATGGCCAGAGCGACTACTCTCGCAGGAACTCCTCAAGATGTGTATTGCGCCTATGCAACGACTGACACCGACGCGTATAGCCACAATGAGCCCGTCTCGAATCTGCAGCTTCTTTGTGCTAATCCATCGAGCAAGGTAGCTGAGTTCCACTTCTTTAGATTGTAACTATGGGAGAGTCACTTTCCAGGGTACCCTAGTGTTTCTGGAAATCGTCAGATAGATTCGTCTTCGTCAAATGTTGACCGGCTGAAAGCCCATCCGAGTCCGTGACGGGATCAGAAGTATAGGGTGTGGTGGGGCTAAGAGAACGGTTCTCTAAACTCAGATAATGCCCTAACGCCATATATCCGTTTCCTCAACCCTGACCGGCCGCAGGACGGCCAAACCTACCGCGATATGACCCAATCTGGTGCCTGGGTACAAGACTTTACGCATGTCCGCTGTGGGAGTCGTTGGTATTACCTGGCCACCGTCATCGAGCTCACTAGTCGCCAGGTTGTCGGCTGGAGCGTGGGCGCAGCCCACGACACCGGCCTGACCCTCGAAGCGCTCAGGCGGGCGCTGAAAAATAATCCCGCACCACCGATTCTCCATTCGGATCAGGGATCCGAATATCTCAGCTACGACCACCGAGATATCTGTGAAGCGTATGAAATGACACTCAGCTGCAGTACTAAATCGAGCCCTTGGCAAAATGGCTATATGGAAAGCTTCTTTGGGAAATTTAAACCCGAGCTGGGATATCCGGGTGGCTACGCCACGCCGGAAACCCTGTTTGAACGAGTCGCACAAACAATGCATTACTACAACTACACCCGTATCCACACGGCATTAAAAACGAGCCCTGCGGCTTACGCCGCACGGCTCGGGCAAAAAGAGTCAGCTACATTACGACCGAGAGACAGGGTGTTGCAGAAAGAGGGAGCTTGACACAATGCGTACACGAATGCCTTTTGCCCAGGCTTCCTCACGAGTGCCGATACCAATAGGCTGATCATTCTCGTCTACGAAGATTATTTTTTCGCTCATGAATCTATAATAACAGAGTATTTATAGTGGGGTGCGAACGATATAATCCATCCAAATTTTGCCAAACTCATCAACTTTTTCGGCGTAATCAACAACCTCTAATTGTCGTGAAGAAAATACTTCTTCAAGTTCGGCTTGTGTCCATCTTTTTCTGTATCGTTTTACTTCTTTTTTATAATCGTGTTTTATTTCGAAGCCTTCGTTTGCGTATTCGGATTTTGTTGTGCCAGTGAATATGAGTCCGCCCGGTTTTGTTATTGAGATTGCCTTATCTAAAATCTCTAAAGCGATGTCTGTTGGGAATAAATGCAAAAAGGCATACATCAGTATTCCATCATAGTGATTAGGAGGGTAATCAGTCGCTAAGAAATCACCTACGATAAAACTACTGTTTGGGTTGCGGCGTTTTGCATACTCGATCATCTTTGGTGCGATGTCTATGCCGTCAACCACCATACCTTGCTGAACAAGAATTTCAACAGTATAGCCAACGGCACAACCTATATCCAAAATCTTTGAAGAAGGATCCAGTAGATTAGTGAAATTACTCAAAGCATTTTCTGTTGTTGGGCGTAGTGTCTCAACTCGTTCCTCGTACTCATCAGCAACCGAATCGTATGTATTTTTATGTAGTTCCGAGAGGTCGTCTTTCATATTAGTATCATAGCAGAAAACCTAAGCTACTCTGTTTTCGGTGGGATATGACTTTACTTATTCTGTAAATACACACGCTACATTATCTTTATTTTTTGGGTACGTCCAAGACGCTCTGGACACGTCAAGGAAGGTATTATTAGTCGTTCATCTTTTGTTATCTTATGGGCTAAGAGGGCTAAGAGAACGGTTCTCTAAACTATGGAAACACCCTCAGCGATCAAGGGGCTCCATTGCTGGTGCATCTCCTCTCGTGAGGGTGTTGATGAGTTGGTAGTGCTTCAGCTGCTGATCCGCCCGCCCAAGGCGAACACATACGGCCCGACCTCCTTGAGCCAGGCGGCGTAGAGCTCAGCACCGTGCAGGTAGAGGAACCACGTGTTGCTGTTCCTCTCGCCCTCGGTCTCGGGAACTCGGTCGGGATCACGGTACTTCGGGTCGGCGGAGGCGTGCATGTACAGCACACGTCCGGTGGTCGTCACCATGTAGGCGTAACCGCCGCCGTTCCCATCCGGGTCGAACCAGAACTCCGGTCGGAAGCCGTCGCTCGGGATCCTCTCCCACACGAGCCTGACGAACTCCTCCGAGTAGGTGAAGTCACGAGGCACCTCCTTCATGATGGGGAACCGTCGAGCGAGGATGTCCTCGCCAGTCGCAGTACTCACATTGCCTTCTCAGGCACTCAGCCTCCCTTGAATGGGAGACACTAAAAATATACTACAACTTATATATAAAAATAGCAAATAAAAAGACTTCGTAAATGAAGTCCTTTATACTGCTTATGCTTGGCTGGGATGGAGGGATTCGAACCCCCGGATGCTGGTACCAGAAACCAGTGCCTTACCACTTGGCGACATCCCAATAGCACTACAAATTGTACACTAGTCGGGGGTAACTCTCAAGTTGTTGTCAAAATAACTTTATTTTCACATATTTTCACGTCATATACTACAAACGTAAGCAATAACTTGTATGTACATAGGAGGTTTGCAATGCAACTATCAACCAAAACACTGACATCGTTACTACTGGTAACGGCCGTGGCGGCGGCGATGCCCGGTATCAGTACTCTGTCGGGTACGAAAAAACGACGCGAGTCGCAATATGATAGATTGCTGCAACGACATGACCGCAAAGGATGTTTGCGGGCTGATGTGCTGGGTCTGAGTCCTGAAACGTTTCGGACACTACAAAAAAAGAAAACATTCAAAGAAATTATTCAGCACCAAGGATTTAAAAGCGTGCGTTCATTTCGCTTGGCACTGCTTGGTAAATTAAAGTCAGAATTACATTCTAGGGGGTGGACGAAACAGAAAATCGATCATTATGTCGTTGGTCGAAGTAGTCGCATTGGCTAGGTCGGTGCGAGCGAGTATACTAGCAGTATGACCACTCAAACACTTATTAAATTCTTGGCCGATGGCGCGGTAATTCCGGCGGTATTACTTGGGATTTATGCGTTGGTGTGGCGTGTCCCACACGATAAACGATTCGAAGCTTATTGCCGTATCCTGATGGCGGGCTTGACGGCGTATTTGATTGCTAAATTATTAGGATCGGTATATCAACCGAGTGGCGAGCGTCCGTTTGAGATACTTGGTGTTGCACCTGGCGCATCGTACTTGAACAATCCAGGGTTTCCATCTGATCACGTTTTGTTTTTAAGCGCCATCACTTTGGCTGTTTGGTTTGAAACAAAGTCACGAAAAATCGCTATTCTGATGGCGCTGTTAACGGTATCAGTTGGAATTGGACGAGTCCTGGCACTTGTGCATACGCCGTTAGATGTTATCGGTGGCGTGGTCGTGGCGGGCATTGGTGCATTGTGGTATTTCGAGCAAGTCAAAAAACCAGCCATAGCAACCACTCGCCAAACGCACAAAAAAATAGTACAATAAACCTCATACAGAAAAAGGGAGTGTATGATGGTCAAAGATATCGAACCAACACAGAAAATCGAACCATTTATTGACATGACGTCTCGTCAATTTGCCAATGTACTTTTTGTGGGACTTGGCGTTGGAATCGTTACATGGCTACTCCAATTGGCGTTTTCAAAATACGTGTTTGGTCCGATCATGTGCAACGATGGCAGTCAGGCAAGCTGTGGGTCGGTTGATAGCTATGCAAGTATTGGGGCAACGATTATCGGTGCAGCTGGTGGGCTCGTTGCGCTCGTCAGGATTCGAGTCTATCGTCCACTACTAGTCGTGCTTGCGGCTGTGATATCGCTCTGGGGGCTTTTTGCTATTACTGGTAGTATGATGTGGACTGCCACTCTGTCGCTTTTTGCCGTATTACATGCTGGAACGTATGGATTATTCGTTTGGCTTGCGCGGATTCGATCATTTTTGATCACAATCGTGACAACGGTGATTGCGGTTGTGCTTATTCGACTCTTCCTTGGCTAGCGATGCTATAATCGTATATATGGAATTACTCCTCGTTATCGTACTGATCATTATCATTGTTGGTTTTGCTGTATCGGTATTTTTGCTGTCGGGTCGACTGCGTGAACTGAAAAATAGTGGATCGGTTGAACTGATGAAAGCCGATGTCACTGAATTGTCGCGCAGTATTGCGCTACTCCAACAAGCAATGGGTGATAAACTAGAACGAAACCAACTGGCGGTCCAGAATTCGGTTCAAAAACAGCTCAGTGAAAGTTCTAAGCTGGTTGCCGATGTTACTCAGCGTTTGGCGAAACTGGATGAAACAAATCGACGTGTTGTTGATGTGGCTGATGAATTAAAAACACTGCAAAATGTGCTGCAGAATCCAAAACAACGTGGCGTGTTCGGTGAATACTATCTGGAATCGGTGCTTGATAATATTTTGCCACCAAAAAACTTCAAAATGCAGTACAAATTTGCTGATGGCGAAATTGTCGATGCAGTCGTTATTTTGGAAAAGGGTATTATGTTGCCGGTTGACAGTAAATTTAGCCTCGAAAACTATAATAGAATGGTTAGCGAGACTCACAAGCCAGAACGTGAAAAATTACTTACCAAAGTACGCAGTGATCTGAAATTGCGCATTGATGAAACGAGCAAATATATTCGTCCGAGTGAACATACGATGGACTTTGCATTTATGTTTATCCCGAGCGAATCACTGTATTATGATTTATTAATCGGTGATGTCGGCACAGGCAGTAGCGCCAGGGATCTGATTGAGTATGCATTTCGTGACAAAAAGGTGATTATCGTCAGCCCTACGAGTTTTATGGCATACTTACAGACTGTATTACAGGGGCTTCGCAGTTTACAGATCGAAGAACAAGCCAAAGATATTCAAATACGGGTCGGTAAACTAGGACAGCATATTGGACGTTTCGAAGAATACATGCAAAAACTCGGGTCAAGCCTGGGAACGACCGTCAGTCACTTTAATTCTGCTCACAAGGAACTTAGTAAAGTCGACAAAGACGTCATCAAGATTTCAAGTACGTCCGCTGGTATTGATCCTATTGTGATCGATCGTCCACAGCGTGATGAATAGGTGATACGCAATTAAAATAACCCTCCAATGGGAGGGTTATTTTATACCGAGTCAGGCTATAAATTTGTTATCTTATCGTCGTTGTTTCGAAGCAGGTCAAACAAGACAAATCCGACGACTGCACCAAGGACTGGTGCGAGCACGTAGATAGCAAGTGGCCATACTTTGAATGAAAGTGCCTGCAGTGCAACTGCGACCGCAGGGTTCAAGATACTTGTTGCTTGGACGACGCCAGCAGCAGAACTTGCGATAAGCAGTGCTGTGAATAGACCGAAACCAACAGTAAATGCAACCGCAGTGCGTTCTTTGGCACGAACAACGCTCGCAACAGCAAATCCGAAGATAAATGTTCCGAGTAGTTCTGCCGCGAAGACGTACCATTCTTTGTCAGCAGGAATTGCTGCTGCAGCGAATAGTTGAATTGCACCTGTACTCTGACCTGCGGCATTTGTAGCTGCTGCAGCTGCGCCCGCGTGCGCAAACCAGTTCAGGACAACAAGTGCAAGCATTGCACCGAGTACCTGCGCAGTAACGTAGCCGATAGCTCGGATGCCGCTAATGCGTCGAGTGAGCCATGCAGCAATCGAAAGTGCTGGGTTAAAATGAGCAGTTGAAAGTGTATTTATTGCCAGTACTAATGCGATGAGTGTAAACCCAACAATGACTGGACTTCCCTGCGAAGCGATGATCGCAGCGGCAAATATGAATGTTCCGACAAACTCAGCAATAACTGCACCAATTGAAACGGGACTCAATGAAAGTCGCTGTTTCGTTTTTACCGCAACTGTCGAAACGGTGTGCGCGCGTGGTTCGGTTGCTTTTACCGTTGTTACCTTGGTGGTTGATTGTTTTTTTGCTGCCGACTTCTTCGTCGCTACAGCAGTTTTCTTCGTTGCCATGAATTTCCCTCCTTAATAGTGAAATATGACGATAGTATACCATATCATAAATGTAATAAACATGAGTGCTACAATAGAGTTATGGCATTATTTGTAAATCAGAATTCAAATCGAACAAAACTTCAAGAACAACTCGCAGCAGAATTACAGGCAAAGGCAAAAAAGCGCGCCGAAGTTGACACGACACGACCAGATGGTGTCGAGGATTCACCATACCTAAACGGGACCAAAAAAACAACGTCCCTTGCGTGGGTTTGGCTACTTTTAGCCGTTATTGTTGTGGGACTTATAATCTTTTTGACTATCAAGGCTCAGATGCGTTAAGATAAGCATTAGTATAATGATAAACATAGGAATTTCACCCCATCATGGATGAACATAATAACTCGACACCAACTCCTGATCAGGTGCCAACGCCAGTTGCTCTATTTCAGCCTACGCCAGAAACGCAAAACACGTATCAGCCAGTAACTGCCTTCACGCCGACGTCAGTACCTAACTCCGAACAGTCCGTGCCCACTGTGCCACCGACACCAGCAGTATCGCCATTGCCGAATCCTGTACCTTCGAGTTTCGTCCCTATACAGACACCTCATAAAAAATCAAACTTGCTGTGGCTCTGGATAACACTTGGGGCTGTTTTCGTTATTGTAGTGATTGGGGCAGTTGTTTTTTTTGTCTCAAAACAAACTGCAGACAAAGTTGCTGACGATTACACCAAATCAGTGTCGTCATACGTCGACAAAATACACACTGGTGCCGAAGTAGCCGCTAACGAAGCTGATGCAAAAAAAGCAGTTGACACAGAATTCAGTAATAAACCAACACTTAAAACTACTTTTTTAAGTAACGTTAGTAACAAATATTCAAAAGCACAAGAATTACAAAAATCAGTTGAAACAAACGTCAGCTCTTTTAGCGGCGGCATCGCCGAACTGGCGAGCGTATACGCATATGTTCAGCATAACGAGGATAACTACAAAAAAATAACAAAGGCAGTTAATACCGTCCAGTCATCGTCGGTTGATAGTATTGTTGTCGGTGCAATGGAAGATGTGCTCGGTGTTTTAAAAGATGCGCAGACATCTACCGAGGCTGTTTTATTACCTACTGAACTTACTAGCGCCAAAAAAGATCTAGCTGCTGCATACAAGGGTGAAGTAATCCAATGGTCAGCGCTACTTTCAGCTCGAAAAGCAAAAAATGCGACTGCCTACAATACGGCATATACTGGATTTACGAATGCGAGTCGGGCAGAGTCAACTGCACTCAACAAAATCAACAGTTATTACTTTGAACTTTCAACCAAACGCAATGACTTACTTGAAAAACTAGATTCATTCAAAAAACAAATCACACAGTAATCGCATCTTACAATAATAGATATATCATAGCCATGAGGTGTGTATAAGGCGGGAATGTATGTATAATGAGAGATACTATGAATGAAACTGTCCGTGCTGTCCTAGATGTACTTATGTCACGTGTTGCGACGAGCGACACGCCGGGCGATATTCTTAAATCTGCCGAGTTTAAACAACTCTACGCTCGTATCCCGACACTTGATCCAGGCGAACGAAGTAGGTATGGTCAATCCGTAAATAAGGCAAAAAAAGCCCTCGAAGACGCAGTCAATACGCGCATGGACGAGATTGATAATGCGTCAGTTGAACCGATCGATGTCACAGCACCATGGGACGTTAATGGAAAACCAACCATGTTGTTGCCAACTGAATACGGTACAAAACACCCACTGACACGTGAACTTGAAGTCGTTGTCGATATATTTACTCGAATGGGATTTGAAGCGATTGAATCACGTCAGATTGACGACGATCACCATATGTTTGGGACGCTTAATTTCTCTGAGAATCATCCAGCACGTGACGGCTATGATACGTTTCGTACCGAGGAAGGTTTTATTCCTCCAGCCCATACGTCAACCATGCAACATCGTATTTTAAAAGCAGGCAAGGAAAAATTAGAAGCTGGTGGTCAGATTGCTGCAATTAGTTATGGACGTGTATTTCGTAACGAAGATGTTGACGCGACCCACGAACATACGTTTTATCAATGCGAAGGCGTGTTTGTGAGTAGCGACGCCACACTCGGTGATATGCTCGGAACACTTCGTGCGTTTTTTGAAACCTACTACGGTCAAACACTAAAGATTAAAACTCAGCCTGCGTATTTCCCGTTTGTCGAACCCGGCCTAGAGTTCGCGATTGAAAAACCAATAGCACTTGGTGGCAAACCAGGTGATTGGTTAGAAATGCTAGGCTGTGGCATGATTCATCCGAATGTTTTGCAGTCTGCTGGTATCGACCCGACGAAATACCGTGGGTTTGCATGGGGCGGTGGTATTGAACGGCTGGTGATGCTCAAATACGGCATCGAAGATCTTCGCCATTTTGAATCAGGTAAATTAGCATTTTTAAGGAGATTTTAATGATTGATACAACTCGGGACACTTTAAAAGGCACAACATTTCTGACACTATCAACAGTATGTGAAGAGGGTTCTCCTTGGGGAACGCCCGTTCATTTTGCTTACGACGACACACAGGTCTACTGGTTTTCATTTGATACAACTGTTCATTCGCAAAATATTGCACGTGACCCACGAGTATTCATTACAATTTTTGATTCGTCACAGAACCCGACGACAGACGGAAGAACTGCGGTCTATATCGAGACAGTCGCACAGCGGCTAGAAGGTGACGAAGAACGCCAGGCGCAGGATATATTCGCTGATCGGATCGAAGATGATCGTCATCTTGGTGAACATGCGCATTTTTACTCGGCGGCTATAGGTGAGGTTAATACCGATCTGTCAAAGGAGCGTCGTATGTACCGAAAGGCCTCTGCATGATAATTTCACTCAATTGGCTGAAAAAGTTTACCACTATCGATATGCCAGTTGATGAGCTGGCGACACTGATTGGTGCGCGACTGGTTGAAATCGAGGAAGTGGTTTCGACAGTTGGAAAATATAACGGTGCAGTCATCGCTCGGGTCGTCAGTTGTGAAAAACTCGAAGGCAGCGATCATTTAAATGTCACAAAAATCGATGATGGTGGCGCGGTGAAGGATGTTGAACGTGATGAAGACGGATTAGTTCAGGTTGTTTGTGGTGCGCCAAATGTCCATGCAGATATGACCGTTGTTTGGCTGGCACCTGGTGCGACTGTCCCTTCGACATACGGTGACAGTGAACCATTCGTACTTGGTGCACGTAATCTTCGCGGCGTCATGAGCAATGGGATGCTTGCGAGCGCCAAAGAACTTGATTTGTTTGAAGATCATGCGGGTATTTTAGAAGTTACCGGGACTATTGCTCCTGGCACCGCACTTGCTGATGCATTTGAATTAAACGACTCCCTCCTTGATATCGAGAATAAATCTCTGACGCATCGCCCAGACACATTTGGGATTATTGGTTTTGCTCGTGAAGTAGCCGCGATTCAGGGTGTGCAGTTTCATACACCGGATTGGCTGAAGAACACGACACCTGATTTTGGTAATAAACAGGGCGATTTGCAAGCACCTTCAGTTTCAATCGACAGCCCAGAGTTGTCGGATAGATATCAGGCAGTTGTACTCACGGATGCCGACGCAAACCGTCAGTCGCCACTTGAAATTCAAACTTACCTAGCAAGGGTTGGTGTTCGACCGATCAATGCGGTCGTGGATGTCACTAACTATTTGATGATGCTCACTGGTCAACCACTTCATGCGTTTGACTACGATAAGGTCATTGCGGTTAGTGGCGGCGACCCAACGATTCATGTTCGCGGAGGCAAAGACAACGAAACCCTGGAGTTACTTGATGGTCGGACGGTGATGTTAGACGCAGGTGATATTGTGATCGCAGCAGGCGACATCGCAATTGGGCTGGCTGGTGCGATGGGGGGCGCAAATACGATTATCGATCAGAACACTCGGAATATTATTATCGAAAGCGCCACATTTAACCTGTATAACCTTCGTTCAACCCAAATGCGACACGGTATTTTTAGTGAAGCAATCACACGATTCACCAAGGGTCAGCCCGCAGCATTAACGGCACCTGTCCTTGCCGAAGCTGTTCGTTTAATGAATGAATGGTCCGGTGCTCGTCGAATCAGCGACGTTGCTGATAGCTATCCAGGACAGCACGATCCGGTCACGATGGGCGTTCATAATTTACGAATCAACAACATCTTAGGTAGTGACTACAGCGGCGACGATATTCGTTCAACGATTGAACATGTTGAGTTTGGAGTGAAGAAAATCGATGATGAAATGACCGAAATCACCGTCCCATACTGGCGGTCTGACATTCATATCATCGAGGATATTATCGAAGAAGTCGGCCGTTTGAATGGATTTGACTCGATTGTTCCGACACTTCCAAAGCGTGATTTTACCGCCGTACGACCGAGCGAATTTGACGAACTACGAACGAAGATTCGTGATATTTTAGTTCGTGCCGGCGCAAGCGAAGTCCTGACCTATAGTTTTATTCATGGTGATGTACTAAAAAAAGCTGATCAGGACCCGTCAGATTCATATCGGATTACTAATAGTCTCAGTCCGGATCTCCAATATTATCGACAAAGTCTTACTCCGAGCTTGCTTGGACTGGTTCACTCGAATAGTAAAAATGGGTACGACAACTTTGCGTTATTTGAAATGAACAAAACACATAGCAAAACAGCTGACTTGGTTGACGGAAATGTCCCTGCTGAGCTTTATCGTCTGGGATTAGTTTTGACAAGCAAGACAGCGAAGATTGGCGCACCGTACTACCAAGCCAAAAAAATGGTTGACTATGTTGGAACGATGCTTGGACTGAAGTTAGCTTATAAACCATTTCCAATTGATACGACACTCGCATTTACCAGGCCGTTTGACCTGCGTCGAAGTGCAAGAATTATCGACATCAGCAGTGGTCAGTCGATTGGTATCGTTGGTGAATATAAAAAATCTGTCAGCAAGAATTTTAAACTACCTACCTATACTGCTGGCTTTGAACTTTTGCCCGAAGCAATCGCGCTCGCTGTTAAACACGCGGGCACTAGCTACAGTCCACTGAGTCGTTTCCCAAGTAGCGAACGTGACATTTGTTTTCAAGTCAGTACCGAAGTTTCGTATCAGCAGATTATTGATGTTGCTAATGATGCTCTGAAAAATACTGACTTAGATGTTACGATTAGTCCTGTAGATATCTATCAATTTGACAATGCCTCTGTTAAAAACATTACAATTCGCATTAAAATGACGTCCAAAGTTAAAACATTGACTGGTGACGAGGTATCACAAGTAAGCGATGCGATAGCACAGTCTGTTACATTCTCTTCTGCCGAAGCCACAGTCGTCTAGCAGTATTAATTCTCTCCTATGCAGTGTATGATGGGGTAGATATGCTTATGTTTGAAAGTCATCGTTATGAATAAAATTGCCAAGAGCATACTTTTAGCGATCGTGTTGATCGCCGTTACTATTGGTGCAGTCATGCTTCTACATGGTCATGATATTGCTGTGTTGAACCCGCAGGGTGAGATTGCGATGAAACAACGTGATCTGCTTGTTTTTACGACAGTACTGAGTTTGGTGGTGATCGTTCCGGTGTTTGTTATGTTGATTATCTTTTCAGTCCGTTACAACGCGACGAATAAAAAGAAAGCGGTCTATCACCCAGACTGGGAAGGTAACAAGTTTATAGAGGTGATCATGTGGGGAATTCCTTGTGTAATCATCGTTATTTTGGGTGTTGTCACATGGCAAAGTTCACACGACCTTGATCCATACAAACAGATTAGGTCGGACGTCAAACCGCTTGAAGTACAGGTTATATCTCTCCAGTGGAAATGGCTATTCATCTATCCCGAACAAGGAGTTGCAACGGTTGGCGAACTGTATGTTCCGAAAAGTGTTCCGGTAAACTTTACGATTACATCCGACGCACCGATGAATTCATTTTGGGTACCGAGTTTGGGCGGACAAGTTTACGCGATGAATGGTATGTCGACAAAACTTAGTCTGATTGCCGATCACACAGGTGATTTTAGGGGCTCATCGGCTAATATTAGCGGTGCTGGTTTTGCGGATATGAATTTCATGGTTCATGCCGTTAGTCCGCAGGGATTCAACAGCTGGTTGCATACAGCACAAACATCTGAAAATGAACTGGATTCGCTTAGTTACGCCAAGCTTGCAAAACCAGCCACACTCGACAAACCGCTCACATTTCGACTGACTGACGAGACGCTGTATGATACGATAGTGATGAAATATATGACGCCAAGTAAATCTGACGGACAGCACGGCGCGATACAAACAAAAATGGAGGGTATGCAGTGAGTTTAATTGACGATGTATTCGGAAGGCTTGGGTTGGATGCTCTACCAAAGGAACTTATTACACAGGGTGGTGCGATCAGCCTAGTTTTGATTGGGATGGGTGTCGTGGGTGCGATGTTTTATTTCAAAAAATGGACGTGGTTATGGAAAAACTGGCTGACAACGCTTGACGCCAAAAAAATTGGCGTAATGTATATTATCGTCGCAGTGCTGATGATACTTCGTGGTGTTGCCGATGCGATGATGATCCGCGTTCAACAAGTAGCGGGAAGTGGCGGTGGTGAATTTGTCAGTTCGGATACATTCCAGCAGGTATTTTCAGCGCACGGCACGATTATGATATTTTTTGTGGCCATGGGTCTTATGTTTGGGCTTATCAATCTTGTACTACCACTTATGATTGGTGCGCGTGACGTGGCATTTCCATTTTTAAACTCCGTTAGTTTTTGGCTATTTGTGTCCGGCATGATACTTATCAACACGTCATTAGTGATTGGTGGATTTTCACCTGGCGGTTGGCTTGGCTACCCGCCGCTGACTGAACTTGCCTATAACCCGGGACCTGGTGTTGATTTTTGGATATGGTCACTACAGATCGCTGGTATTGGAAGTTTGCTATCGGGAATAAACTTCCTTGTGACAATCCTTCGTAAGCGCGCAAAAGGCATGACGATGATGAAGATGCCGGTATTTGCGTGGAGTGTGTTGGTTACGACAGTACTGATTATCTTTGCATTCCCGATTTTGACTGCAACACTTGGGATGTTAGGACTTGATCGCCTGATGGGTATGCACTTTTTTACATCAGATTTTGGGGGAAACCCGATGATGTACATTAACCTGATTTGGGCATGGGGTCATCCGGAAGTATATATTTTGATTTTGCCGGCATTTGGCATTTTTTCAGAAATTGTGGCAACGTTTTCACAAAAGCGCTTGTTCGGTTATAAAACGATGGTGTACGCATTATTTGCTATTATGTTCCTGTCGTTTATCGTGTGGCTCCACCACTTCTTTACAATGGGCGCTGGCGCTAATGTCAACGCATTTTTTGGTATTACTACGATGATAATCGCCATTCCAACCGGTGTAAAAATATTTAACTGGTTATTTACGATGTACCGTGGGCGGATAAACTTTCGTTCACCGATGTTTTGGTTCTTTAGTTTTGTGATGACGTTTACACTTGGTGGTATGACAGGTGTACTTATGGCGGTTCCAGCGATTGATTTTCAGGTACATAACAGTTTATTCCTTGTGGCGCATTTTCATAACGTGATTATTGGCGGTGTTGTGTTTGGGTATTTTGCCGGTATCACGTATTGGTTTCCGAAAATTTTCGGGTTTACCCTAAATGAGCAACTTGGTAAATACGCATCAATTTGTTGGGCAGTTGGATTTTTAGTAGCGTTTTTGCCTTTATATGCACTTGGCCTCATGGGTGCGACAAGGCGACTTGATCATTATGACGCATCAACCGGTTGGCAGGGACTATTTATTGTTGCGGGAGTCGGAGTCGTGATTATCGCATTTGGTGTATTTTTACAATTATTGCAACTAGGTGTAAGTATATGGCAGCGCAAAAAAAACTTGGATACGACTGGTGATCCATGGAACGGACGAACGTTGGAATGGTCAGTACCATCACCGGCACCGTTTTATAACTTTGCTATCAGCCCGGTTGTTCATTCACGTGATCCATTTTGGGAACAAAAAGAATCGTTAAAAAGAGGTGAAAAACCCGAGAAACGAGTCTACCATGATATTGAATTGCCAAAAAATAGTGGTATGGGTGTCAATATTGCACTATTTGCATATATGATAGGATTTGGATTGATTTGGCATATGTGGTGGCTGGCAGTCGTTGGTCTTGTCGGTATGATTATATGTATTATTATTCGAACGAGTAATGACAATACCGAATATACGATTAGCGCAGCGCAGATCGAAAAGCTTGACACGACTATACATGCACAAAAGGAGCAATACGTATGAGTGCAACAATAGTAAAGCGCGAAGATGAAATTGAAATAGCTAGAAACGGTACGTCGTCACTTGGTTTTTGGATTTATCTGATGACCGACTGCCTGTTATTTGGAAGTCTGTTCGCGACGTATGCGGTACTACAAAATAGTACCTATAGTGGCGCATCCGGCAGGGACTTATTTGATATGCCATTTGTTCTGACGGAAACGTTGATTCTTCTAACGAGTAGTTTTATCTGTGGCTTATTGATTTTGGCCGCCAGGAACAATAAAAAGAAATTAGTTATTGCCGGGCTTGTTGTAACATTTGTCCTTGGTGCTGCATTTCTTGCAATGGAATTATATGAATTTAGTCATCTGGTTGCGGACGGTCACAGTTGGCAGTCGAGTGCGTTTTTGTCAGCATTTTTTACTCTGGTAGGAACGCACGGTATTCACATCGCGGTAGGACTATTATGGATCTGCGTTATGGTTTGGCAAGTACGACAATTTGGACTCACACGCGGTGTCAGCCGTCGACTGGTATTATTTAGTTTGTTTTGGCACTTCCTAGACGTGATTTGGATATTCATATTTACGTTCGTGTATTTACTGGGAGGACTATAACATGAAAAACGATGCAAAGGTCAAGCTATCACCAAATGTCACTGCGCTGTGGAGCTTGACGACTGGGTTCTTGCTATCGGTGAGTTTGACAGTTTGTGCATATTTAGTAGTGGTTGGTACTGTTAACGATAGCGTGACGGTTGCGACATTGCTTGTCATTCTAGGTGCAACACAACTGATGATTCAGCTAGTTTTTTTCCTACATTTTGGGCACGAAAAACGTCCACGTTGGAACGTGATGGCATTTAGTTTCATGGCGATTATGCTTTTTATTATTGTTGCAGGATCACTATGGATTATGAATAACCTTAACTACAATATGATAGTGATGTCACCTAGCCAAAAAAATACCTACATGCAAACGCAGATGAATAAAGGCTTTTAGGCTGAGTGGCGCGTTTTAAAGATTATTATTCGCTCACAAAACCAGGTGTTTTGTACGGCAATGCACTTACAGCGGCGGCCGGGTTTTTACTCGCTAGTCACGGCCACATTGACAGTTGGCTATTTATCGCAGTATGCGTAGGGACAACATTTGTTATTGCGTCTGCCTGCGCACTGAATAATTACCTCGACCAAGATATTGATAGCAAAATGGCGCGAACCAAAAAACGGGCAATTGTTTCTGGTGTTGTGCCAGGATGGCATGCGGTTATCCTGTCGATTGTTCTTGGTGTCGTAGGGCTTGGTATGCTCGTTTTGTACACAAATATAATCGTTGCTGGTATCGGCATCGTAGGGTTTGTCGTGTATGTTGTTCTGTATGGCATGCTGTCAAAACGTCTGTCAATACACGGAACACTTGTCGGGAGTATATCCGGTGCGACACCTATTTTGGCAGGATACGTTGCGGTGAGCGGCGTAATCGACGCAGGAGCATTTATTGTATTTACCATATTGTTTTTATGGCAAATGCCAGAGTTCTATTCGATATCGGTCTATCGCCGCAAAGAGTACGCAGCCGCAGGAGTTCCCGTCATGTCAGTCGTAAAAGGCGCGCGGTATACGCGAGTGCAGATATTTTACTATACGGTGGCGTTTGTAATTGCGACAGCGCTTTTGACAGCCTTTCATTACACGGGATATATATATCTTGTTGTGATGATGGTACTGGGTGGTTACTGGCTATGGCTTGGGGCACAAGGACTCCAGGTGTCGGAAGAAGACAGTGACGCTTGGGCAAAACGCATGTTTCGTTTTTCGCTAATTATATTATTAGTATTTTGTGGTCTTATTAGTGCTACCGGTCTGTTAGCATAAGTGATATACTGACTGTATGATTATACTTATCCACATTCTTATTGCATTTTCGAGTATTGCGATTGCAACGCTCACATTATTCCGACCATCTAAAAAAGTTTTTTACGCCAGTTATGTCGGGGTACTTTTGACGCTTATAAGTGGCGTCTATCTTGTTACTATGTCGCCTGCACAAATTGTGCATGTGTGTATTTCAGGTTTATTATACCTAGCATTAGTGACAACAGTGACTGTTTTCGCACGAGTAAAATTTGTAAAATTAATCCAATCAACAGTGTCTGTTGAGTAAGGCGATCATAGTATGAAGGTAACAATTGTTGGCGGTGGTTTTGGTGGCGTAAAAGCTGCGCTTGAACTTGCAAAGAATAAAAAAAATCAGATAACACTTATTACGAATAAGCCTGATTTTCAATATTATCCAGCTTTGTATGGGACGGCAACTGGGCAGAGTCATTTGCAGTCATGGGTATCATTAGGAAAAATATTTGCAAATCGTCCAAATATTGACGTGATCATCGATGAAATCACGAAAATTGATCCGGCAACAAAAATACTCACCGGACAATCAGCACGCACGTATTCATATAATCTTTTGATTCTTGCGCTAGGGACGGTCACGACATTTTTTGGTATCAAAGGTTTGGACACGTATGCGTATGGTATTAAATCTGCCGAAGAAATTCATACGCTCAAACAGCACCTCTATAGTTCAATGTTTGAAGAGCGCCAAATGGAAAAAGATTACGTTATTGTTGGTGCTGGACCAACAGGTGTCGAGCTAGCGTCGGCAATGCACGCGTACATCGAACGACTACGGATTGATTACCGACTGCCGAAAAAACGAGTGAGGATTAATCTCATCGAAGCCTCACCGCGGGTTCTGCCGCGTATGTCCGAAGCGTCAAGCAGAAAAGTCGAAACACGACTCAAAAAACTTGGCGTTCACGTGATGACGAATCAAAAAGTCGAAGAACAAACAGCGGATACACTTATTGTCAACGGCAAGCCGATCAATAGCCATACGGTCATTTGGACATCAGGAGTCGCGAACTCTCCGTTTTACCAGGCAAACGCCGAACATTTTGTTTTTGCAAAAAACGGTAAGATTGTTGTCGACGAACACATGCGAGCATTCAAAGACGTCCACGTCATTGGCGATAATGCCTTTACGCCGTATAGCGGACTAGCACAAACGGCGTTACACGATGCCATATTTGTTGCCAATAACCTTGAACGTAAACAAATTGGTAAAAAACGTAAATTATACAAAGCAACTTTGCCACCTGTCGTCGTGCCGATTGGCGAAAACTGGGCGGTGTTTGAATGGCGAAAAATTCATCTCAGTGGATGGCCAGCATCGCTCATTCGTCGCGCTGCAGACATGATAGGCTATTCCGACGTCCTACCGGTTGGTCAGGCATTAGGCGTATGGCATGCACACACAGTCCTAGAAGACGATTACTTTCCTGCAAGTGAACTTGACGGCAAACACTAAAAATTTGTTATAATGATGAGAGTTTAATTCGGAGGGAGACAGATATGGCCACTTCAACAGGTCAACGAATAGGAATATGGATTATTGCCGGTGCGTTAACGCTCGGTACACTTGGTGGGTTTGCCGCTATGATATTGCAACCAAGCAATAGCAAAAAAGATCAAGAAGCTCAGCTGAAAACATATGCTGAAAGCCTAAAGAAACAACAGGCGCAGCAAAATGCGGCAGCCGTTGCTCATGCCGCATCGAGCAGGCCACTCGATGGATTTAGTGCAGAACCATTCGATAGTCCAAGCGTCACGAAACTCACCGTCGACACATTGACTAGCGGTGATGGAGTCGCTGTCTCAAAAGATTCAACAATAGAAGCAAATTATTTTGGTTGGACGAGCGATGGAAAGATATTCGATAGTTCTAACCAGGATGGAACGACAACATCTGCTACATTTAGTTTAAAAAGTGTCATCGAAGGCTGGACGAACGGACTTGATGGTGTTCGAGTCGGATCGACCGTTAAACTAACAATCCCTGCCGTACAGGCTTATGGAGCAACGGGTAGCCTGCCGAATATCGGACCAAACGAACCACTACAATTTATAGTTGAAGTTAAATCGATAAAGTAATACTATATATAGTATAGTAATCAACAAGGAGTACGTATGGACCAAAAAATTCGAGATGTAGTAATGATTGGTGCAGGTCCGAGTGCCCTGGCTGCGGCTGTCTATACGACTCGTGAGGATATAGATACAGTATTGTATGAAAAAGGCGTCATTGGCGGCCTAGCTGCGATTACCGACTGGGTCGACAACTATCCGGGTTTTGTTGATGGGATTGCGGGGCTGAAACTTGCCGAGCAGCTACAGGGGCAAGCCGAGCGGTTTGGCGCAGAGATTGAATTTGGTGAGGTATCAACTATTCGTGATGAAGGTGATGTCAAAGTCGTTGTCGTGGACGGTCAAGATGTCCGTGCACGGACGGTACTTATCGCAACGGGCAGCGACTATAATAAACTTGGTATTCCCGGCGAAGCAGAATTTTACGGGCGAGGTGTGCATTACTGCGCTACCTGTGACGGTGCGTTTTACCGCGACAAAACACTTGTCGTTGTTGGTGGAGGTAATTCTGCTGTTCAGGAAGCCATTTTCCTGACTCGTTTTACGAACCATATTGAACTAATCGTACGGAGTGAAATCAGAGCAAGCGAAGTATTACAGCACGAATTGCAGAAGTTTGTTGATGAAGGCAAAATTATCGTGCACCTTGGTACGACAACTGATGAAATTATTGCCGTTGACGGAAAAGTAAGAGAAGTAAAAGGTACGAAAAACGACGTAGAAATACATATACCGACAGACGGTGTGTTTATCTTCGTCGGACTAAAACCGAATACTGGTTTTTTGCAGGATACTGGTATTCAGTTAGATGAACAAGGTCTAGTTAAAACTGACTCAAAACTCCTCACTAGTATGCCTGGTGTTTTTGCGAGTGGCGATGTCCGTAGTGGCGCAACAATGCAAATTGCCAGTGCTGTCGGCGAAGGTGCATCGGCTGCGCTCGCGATCCGTGAGTATTTAGACGCCCAAAAACTAGTCGGCTAGTTTTTTGACTTCACTCAGGATTGTCGTTGGGTCGTCAGTGACGATTCCATCAAGTCCTTGTTTAGCAAGAATAGCTGCAGTATGGGGGCGGTTAACAGTATACGCGTAGGTAAAAATACCTGCGCGTTTTGCTATTTCTAGCGCAAACGGGTTCACATACAAGCGATGAAACCCAACGGCAGTTAAACGGATTCGACGATGATAAGCGATGAACAAAAATGGGTTTTGAGAATGGAGCATAGAAAGGTTTGCTCTGCGCGCTACGCGGCGTACCGCCACAAGTTCCGACCCCTTAAACGAAGAAAAAATAACATTGTCCCAATCACTGGATTTTTTGACATGATGCTTCACCAGATTAACGACGACTTCTGCGGTGCCGCGACCCTTAAGTTCTATATTAAGAAGAATCACTCCAAAAAACCGATCGAGCACGTCTGATAGTTTTACGAATGGTAAATCTTTGGTGCGCTGGGAAAGTTCATCAAGTGTCAATTGGCTGATTATCGAAACTTCGTGGTGAGTGCGGAGTGTATGAAAATCATGGACCAAAACCGGTACCTTATCCTTGGTAAGTCGAACGTCAAATTCCAACATGTCGACGTCAGCATCAACGCCCGCCTGGAGCGCTTCCATTGTATTTTCCCGCGCTAATCCAGCCGCACCGCGATGTCCGATTACTAACATAATTGCTACGAGTATACCAAATTTGATACAATAGTGACAGTAAGACACTAGCTATAACAGAGGAGAGACCGAAATGGCAGATTTTAACCAGATAGTACCAACCGGTGATGTTGATAATGAACTTGTTAATGTAGTTGTTGAAATACCACAGGGAAGCAGCCATAAGATTGAATGGAACCGTGATCTTGCGATTATGCAACTTGACCGTGTTGACCCTGCGATTTTTGCCAAACCAACAAATTATGGGTTTATTCCTCAAACACTTGACGAAGATGGTGACGAGCTTGACGCATTAATTTTGACCGATCAGCCACTCCCAACCGGTGTTGTACTGGAAGGAAAGATTATTGGCGTTTTATTGTTCGAAGATGACGGTGAAGTTGACGACAAAATAGTTGTCGTTCCATCTGACGATCGTTCAACAGGTAATGCTATTAGTACACTAGCTGATATTCCACAGCAAAAGCTTGATCAAATAGCTCATCATTTTGCTCACTATAAAGATCTTAAAAAACCAGGTAGCACGATCGTTAAAGGCTGGGGAGATGTTGAAAAAGCGAAAGAGATTGTTCGCGAGTCAATTACTCGTTGGAATAATCGCTAGGATTTAGTATAGTTCGCCACTCTTCTCATCATCTTTCACTAGGGTCACTCTACGGGTGACCCGCAGGGTCATCCCGTGGCGTTCGGCCTCCGCAGCTTTGCTGCTCCGCAAGCCCTTGTAAAAGAGATGAGAAGACTGGCTCGTCACTGACACGACAAAGTAACAGATCTTCTAGATAGTATGCTGGTATTCGTCCTGGGCCTGGTCATCTGCAGCGATCCGAGGACTGACGGTTAAAAAGACTGGAATCATTCGCGAGGACGTGTCCATGACAAATAACTAAAGAAAAGGTAATGGACCGATCCCCGAAGGGGTCGTTCCGCAGCGACCAGTCTTTTAAAGCGGGAGTACCTGGCGCTCGCGAAGCCGACCAGCAGTTTTGCACCACTTTTACTGTTAAAAGTGGTAAAGTGTTTGTTACTTTGGAAAAGTAAGGATTAATAAAGTGTTACAGAACTGATTTATTTCTTCTTACGAACCGTCTTATCCCGAATAATTGCCGCTGCGCTACTAATCGTTTTGATAATTCCCAGTCCACGCAGTTGAGCACGGAGCTTGTTCCTGGCATGAGTCGTTGTCACGAGGTCTTGCCAGGCTTGCTTTGGCGTCGATAATTTACGAGTAATCACTTCAACAACATCACCATTATGAAGCGGTTTATCAAACGCATGAATATTACCGTTAACGCGAAAACTATAGGCGTGCTTACCAATATCACTGTGAACAATGTACGCAAAATCGAGTGGTAGCGCGCCTTCGGGTAAATTATATATATCACCATTTGGTGAATATACGAATATACGGTCACCAAATAAATCGATGTTTAATTGGTCCTGAGAAATATCTTCGTTATCGCGTAGTCGCATAGCAATTTCCTGCAACTGCGTAATCCACTGCATTTGAGAAGGCAGGGTGCTCGATGTCGGTCGTCGCTTCAGGTAATCATTGCTATTTTTTTGATCATGATAATGAAACCCAGCCGCCAGTCCGCGTTCGGCATATTCGTGCATTTCGTAGGTACGAATTTGGAACTCAACTATTTGTTTGTTAGGAGTAATGACCGTCGTGTGCAAGCTTTGGTAGCCATTTGGTTTTGGAATGGCAATATAATCTTTAATACGGCTAATCATCGGTTGATACATACCGTGTAAAATACCGAGTGCTTTATAACAGTCCTCTTTGGTTTTAACGATCACACGTAGCGCCATGAGATCATAGATATCATCGATGTTACTATCGACTTTTTTTAGCTTTTTATGCAAGCTATAGATACTTTTAACCCGGCCATTTATTTCGCCAGTAATCGCGTGTTTTATGAGTGCTGCTTCGACTTCTTCACGAACAACACCAAGTTTACGAGTACTTTTGCCGAGTCGCTTTTTCAGAATATGGGATAAATGGTCGAATTCTTTGCGATCAAGATAACTAAACGCCAGTTCTTCGATTTGCATTCGGACCCGACCCATGCCTAGTCGATCGGCCATTGGTGCAAATACTTCAAGGCTTTCACGAGCGATCTTAATTTGTTTGTCGGGTTTCATATATTGCAGTGTTGATAGATTATGTAATCGATCGGCGAGTTTGATGATAATAACACGTACATCTTGACCGACGGCGATAAGTAATTTAGACAAATTATCTTTGGTCTGCGGTAAGTAGCTTTGCAGGTCACGCATGCCTGATCTCGCCTGTGATACTTTTGTGACGCCGTCAACCAAAAACGCCACATCACGACCGAATAGTGATTCGATTTGTTCCAACGTTGCATCAGTATCTTCGACTGTGTCATGGAGGATACCAGCCAGGACGCTATCGATATCCATACCCCATTCGATCAAGATATCTGCGACTGATAGCGGATGGGTGATGTATGGTTCACCGCTTTTACGTTTTTGCCCAAAGTGTTTTTTGGTTGCAAAATCGATCGCATGAGTCAGCTCGAGAATCTGGTCTTCTTCGTAGTGAGGGGTGGCTCGTTCGATCAGCATGCTTTTTTTCATCGTTACCCTAGTATAAATCAGGAGAAAATAAAAGACCACCTAGCTAAGGGTAATGTTTTACTCCCCGGCCCAACGTAGTGTATACTGAATCTAATATTGCTAAAGCTTAATTTCAAAGGAGTGGGAATCTCATGAGCACAGTAAACGTTGCTATTAACGGGTTTGGTCGTATTGGCCGTAACGCATTTAAGATTGCATTTGAACGCAGTGATATAACTATTGTTGCAATAAACGATCTGACCGATACAAAAACATTAGCCTATTTGTTAAAACATGATAGTAACTTTGGTGATTACCAGCACGATGTCACCAGTGATGATACGGGAATTATCGTCAACGGTCATCACGTCAAAGTTTTGGCGGAACGCGATCCATCCGTACTGCCATGGGGCGACCTAGACGTTGACCTAGTCATTGAATCAACTGGCCGATTTACACTCAAGGAAGACGCCGAGCTGCACATTAAAGCTGGTGCCAAGCGTGTGGTTATTTCCGGTCCGAGCAAAAGTGAAGGTGTCGACACGATCGTCCTTGGTGCGAACGAAGACAAGATCGAAGGTGCCAGCCAAATTATTAGTAACGCCAGCTGTACAACGAACTCACTTGGTGCGGTAATGGCAATTTTGGACGCAGAATTTGGTGTTGAGAAATCACTCCTGACGACTGTCCACAGTTATACTGCTAGCCAAGCGCTGCAAGATGCTCCATCAAAAGACCTTCGTGAAGGTCGCAACGCAGCTGAAAACATGGTCCCAACGACGACAGGTGCCGCAATTGCTGTAACGAAAACATTACCACAACTCGAAGGTAAATTTGATGGTATTAGTATTCGAGTACCGACACCAGTTGTTTCGATCAGTGATGTCACTGTCCTACTTGGTCGTGATACAACCGTCGAAGAAATCAATAATGTGTTTAAAAAAGCTGCCAGTGAGCCATTTTACCAAGGCATTTTGGGCGTCAGCGAGGAACCACTCGTTAGTCGCGACTATATTGGCAATAGTCATTCCGGTGTGGTTGATCTATTGCTAACGAAAGTTGTTGGCGGTAATCTTGCAAAAGTTATGGTCTGGTATGACAACGAATGGGGTTACAGTAACCGACTTGTCGAACTTGTTGCTGATGTTGGTAGGACTCTCAAAGCATAGTCTTTCGTTTTATAGATAAAATGCTTATACTTAAACTATGAATATTTACCTGGGCTCTGATCATAATGGCTTTGCGATGAAAGAGAAAATCTTTGCGTATCTCGTCAAGCATGGCTATGACGTAACGGATGTTGGGGACAGGGCTCTTGATTCTTCCGATGACTTCCCTGAATTTGCACAAATGGCCGCTTTGAAGGTCATTGGGGACACGGCCGAAGATCCGCGTGCAATTTTATTGTGTGGCGGCGCTCAGGGCATGGCGATGACGGCAAACCGTTTTCGCGGTATTCGCGCTAGTGTTATATGGGACGCGTATGAGGCAAAGATGACGCGCAATGATAACGATAGTAACGTTCTGTGTTTGCCTGCACGCGTGTTAGAAAATGACGACAATGCCTGGAAAGGTATTATCGAAACCTGGTTATCGACACCATTTGCCGGGGCACCAAGGTACGTGCGTCGTAATGCGCAGATCGACGAGCTGTAACTATGAGCGTCATTGCCCCCGCTGTTACCGTAGAAACTGCCGATGACTATAAATTAGCTATCGAGCGGCTTCATCCGTTTACAGAACGCGTTCACATTGATATTAGTGATGGGGAATTTGCCCCAACCTTTTTGATAGGCGCTGCCCAAGTATGGTGGCCTCAAGAATGGATTGTCGATGTTCACGCGATGGTCGCGCGTCCATCTGATCATATACAGACACTCATGAGCCTAAAACCAAATATGGTGATTTTCCATGTTGAGGTTCAAGAAGATTTATTACCGATCATCAAACAATTGCACCAGGCAGATATCAAAGCCGGTATTGCGCTACTTCGACCGACAGTTCCGTCGACCGTCGCGCCACTTATTCAAGCTGCGGACCACGTCATGATTTTTAGTGGTGAATTAGGGTCACACGGTGGTACTGCCAGTTTGATGCAACTCGAAAAAATTCGATTGGTCAAAGCAATTAATCCTGCTGTCGAAATAGGCTGGGACGGTGGCGTGACGGTTGAAAACGCATTTAGTTTAGCTCAGGGTGGAGTTGATGTGCTGAATGTCGGTGCGACACTTGCGACGGGTGACGAACCTGCAAGGGTGTACAGGAAATTAGTTAGTGAAATTAATAAACATGGAGTGATTTAGGATATGAGTGGGCAGTTAACAATCACACAATTAGAAGAAAAAGCAGCTGATGTTCGCCGCGATATTATTCGTATGCTCGAACATGCAGGGAGTGGGCATAGTGCTGGTCCGCTTGACCTTGCCGATATATTTACGGCACTTTATTTCAATATTCTGAATATCGATCCTAAAAACCCAGACTGGGACGAAAGAGACATACTACTACTGAGTAACGGGCACTGCGTTCCGGTTCAATATGCTGCTATGGCGGAACGCGGGTATTTCGATGTCGATGAGCTGCAAACACTTCGTAAATTTGGTTCACGACTTCAAGGTCATCCTGAACGGTTAAAACTACCTGGACTCGAAAACACCAGTGGTCCCCTCGGCAGCGGCCTTAGCCAAGGTGCGGGCTATGCATATACGTTGCAATATATCGATGAAATCAAACATCGCTGGGTCTATGTCGTGACGGGGGACGGCGAACTTGACGAAGGTAATATATGGGAAGCAGCCATGTTCGCTGGCAAAAATAAACTCAGTCAACTAACTGTGTTTATTGACCGTAATAATATTCAAATCGATGGCAGTACCGAAGACGTCATGCCGCTTGAAGATCTTCGTGGTAAATGGGAGTCATTTGGCTGGCATGTCCAGGAAATTGATGGTCATAATATCGAAAGCGTGATTGATGCTGCCAGTATGGCGCGGGCGATTACTAATAAACCGAGTGTCGTGATTTGTCACACTATCCCGGGTAAGGGCGTTGATTTTATGGAATATGATTATAAATGGCATGGTATGGCGCCAAATAGCGAACAAGCTAAGATCGCGCTTCAAAAATTACGTACACTTGACGGTAAAATTACCCACGAAGGAGCCGCGTCATGAGCTATCCATTAAACCCTGATGCATTCGCTGACGATGTTAAACAAGAACCGATTCGAGCGGGTTTTGGGCGTGGACTCAAGGCCGCCGGTGAAGCCAACGATCAGATCGTTGCCCTATGCGCTGATCTGACAGACAGCACGCAGATGTCTCCGTTTCGGGATGCATTTCCAAAACGATTTGTCGAAATCGGCGTGGCGGAACAAAATCTCGTCACAGTTGCTAGTGGTATGGCTCGTGCCGGCAAAATTCCGTTTACCAGTAGTTACGCTGCATTTAGTCCAGGTCGGAACTGGGAGCAAATTCGAACGACAATTGCTCTAAACGACCAACCGGTCAAAATTATTGGATCACACGCCGGTGTGAGTGTTGGGCCTGACGGTGCAACCCACCAGATGCTCGAAGACATCGCACTTATGCGCGTCCTACCAAATATGGTGGTGATTGCCCCTGGTGATAGTATCGAAGCCGAAAAAGCGACGCGGGCAATTGCTGAAAATGGCAAGCCGAGTTATTTACGACTAGCGCGTGAAAAAACTCCGATCTTTAGTGTTGATGATTCACCGTTTGAAATCGGTAAAGCCTACGTCCTACGTGAGGGCCATGATATTAGCTTGCTGGGGACTGGAACATTGACGTATGAGTTATTGCTTGCGGCTAAGATTCTAGAAGAACAAGGTATTTCTGCCGAAGTTGTTCATGTTCCGACGATCAAGCCGCTTGACGAGCAAACTATTCTAGAAAGTGTTAGAAAAACAGGTCGCGTGCTGACCGGAGAAGAAGCCCAAATTAACGGTGGATTTGGCGGTGCAATCGCAGAACTTCTGGGCGAAAAATTACCAACACCACTGAAACGTGTTGGTATGCAGGATCGTTTTGGCGAATCTGGTTCGCCACGTGAACTATTCGAACATTTTGGATTTGACGGTGCCTCACTTGCAAAAACAGCGAAACAATTTATCGATGACGTTCCACGTTATCATCAAGGATTTTAAGGAGAACATATGGGTTTAACAATCAAACAAATTCGCGACAACACAACCAGGGCTCGTCACTTATACCAGCGTACTCGTCAGCAACAGTTTGCGGTCGGTGCGTTTAACATTGATAATCAAGAAACGTTGATTGCAGTTGTGACGGCTGCACAAAAACTGAATTCACCGGTATTGGTCGAAGTCAGCGACGGTGAAGTGAAAGCAATGGGTATCGAAAATATTCGTGACCTTGTCGATAACTACAAACTTGAGTATGGTGTCGAAATATACATTAACCTTGATCACAGCCCATCAGTCGAAGCATGTAAACGTGCGATCGATGCTGGCTATGAATTTATTCATATCGATATCTCGCAGGCAAATCACGATGCAACCGAAGAAGAAATTATCGAAAAAACCAAAGAAGTCGTTGAATATGCGAAATTTACCGGTGCACTTGTCGAAAGTGAACCTCATTATTTCGGCGGAAGTAGCAATGTTCACAAAGAAGACATCGATTACGAAGAAATTAAAAAGACATTTTCAACTCCTGAACATTCAAAATCATTCGTCGAAACAACAGGCGTTGACACATTTGCCGCTGCTGTTGGTAACCTTCACGGACTTTACCCAGTTCCAAAACAACTTGACCTTGAACTACTACAGCAAATTCGTGATTCGATTGACTGTCAGATTAGCCTGCATGGTGGCAGCGGTACGCCTCTTCATTTCTTTGAAGAAGCAGCCAAAATCGGTGTCAGCAAGATAAATATCAACAGCGATATGCGCTTTGCGTTCCGTAAAACACTGGAACAAGTATTGGCTGACAACCCAGACGAATACGCTATTGTGAAATTAATGCCGACCGTATACGGTGCAGTCCAGGCCGTCGTCGAAGAAAAAATTAACGCGTTTGGCAGTGCCGGTAAAGCAGTCGTTTAGTTGCTTAAAGTTTTTAGGTCGTAACAATTTGTACGTGTCGAACGGCTTCTTGACCAGTTTTTAGTTGTCGATCAATACGTGATCGCTCGGTGCAATATACATTCCAAAATGCTTTCATCTGGTCTGGAGTAAAAGTAAATGGGCATCCGACAAGTGGTGAATCAGGTGCTAGTTCAATATCTTCTATGGTTACCATTGGCTCAGTTGAAAGATCATTGATTTCAAGATCCATCGTAAATAGAATCTGCCTTCCCTGGAGATCAACGAATCTTTTAGGAACAAGGACTTTATCTGGGTAGGTTGGTTTGAAACCAAGCCACTCAGAATTGCCGTCAGTATATGTAGTCAAAAGATCGACGAGGGGCATGACTGACGGTGT
Organism: Saccharimonadales bacterium (SeqCode); assembly: GCA_038319685.1. Taxonomy (GTDB): domain Bacteria; phylum Patescibacteriota; class Saccharimonadia; order Saccharimonadales; family Saccharimonadaceae; genus UBA6022. Next base: position 57,329 of record JBBQDN010000003.1, read on the forward strand.
ACCGTCTGATCTTGATTGCAGATAGGCATCACGAAATGCGACAAATTGTCGGTTATGCAGTAATGCGATATGACGGGAAATACCACCCGTCTTTGGATGACACACTTGTTCTAGCGGCAGTAGGGCGGATAGTGCATCGTATATATTTTCGGTTGTATTAACTGCAGTACTGATACCGGCAGTAAACGTGCCGTCAAATGATGGCCATCGATTCTGATCTTCACGGTGACGCTGAGATTGCGACTCTTCTAAAAAGGCAATAGTATCATAAAACATCGGAAGTGACTGGACGAATGTATACGACCGCGTTAACTCGGATACAACAGTTGCTCGCAGCTCAGCACGTGTCTGTGTATGCTTTAGGGCGCTATCCGTAGCGCTATAGGCAAGTAAAAATTTGTCCATTGTTGCGTTTACGAGTTTTGCGGTCTCGCCATAATGCAGTGGCTTTAATTTGTTTCCAGGCATGTGCTTGTGCGGAGACGGACAAGCATCAGGACTATTAAATTGGCGGGCTGCCTGTGATCTGGGGCTAACTGACATGTATCTACTTGTACGCTACGACGAGGCAAATTCCAAGCGTAAGTGATATACTTGTCGTATATGAGTAAAAACCAACCAAAAATCCTGGCCATCGGTGCCGCAGTCCAAGATGTATTCCTCAGCCATAGCGACGAATTTAAACCGGTCAGTGACAAAACAGCCCATGAACAATTTATGAAACTTGAACTTGGCGCCAAAGCCGACGTCAATAACATCGATTTTAGTACTGGTGGTGGGGCGACGAATGCAGCCGTAACATTTGCGCGCCAGGGTATTGACAGTCATTTTATGGGCACGATTGGGCATGACCCAGCTGGTCAGGCAGTACTTGATGATCTTGATCGTGAAGGCGTCGATACATCCGGTGTGAGTTATTCGGATAAGTATAATACTGGCTATTCGGTGCTATTACTTGCACCAAGTGGCGAACGAACGATTTTAACCTATCGAGGGGCAAGTACGCATTATGATGCGAAAAACTTTGACCTCAAAAACGCTGACGCTGATTGGTTGTATGTTTCGAGTATGGCTGGAAGCATGGAAGCACTTCATACGATTTTCGAACAGGCTAAAAAACTGGGCATTAAAGTCTTCTTTAATCCAGGCAAAGGTGAATTAGCGCACACAGCAAAACTCAAGGCACTTCTCGAAGACGTTGATGTTTTGTCGGTGAATAAAGAAGAAATTCAGACTATTGTCGAAGGCTCAGAACTCGAAGAACTTGTTCGTCACGCGCATCATTATGTGCCAGTAGTTGTGATTAGCGATGGCCCGAATGGCGTCATGGCAAGTGATGGCAAGACGATTGTCAGGGCTGGTATGTACGAAGACGTCAAGGTCGTCGACCGCACGGGTGCTGGTGACGCATTTGGGTCAGGATTCCTCAGTCAGTGGGCAATGGGCGAGTCGCTGAAACAATCTGTTTTGTTTGCGAGTGCGAACTCAACCTCTGTCGTAAATAAAATTGGTGCTAAAAAAGGTATTTTGCATAAAAATACACAGTTGCATGAGATGCCACTACACGAAAAATCTTTCTAGTTGGCGAGATCGTAGTCGGTTTTCGCGTCAAGAAGCAGCTTGATATTTGCAACGCCTGATGCAATGATTGCAGCTGTCGCCATATTTTGATGAATCGCTCTAGGAATAAAACGTTCCACTGACGTGTCTGTTGCGAGCAAGGATGCACCACGTATGCCAGTCGTTGTTTTTCCTTGCCAGCCAGCACTGACATCGACACCTCCGTCTGTCGTTCCTTTGACATGTGATCGCACAAGTGTCACAGTAATGTCACGACCAAACCTTGTAATCAAGTGTGGTAATGCGAGCTGATCACGTTGATATTGGGCATACTCCCAGATAAAGAAATCGAACTTATCCATTAGCGGGTCGAACTCTTTGCCGAACTCTGTTTGGCCGCCAAATGATTTGGCAATGAAACCATCTGCTTTATCACTGAGCATAATTCCTAGACTAGTCATGATATCGGCAGAAGTCGGTTTGTCTCGACGATGAAGTTCATGTATAAGTCGTGCCGCTGGACGGGCAGCTGAAGTCATATTTGCTATCACGGCAGCAGTCTTTTCGCCGGGCGACATTTTCGGCCACGCATCGACGGTATGTTCAAGTGACGTAACGAGCGGTAGTTCCTTTGACGAGAATGACATACTGCTTATTAGTATGATTTTTACCGATAGATTAGGCAAGCATAAGCGTGCTATAATAACCGCAGTAGAAATAATTTTACAGATAAAAGGTAGCCACGTGGCAAAAGCGTTACAAGATTTACTCAGCAATAATCATCCACTGTTTACGACGACAATCCATAGGTTAGAACAAGCGGCGGGTAATAGTGGTGTCGATGTGCGGTTGATCGCCGACATCACCCACACAGCTCATGATGTTATGCGTCAACTAGGGCTTGATACGGCTGATACGACGAGTGTTGAGCTTTATAAAGCGCTGGGTGCAGCTGCAGCATCAGGACGAGCGGAGACGGTGCTTGCAGGCACAAGTTTTGTTCTCCTTAACCTTGGAGATGGTCCGGTATCATTCAACGCTCAGGATGTTGTTGATAATCATCATCATGAACTTGATTTTGATCACCGCCGCGTCACCCACGGACAGCTTCATTTACGAAGTGAAATTGTGAAACGGTATGCTGACCATGATCGAACAGATAATAAAATAGTGACCGCACTTGCAGCGGAGATTGGCCTAGAACAAATGAATCCAACTGACCCAAACCAAACTGACGAATCGACTAATACGTCACCGTACATTCTCGCAATTGGCGATATTTTTACAGACGCATTCATTACACTTGGTGATGATACTGCCAAAATTATCAAAGAAGGTGACATGGAATGGCTTGCCGTACCATTTGGTCTCAAGCCACCGTATGAAAAAGTCGATATTGTTAAGTCAGTTGGTCCATCACCAAACGTGGCTGTATCAATTGCACGGCTTGGCTACAAAGCAGGGCTCATGGCATGGGTTGGCGGTGACGCAACTGGTACCGAGGCAATCGAACACCTCAATGGTGAACGGGTGAATACTGAATCAATGATCGTCGAAGAAGATAAAGCGACAAGTTACTGGTACGTTCTTTGTTACAAAGCTGATCGCACAATGCTTGTAAAAAGCGAGAAATATCGTTATCAGTGGCGCGATCCAGCAACCAAACCAGACTGGATTTATCTTGCCTACCTTGGTGAAGATTCATGGCCGCTCCATGAAGGTTTGCTCGACTACCTAGAGCGCAATCCAGATGTTAATTTTGCATTGCAACCAGGGACATTCCAATTCAAATGGGGCACTGAGAAAATGGCAGCACTCTACCGACGAAGTCGTATTGCACTTATGAACCGCGAAGAAGCAATGGATGTCACCGGTTTGCCCTATGATTCGATTACGAATCTTGCTAATGGACTTCATAACCTTGGTCCAAAGCTTGTTGTTATTACCGATGGACCAAATGGCTCGTATGCTTCTGACGGTAACCGAGTACTGACGATTCCAAACTATCCTGATCCAAAGCCACCAGTCGAGCGTACTGGTGCGGGTGATGCATTTTCATCGACCTTTGTTGCGACGGTTGCAGTAGGAGAACCGCTGGAGACAGCGCTGGCGTGGGCACCAATTAATAGTATGAATGTCGTACAACATATTGGTGCGCAAAAAGGCCTCCTTAGTAGAGATGAATTGCAAAAATATCTTGCCGAAGCACCAGAGTGGTACAAGGTCACGGAGATCACTGATTAATGCGCTACCAGATATGTGTGTCGGGCGCTGCTAGTGGTGACACTGTTCAGTCGTCGCATCAACTTGCGTTTGAGATCGGCAAGGCCATTTCAAAACGCGGTAAAACGTTACTAACTGGTGCGACCGTTGGCCTGCCTCATTTTGCAGCTATGGGTGCAACGGGGGTAAAAGGAAAACGTGGTATATCGATCGGTTTTTCACCTGCCAGTTCATTTCGTGAACATGTCGCAACCTATCGTTTGCCAACCAAAGAATTTGATTATATCAACTTTACAGGTATGGAATATGTTGGTCGCGATGTTCACTTAGTACGTAGCTGTGACGCCATTATTACGGTTGGTGGCAGGATGGGTAGTCTGCATGAACTTTCGACAGCACTTGAAAGTCGAAAAGTATGCGGTATTCTTGTCGGGAGCGGCGGACTCGCAGATTTTACCAAAACGCTCCTAGATAATATCGAGGCACCCGGTGCGAAAGATATCATTTACGACACTGATCCTGAACGAATCGTCGATCGGGTAATTGAAGCGCTTGATAAAAAATACGCAGATTTTCAAGACGACGGCACCGACAGCCAGATAAGTTTAAAACGAGCTGGTCGGGGATAAACTATTTATGCATTCAAAGCAAGTTCAATCGGGTAGTGCACTCGTTATTATCAGTGCTATCATTGTTGTTGTTATCGTTGGTGGGTTGGGGTTGGTTCTATGGCAAAAATTACACCAAAAATCCGAATCTGTTGTGAGTGTGCCGACGAATTTCGAAGAGTGTCGGACATCTCCACGGAGTAAGTTGCTTGAAACATACCCCGAAAAATGTGTTACCAAAGACGGTGTATCGTTTACGAATACGACGCAGGTTCCCGTAACACTTGACGCTGATCTTACTGAAATTGCCACGAATAGCCTTGATAATCGGATGATGACACTTCACTATCCGAGTGACTGGAAAGCAAGTGTGGTTGAGACAGGCAGTGCAGCAAGTGAAGGTGAAGCGTTCGCCCATAACACAAAGATTATAAGTCCAAGTAGCAAGTTTACGATTGATTTTACAATCATGAAAAACGGCCAATACGGTGGAGCGTGTGATCCTGATAATGTAATTATCACAAAACTACAGACAAAATCGCTACAGAGTGCGCCAAAATTGCGATACGCCGAAGTAATCATGCATCATACGTTTGGCACATCAGATTATTACGGCTATCATCCAGATCCCTCCGATTACTACAGTTACATATCGGAAATTGAACGAGTCACAACGCCGGTTGCTGCTGTACATGTCGACGGATCGGGGTGTGACCTTTCTTATGCTGGATTATTCAAAAACGAAACGTCAACCCAACCACTTGCACAGGTTTCTATTATCGCAAAAGGCTTGGAATCAGGCCAATCTCCTGCTCAAGCTACTATCACTCAGGCACTATCGGGCAGTGAATACGACACAGCGAAGCGTATCCTTCTGACCCTCACTGATACGTAGTATACTAATCAGGTGGACCACAAATTTCGGCTTGAAACACATTACCAACCAACCGGTGACCAGCCGAGTGCTATTAAGCAGCTTATCGAAGGCCTCAATAACGGCGTCCGTGAACAGACACTACTTGGTGTGACCGGTTCGGGCAAGACATTTACGATGGCGAACATTATCCAGGATCGTCAAGTTCCGACGCTCGTCATGGCACATAATAAAACCCTTGCCGCACAACTTTTTTCTGAATTTAAGCAATTTTTCCCTGACAACGAAGTCCATTATTTCGTTAGTTATTTTGATTATTACCAACCAGAAGCATATATGGCGAGTAGTGATACGTATATTGAAAAGGACAGCAAAATCAACGACGAGATTGATCGATTACGACATTCGGCGACTGCTGCGCTCCTCACGAGACGTGACACGATTATTGTTGCCAGTGTGAGTTGTATCTATGGTATTGGGTCACCTGACGATTATTCTGAAATGTCGATTACGGTTAAAACAGGTGAAAGTAGACAGCAGGAAAAGTTCGTTCGTTTACTCACTGACATCCAGTACCAGCGTAACGATATTGATTTTCATCGCGGCACATTCCGCGTCAAGGGTGATGTCGTCGATGTATTTCCAGCCGGAAGTGATGTCGCGTACCGCATTGAGTTTTTTGGTGACGAAGTTGATCGGATGACACGAATCGATCCTTTAACCGGTGAAATTCTGGGTGAGCCCAAAGAAACAACTATTTTTCCAAGTAGTCACTATGTAACGCCGAAACAAAAATTGGAACGTGCCATTGAAAATATCAAGCGTGAGTTTGAAGAGCGTATGGAATGGTTTGAAAAAAACGATAAATTACTTGAAGCGCAACGACTAGGTCAACGAACAAAATACGACATCGAGATGCTAGAGGAAACAGGTTTTGTTAAAGGCATTGAAAACTATAGCCGTTACCTGACGAATCGCGAACCCGGTGAACAGCCAGCGACACTGATGGATTACTTCCCAGATGATTTCTTACTCCTGGTCGATGAAAGTCACCAGACGCTGCCGCAGGTGAGAGGTATGTTTAACGGCGACCGTGCACGCAAAGAAGTACTAGTTGATTATGGTTTTCGTTTGCCATCAGCACTTGATAACCGTCCGCTGACATTTACTGAATTTGATCGTCATATCAATAAAGCGATTTATGTTTCAGCAACACCCGGCGATTACGAACTGGCACATAGCCCGGCGCCCGCTCAGCAGATTATCCGTCCAACCGGACTACTTGATCCAGAAATATCAATTCGTCCCACCAAAGGTCAGATCGATGATTTGATTGCTGAAATTCGTGATCGGACCGCAAAAAATCAACGTGTTTTAGTGACGACACTCACGAAACGCATGGCCGAAGATCTCTCGGCGTATCTTTTAGAAATTGGCATGAAAACTGCGTATATTCACAGTGATGTCGATACACTCGAACGGGGAGACATATTAAACGATCTTCGGAGCGGAGTGTATGATGTTTTGATCGGCATCAACCTACTGCGTGAGGGTCTTGACTTACCTGAAGTCAGTATGGTTGCGATTATGGACGCCGACAAGGAAGGTTTCCTGCGTTCCGAAAGTGCCTTGATCCAAACAATTGGCCGTGCGGCACGTCACCAAGAAGGCAAGGTATTGATGTATGCCGACAGGATTACTCGTTCGATGCAGGCTGCGATTGACGAAACAAATAGGCGTCACGCGATTCAGGAAGCGTACAATACGGAACACGGTATTACCCCAACCAGTATTGCGAAAAGTATCGACGAAGGACTACGAGCGATTATTCCCGATAAAGATAAAGACAAGAAGCCGACACTTAATCTGAATAAAATTCCCAAAGATGAATACAAGTCGCTGATGAAAGATCTGAGCGGTCAAATGGAACTTGCGAGTGCAAACCTTGAATTTGAAAAAGCTGCCGAACTGCGTGACATGATTGCAAGTATAAAAGAAAAGCTCTAGATAGACAGTAATAATAACATCGCGAAGCCACTAGAAGCTTGCTATACTCATAACTAATGACCGATATTGATCATCAGCTGGCCCATCACTCTGCGCGACATCATCGCTCTAAAAAAATCATCAAACATACTTATATTGTCATCGGTATTGCAGTCACTATTTTGATTGGGCTTGTGGCTGCGTATTTTATCACTGCTCATGCTATAGATAGTAAAAAAAATGGCACCAAACAGAGTGATATTAGTGGTCTTGTGACGACCGAAGCGTCCACGAAGAAATCGCAAACAATTCAGTCGCAGCTTGGGTTCAAAATGACGTACGATTCAAATACTATGTCGGCAACCGGCCAAGTGACGGACGGAAGTTCAAGTGGAACGAAGGTTACGGGCCAAGAGTACGTCGGAACAGAGCTTGACGTAACAAGGCCATATGATCTTATTCATGTTGATTTTCCGAAATCTGACACGGCAACCTTTGTGTCCAATCAACGGCTGACTATCCTTACGAATATTCGTAAGGATTACTTCACCAGTCGCATGAACACACCGGAAAATACCAAATTGTCCGAAATGGATATATGGATTAATGACATATCAGCGGATAATACTGCCCACGGCGAAACAGCCAGTAAACCAGTCGACATGACGATCAACGGCATCTTATATAAAAAAATTATTTTTACCGAAACGAACATAGCCTATGGTATCAAGACAATGCGTACTGCCACCATGTATCTGACAGTACAAAATCATCGTCCGTACTATGCTAAAATGACAAACCAAACGAGTGATAATATGTCGCAAACGTCCGAGCTAGAGGCGGTCATTAAATCCATCACGTACACGCTGCCAGTTCAGGACAAATTAAGTCTCACCGGACCATCCGTACGACTCATATCTGATTTGATACTTCCTTCGGGAAGTTCCAACGTCCCTAAGCCACTTGATCCTGCAACCGTCATTCAAGTTGTCGCTAAAAATCAGATTGCGGTGGTTCGTATCGCGACGATGTATTGTAATAACCTGACACTTAGTGCTGGGACTGCGCGGTTAATCATGAACGATGCCTGTACGGGTGGTATCGGGAGTGGGTCTATCGTGTCGAGTGATGGGTATATTGCGACCAATGGACATGTCGTTGTGTTTACACCCAAGGATACGATACAAGGATATATTAATCTAGCACCAACGCAGGAAATCCAAAAGAAACGAATCAAAACTCTTGTCGACTATTTGGTTGCGGCCCAAAAAATAACGCAAATGCAAGCAAATGCATTGATTGCAGATGTATCAAGTGGAAATGCGGCAGCGACTGCTGCCTTACAGCAGATACCTTCACTTATTGGTGAAAACGAGCTAACAGCCACAAAACGTGAATCGACCTATGCGGTTCAACTAGGCAATCATCCAATTGCAATGAAACTGGCCGGCCAGCGAGCTGGGTTTGGCTACGATGATACGATTGTTCCAGCAAAATTTATTGCAGCCAATTACGACCCTGTCGCAGCCGATACATCACTGACGACAGGCGATTTTACGACATCTGACGTGGCGGTTCTCAAAGTCGAGGGCTCATATCCGACTGTGCAACTTGGGAATATCGATACTGTTTCAAGTGGCGATGAGCTGACTGCTATTGGGTTTCCGGCCTTTGTTGATGGTGGGCTGAGTACGACAAAACTACGGACTGTGCCAAGTGTTACACAGGGTATCGTTTTATCAATTGGGCAGGATGGGTCTGGTTTTGGCAGTCGTAAAATACTTCACACGGATGTTCCTATTGGCCACGGCAACAGCGGCGGTCCAGCCTTTACAACTGACGGCAAGCAAGTAGGATTAAACACGTATAGCCTAATTACTTGCCCAGACAAAAAATGTTTTGGCGACGGAACCGTTCGTGACATTGCAGATTATAAATCGTTACTTCATGATAAAAATATCTCACTACACACGACTAGCGACATTTCGACTGGCTGGAATAACGCGATCGAAACCTACCTAAAGGGGAACTACAAACAAGCGCTCGCTGAATTTACGATAGTAAAAAGCAAATACCCCGCAAACTATCTTGCTGCCAGTTTTATCGAGCTATCACGTAGTCATCTGGGAACAACAAGCGATGCGTCGTTAGACTACGATACGGTTTCTACCTTGGCCATTGCTATTAGTATCGTGGTTGTTGCCATTAGTATGAGCATCGGGTTCGTTATTTTTATGGTTATTCGAACAAAACGGCTTCATACGACCGAGCAACCACAGCTACTGACTCAGTCGTACGGTGTATCATCGCAACCTCTGCAACCGGCACCTGGTGTTGCACTCCCTCCGGTCACTTTGCCTCCCTCGACGCCACCAGATAGCTGGCCACCAACGCCTCCCGCGACGCTATAGGTTGCAAAATAATAATAGTTGTGCTATAATGAAAACATTGCATTCGATTAGAATGTCGAGCCTCTTTCAAAGACGAGCGTCAACAAGCGCCGCCACCGAAATATCCTCTCGCTGTTCTCCTAGGTACTTTCTCGTACCAGTATGACTGCAAAACAGCTATCAATATATAACGAAAGGGTTATTTTCTATGGCATTTACACAAGGACGGGGCGGACGCCCTAATCAAGGACGCCCATCTAACAGTGGCGGACGTAGTTTTGGCGGAGGCGGCGGTGGTCGTCGTGGCGGCGGTGGAAACCGTGGTCCAGCTAAAAAGTACATTCATCCATCTAAATTTATCAACAAAGCAGTCGCTAAAGCGGACGAAGTCGTCTATGAAGCAACTCATAAGTTTGCTGACTTTCCTTTTGGTGCTCAGTTACACCATAATATCGCAAGCAAAGGCTATGTAAACCCTAGTGCGATCCAGGACCAAGCGATTCCTCACATTATTGAAGGCCGCGACGTTATTGGACTTGCAAACACAGGTACTGGTAAAACAGCTGCATTCCTACTCCCAATTATCGAACGCCAAAGTGGTATTACACTTCGCCCAAGCGTTTTGATTGTTGCTCCAACACGTGAGCTTGCTCAGCAAATTGACGAACAATTCCGTGAGTTCGCACGTGGCCTTGATCTTTATTCAGCACTTGTTGTTGGTGGTGTCAGTGTCGATCGTCAGATCCGTGACCTTAAACGTCGCCCACACTTTATTATCGGAACACCAGGTCGTCTTAAAGATTTGATGCAACGTAATATCTTGCAGCTTAAGAACATGACGACACTAGTTCTTGACGAAGCAGACCGTATGCTCGACATGGGCTTTTTGCCTGACATTCGTCAGATCGTGAGCGAAATGCCAAAGGAACGTCAGACACTGTTTTTCAGTGCGACGATTACTCCTGAAATTTCAGCACTTGTGCACGCGTTCCTGAACGATCCAGTCACTGTATCCGTTCGTACGAGCGAAACAAGTGAACACGTTGAACAGGATATCATCGAATCGCGTGACAAAGCTCATAAACTTGAGATTTTGACTGAGATGCTTCGTGGTGCTGATTTTGACAAAGTACTGATCTTTGGTGAGACAAAGTTTGGTGTCCAACGTCTGTCTGATCACCTTGATAACAGCGGTATTCCATCTGCTGCGATTCATGGTAACAAAAACCAATCACAGCGTCAGCGTGCTTTGAAACAATTCAAAGACATGCGTGTCAAAGTATTGGTTGCAACCGATGTTGCTGCTCGTGGCCTCGACATTCCAAATGTTAGTCACGTCATCAACTTCGATACACCACAGACATACGAAGATTACATTCACCGTATTGGTCGAACCGGTCGTGCCGGTGCGAGCGGTAAAGCATTTACATTTATCGATCGCAGGTAATACGTTATGTATAATAAAAGCGCCTCGTAACGAGGCGTTTTTATTAGCTCTGATGACTTTGAAGCATCCATCTGACGGCCATCAAGCCTGTTTCTGTTGTCCCCCCCTTTTTTATCAGTGGTATCAATCTTTTCGATAGGCAGATTACTATTTTGGTAGGCGGCAATCACATCAGGAAAATGTTGGTCGTGTACCGCTAGTCGGAGTGCAATAGTTGATACTTCGACTTTATTTCGTCCAGCACGAAGAGCGCGTATAGAAAGTCTGAGTTGTGCTATCTCATCAGATGTGTGAGTAACGATAAGTCCACGTATGGTCCGCTTCTCCTGATCTGCTATCGTACTGATGACATCGATCTGAGATTTCCGCCTAGGCATACCATCAATGAGAAGCAAGTCGGTATTGCCAGACCGAGCAATTCGTCCCGCAAGGATTTCACATATTATCTCGTCATCAATTAATTCATGAGGAGTTTCGGTTAAGTGCTCTTCGATTAGTTTTCCGTAAGCTGATCTTATAGCACCTGTACCAATTTTTCTAATGTGATCTCCAATAGAAATATGTTCAGCGCTGCAGCCATCCGTTTTCCCTAATTCGAGTGCTATTTCACGACTGAGTCGACTTTTACCGCTCCCAGGTTTACCGCCGATGAGAATAATGTCTCGCTCGAAGTTTTTCATCAATAGCCCTCGTTATGGTTTAGTAAGGTTTACCATACGTTACTTGTGAACGCTGTCAATTATGAGCTATACTATAACCATGAGCGATATGGATCCTACAAATCATACCGAACCTAAGACTGCTGAGTTACCAGCATCACCAACTGTCTCAGAGCGTATACGAACCAGATTAGCTGGGGATGCAATAGACTTATCATATTTAAGACCGACCGATTCTATCCTAGACAGCAGTACAGGACTTATGACATACAACAGTGAAGAAATGAGGGGTGCCAAATTGCTTCACGATCTCATAGAGGTAGTAGAGAGAAATCTCAACCGACATTTAGAGAAGAGAAATGACTGGAGTCCTCATGAGCTCGTTCCGTATAGTAAAGGTCGTAATTACAAGAAGCTTGGTGGTGAAGATTGGTCACCTGAGCAATCTCAGTTAAGCGATGTTGCTCAGTTTGCTATGATACTAAACCTGCTTACTGAAGATAATTTGCCGTCTTACCATTATGTTATCCGAACACTTTTCGGTAACGAAGGCGCTTGGGGAGAATGGGTGGGACGTTGGACAGCAGAGGAAGCAAATCATTCGGTAGCAATCCGTGACTATCTTGTTGTAACACGGGGCGTAGACCCAGCAAAACTTGAAGTAGCTCGCATGGCCCAAATGACACAAGGTTATGATGGGGGTGGGAAAGATATTCTCCATACGCTCGCATACGTAACTATGCAGGAAATGGCAACAAATGTTGCCCATAGAAATACAGGAAAAGCATGTAACGATCCCGATGCCTCCCGAATTCTTGGTCACATAGCAGGTGACGAGAGACTCCATATGATTTTCTATTCTAATTTGATGGAGGCTGCGTTTGAGCTTGAGCCAAACCGAACAATGCGCGCGGTAGCAGATGAAGTCATGAATTTTGAGATGCCTGGCTCAAATATGATTGGTTTTGAAGATATGGCAAAAGAAATCGCGATTGCAGGTATTTATGATATTCATAACCATCATTTCGAAGTAATTATTCCGACACTTGAAACATGGCGTGTTTTCGAACGCACTGGACTTTCAGATGATGGTGAACGTGCACGTGAGGAACTCGCAGCGTATATGGTGCGTGCAAGAAAAAAGGCAGTTTCATTTGATAATTTACGTCCTCGATTTGCAGCATCTTTAGCTGCTCGTCAAGCAACTGCAAAGTCATAGCATATGCTATGATAAGTTTAGTATAAATAGGGAGAAAACCAGTGTTTCTAATCGTCGTTGCTATCGTCGTCATCGTTTTATCATTTAGCGTGTTTTTTACAGTTGGTCAGCAAACAGCTGCCCTGGTTGAACGATTTGGTAAATTTCAAAGAGTCGGGACAGCTGGATTAAATGTTAAAATCCCATTAATCGACAAGATTGCTGGTCGGGTGAATCTCCGTGTGCAGCAGCTTGATGTCCGTGTTGAAACAAAAACCAAAGACAACGTATTTGTATTCGTGATCGTGAGCGTCCAATATTATGTATTGCCGGCAAAAGTTGTTGACGCGTTTTACCGTTTGCAAAATGCCGAAATGCAGATCACTTCGTTTGTGTTTGACACCGTTCGTGCCCGTGTTCCAACTATTAACTTGGACGAATTATTCCAGATGAAAGACGAAATTGCCTCGGCGGTCAAAAGCGAACTTGATGTTGTGATGGATGATTTCGGGTACGGAATCATGAAAGCGCTCGTGACTGATATTGATCCGGATGCCAAGGTCAAACAAAGCATGAATGAAATTAACGCCGCACAGCGTATGCGCGAAGCCGCAATCCAACAAGCCGAAGCAGATAAAATTCGCGTCGTCAAAGCTGCCGAAGGTGAAGCCGAAGGCAAGGCACTCCAGGGCCAAGGTATTGCCAATCAACGTCGCGCGATTATTGATGGGCTGAAAGATTCAGTCGAAAGCTTTAGCAAGAATGTTGAAGGCACCAACGCACAGGACGTGATGAACCTTGTTTTGATGACTCAGTATTTTGACACGATCAAAGACATCGGACTTTCGAGCCGCACAAATACAATCTTGATCCCTCACTCGCCAGCCGGAATGTCTGATTTACAGGAACAAATGCGCACCGCCATGATTACGGCGAATCAAGTAAATAAAGCAACTGATATACCGATGTCTGCACCGAAAACTCCAGGCTCTGGTCACACGCCGACACCTCGTTTCAAGTAGGCGACAACCCCTTAGTATTGACTTATTATTATAGTCATGCTATAATACATATTTTGTATGTGTTATGCAATTTGACAGAGTAAAGCAAAGACATACCGCACGTGTTTGGTTTGGCCTATATGGATATGATTATCGTATTTAGATAGGCCAACCCCAACAATATGGAGGTATGCATGACCCCGCTCGTGAACCGTCTTGCTCGGCAAGTGATTGAAGAGAATCAAATCGATCACTGGAACTTCATCGGACTCAGCGAGTCCTCGATGTTTGCCAGGCTCTCGTTTGGTGTCCGTCACGCGGACTCGGTTGTGCTGAGCTGTGTGGAAGTGGCTGTTAAAAGCCTGCCTTCTACCGGACTTCGCCAGCTACTGAAGCATGCGCCGGAGATGATCACTTGCAAGTGGTCTGAGCGGGCGATTGTTTTCAAGGAGCACGATCCTAACGATTTCGCCGTGGCACTTGTCATGCACGAAATCTGGAAACTTACGAAGAACACGGTTCCGATTCATTGAATCGGAAGTCAATATCTTGTGATCTCGCATCACGGTTGACTTCAGAAACCTGCTTTAGTCTGTCGTTCAACCACTGTTTTTAAGAAATTTAAAGGTAGTGGCTGAATGAAAATTGCGTTATAATACGTATATGACACAAATTCTGCGAGATGATGTGCTGCATTTAGCGCAGCTAAGTAGTTTGCAGCTTGCTGATAACGAAATTGACAGCCTGCAAACCGATATAGGTAATATTCTTGGATATGTCGAGCAGCTAAGCGAACTCGACACGACCGGGGTTGAACCAACCTATCAGGTGACTGATCTGGAAAACGTCTGGCGTGATGATAGTGTGATTGACTACGGTGTCAGCCGTGAGCAATTACTTGCTCTTGCACCCGAAAGTCATTTGAACCAAGTAAAAGTGCCGAAAGTACTGTAATTATGACAATTTCTGATTATTTAAAAACAAGTGATTCAGCTCGTGGTCGTGTCGAACTGGCTATTAAGCGTGCCAAAGACAGCGAACAGTATCATGCACTACTGAGCCTCACCGAAGATCGGGCGCTGGAACGTGCCGACGCAGTAGACGCTGGGACAATTACCGGATCACTTGCCGGTGTTGCGTTTGTTGTTAAGGACAATTTCCTGGCGTTTGGCGCACCGACGACCGCCGCCAGTCATATGCTTGAAAATTTCATTGCACCAATTCAAGCAACAGCCGTCGAAAAACTCGAATCCGAGGGCGCGATTTGTATTGGCAAAGCTAACCTTGATGCATTTGCACATGGGGGCAGCACCGAAAATTCAGCATTTGGGCCAACCAAAAATGCATTTGACCAAACCAAAGTCGCTGGGGGAAGTAGTGGTGGTTCGGCCGTCGTCACCGCACTTGATATTGTGCCGTTTGCACTCGGAAGTGACACGGGCGGATCAATTCGTGAACCAGCTAGTTTTAATAACGTCATTGGTGTGAAGCCAACCTACGGAACAGTGAGTCGATATGGGGTTGTTGCAATGGCGAGCAGTACGGATACTATCGGCTGTTTTACGTCGAATACCGCAGATGCTGAACTGGTGATGAGTATTATGGCAGGTCGTGACGATCGTGACATGACAACACTTCCGGATTTCTTTACGCCAATTGATAGTGTAAAACCAAACCAAAAAATTGGTATCATTAAAGAATTCATGACAGATGGCGTTGATGCTGACGTGCGCGCCCGAGTCGATGACTATGTTGACAGACTTCGTGCAGCTGGTCATGCTATTGATGAGCTTAGTATGCCAATTCTTGCACACACTCTGGCGATGTATTATATTATCGTTCCTGCAGAAATTAGTAGTAATTTGGCACGATATGACGGTATTCGCTATGGCCACCGTGCGGAAGGTATTGCTACTCTCGCTGAGCTATATGGCAAAAGTCGCGATGAAGGCTTTGTGACTGAAAACAAACGCCGTATTATGATCGGGAGCTATGTATTGTCGAGTGGTTTTTTTGACGCATATTATCTACAGGCACAAAAAGCTCGCACTCTACTGATTAACACTTTTAATGATCTGTTTGCGGAATACGATGTGTTAATTGGACCAGTCAGCCCGACGCCAGCATTTGGACTCGGCGAAAATACAGCCGATCCGATCAAAATGTATCTTGCCGATATTATGACTGTGCCACCAAGCCTTGCGGGATTACCGGCAATCAGCGTCCCGGCGGGTTTAACTGAATCAGGACTTCCTGTCGGTGTACAATTAATCGGTGCGCGTAAAAGTGACGCTGCGTTACTTGCGCTTGCAAGATCATTGGAGGCTATATAATGGATGGTTCAATTATTTTCTTTTTCGTCGCAGTCCTTATTATTGGCGCGATTCTTTTTGCCGTCATTAGTCTAACAAAACGCGGCGGTTCACCATTAAATGTCGATAAATATCGCGTTAAATGGCTTGCGATTGAACAACAATTAAAACGTGATGAAGTGAGTAGTTATCATCTGACGGTTTTAAACGCCGACAAACTGCTCGATCAGGCACTTCGTGATCGGGGTTATCGCGGACAAACGATGGGCGAGCGTATGAAAACCGCCAAAGACAAATGGTCAAGCCGAGATAATGTGTGGAGTGCCCATAAACTTCGTAATCAAATTGCCCATGAATCAGATGTTCGCGTCACCTATGATGACGCACGTGGTGCACTGAGTGGATTTAAACAAGCGCTCAAAGATCTAGGGGCAATCTAATGACCGATGAATTATTACAAAAATATGATATGACGATTGGTATCGAATGCCATGTTCAGCTGGCCACCGCTACGAAACTATTTAGTGGCGCAGATAACGACGCTCGTGACAAATCACCCAATAGTGTCGTTAGTCCGATCGACTATGGACTACCGGGCATGTTACCTATTTTAAACCGCGAGGCAGTTAATTTGGCCATTAAAGCAGGGAAAGCACTTAACAGTGAGATTGCTCGTGTCAGTCGATTTGATCGCAAGCATTATTTTTATCCTGACCTTCCAAATGGTTACCAGATTACGCAGATGTATAATCCAATTATCCTGGCAGGACATGTTGATGCACCGCTCGAAGACGGATCAAATGTGAAGGTACGTATTCATCATGCTCATATGGAAACAGATGCGGGTAAATTGACGCATTTTGCAGATTATAGCCTGGTTGACCTTAACCGTGCCGGGACCCCACTCATTGAAATCGTATCTGAACCTGATATGCATTCTGCGCTTGAGGCCAAGGCATTCGCGACGGAATTATATCGACTCATGACCTATGCCGGCGTGACACACGGCGATTTATATAACGGTAATATGCGGTTTGATGTAAATGTGTCGATTGCACGAAAAGGTGCAACCGAACTTGGGACGCGTGCTGAAGTCAAAAATCTTAACTCATTCAAGAGTGTTGAAAAAGCAGCTGACTATGAATTCCGTCGTCAGATCGAAGTACTTGAAAGTGGCGCAAAAGTCGTTCAGGAAACTCGTGGTTGGGACGAAGCAAAACAGAAAACAAATTCACAGCGATCAAAAGAAGATGCGCAGGATTATCGCTATATGCCTGATGCGGATATTCCACCAATCGTTCTATCTAGTGAAGAGATTAGCGAGATTCAGGCGACTGTTCCAAACCTTCCTCCATTCTATCGTGAATCATGGAAGGGGATGAACCTCGATTCAACTGTGCTCAATGCACTTCTGATTTCTCGTGACAGCGCAGAAACGGTTCAGCGTATCCTTGAGGTTGCGGGTGAAAGTGCGGCCAGGCGAGCAGCATTATGGATTCTGATGATAGTAAGTGAAGACGCATCTGAGCAGTCGAAACTAACTGTCGCTGACGATAAACTTATTGGTCTGGCAGAGATGGTAGACAAGAACGAACTGAGCTCAACTGCTGCAAAAGACGTATTCTTTGAAATGCAAATCTCTGACGAGAATCCACGTGCTATTGCTGAGCGTAAAAACTTGATTCAGGTGAGTGACGAAGGCGCGATTGCCGCTATCGTCGATGAAGTATTAGCTGATCCAGCCAGTAGCAAAGCAATCGAAGATATCAAGAATGGTAATGATAAAGTGATTGGCTTCTTGGTTGGTCAAATTATGAAAAAATCTGAAGGTAAAGCAAACCCAGCACTTGCACAAAAACTAATTCGACAAAAAATAACACCAGAGAATGGAGAGTGAATACTGTGAAACAACCAACCAAAGCAATTATTGCGGCAGCCGGATTTGGGACAAGGTTTTTGCCTCAGACCAAGGCAATGCCTAAAGAAATGATGCCACTCATCGACAAGCCGATTATTCAATATGTCGTCGAAGAGCTTGTTGCAGCGGGAATCAAAGATATTATTATCGTAGGTAGTAGCAATAAACGCGCGATCGAAGACCATTTTGATGAACCAAACGAAGATCTTTTGAATAATCTGCGGGCTGGTGGCGAAAAAAAGAAACATTTAATTGACGAACTGAATGAACTATCAAATCTTGCGAACTTTATTTATATTCGTCAAAAAGGACCTTACGGCAATGCAACTCCACTTGCCAGTGCGGCACATCTCATTGGCGAAAATGAATCATTTATTTACACGTGGGCTGATGATTTTATCGTTGCCACACCAAGTCGATTTAAACAAATGATTGATATCCATATGCAATATGATGGTGCGGTACTTTCATGTAAACCAGTCGTGATCGATAGTGAATACGATAGATACGGCATTGCAGCTGGTGAGACAATCAGTGAGGGACTCATGAAAATGTCTCATATTGTTGAAAAACCAGGCAAAGATAACGCACCATCCAACCTTGCATCCGTCAGTAGTTATTTACTAAATGGAGCGTTTTTTCAGTACCTTGAACGTGCCCAAAGTGAATTTAATGGTGAGGGCGAATTTACGTTTCAGCCGATTATGCAACAAATGATCGACGAAGGTTATCCCTATTTTGCCTACGAAATACAAAATAGCACCTATTATGACACGGGTGACAAACTCGAATATCTTAAAACGGTTATCGATTTTGGACTTGCGCATAACGAACTCGGACCCGAATTATTGCAGCATATTCAAAAACGCATTCAGAATAATGAAACCTAACCACATGAATTCCTGAGTATTTAAAAATAGAGTATACTATGTACATAGGTATAGTTCCATACACCTATGTCACTATTAATAAGGAGGCTTCTCTATGGATTGGGCAAATGTACTAGTCATTATCCTTTCAGTCTTCTTGGCAATATTCTTGCTGCTTGCAATTGTATTAGTCGTGATGCTGATTCGTGTGACTCAACAAATCAAAGCGGTGACAAGTGTCGCCCAACGAACAGCCGAAAATATCGAATCGGTTGTTGCAAGTGTCACCAAAGTAACTTCACCAGTATTTCTGGTTGGGTTACTGACTAAACAGTTTAAAAAGTTTGTAAAGAATAAGAAATAAGGAGAAATCACTATGTCAAAAGGAAAATTTGCGCTCGGAGCACTTATCGGTGCAGCAGCAGGTGTTGTTGCAGGACTACTGACTGCACCAAAAGCCGGGAAAGAAACCCGTGCTGATATCAAGAAAAAGGCCGAAGAACTAAAAAAAGATGCCACAAAAAAAGCTGAACTTGCCAAAAACAAATCAACCGAAGTTGTCAAAGACGTCAAAGCAAAAGCAACCGAAGTTGTATCCGATGTAACTGAAAAAGCCGAAGAATACAAAGAACGCGGCGAAAATGCCCTAAATGGTGCCGTCGAAGGTGCTAAAAAAGGTTTTAACACAAAGCGATAAGTAGAGATACTATATATGGCACGTCTGATATGATATCTGGCGTGCCATATTTTATAAGGAAGTACTATGGCCGAAAAGAAGAACAAGAATACGTTAGTAAAAAAAATCAAAAAAGATAACGAAACTGGTGCACGCCGTGATTTGCTTGAAGATTTATTTTACGATTTTAACAAAAACCGAGTGAATATTTACAAGATCAACTTTGTTCGAGGATTGTTTTTTGGACTTGGAAGTGTTTTGGGCGGAACAATTCTGGTCGCGTTGCTATTATGGATACTCAACCTATTTACCGGTTGGTTTCCAGCACTCAGTGATTTTATAAGTGGGATCACTCACACAGTTCAGCGGACAAGGTAGTAATCGCTGATTTTACTACAGACAAAACTGTGTCAAAAACGCTATACTAGTTTATAGTATGGGGGTAGAAATCGAAACCAAGGACGCGCCTCAAGCGCAATTACAGACAGTTGATTATGTCCATCTGCATAATCACACACACCACAGTTTACTCGACGGCCTGACAAAGGTTGACGAGCTTGTTTCGGTTGTCAAAAAAATGGGTATGGAAGCTGTTGCGGTGACTGACCACGGAACAATGTCAGGCAGTATTGAATTTTACAAGGCCGCAGGTGATCAAGGCATTAAACCTATTATTGGCATGGAAGCATATGTGGCTGCTCGGTCACGGCACGATCGTGATCCGGCCAAAGATAAAGCGCGCTACCACCTCATTATTCTCGCCATGAACGAAACGGGGTATAAAAATCTGATGATTTTGTCATCAAAAGCTAATCTCGAAGGATTTTATTACAAACCACGTATTGATCACGAATTACTCGAACAAAATAACGAAGGTCTGATTATTCTTTCTGGCTGTGCCAGCGGTGAAGTTGCCGAACAGTTACGCGGTGATAACTATGAAGAAGCCAGAAAAATTGCGAGTTGGTATAAGTCGGTATTTGGTGATCGGTACTATCTTGAAATGCAGGACCACGGGCATCCGGATAGCCCGGCTAAGTGGGATGTTCAGGTTGGGATAAATAAATATCTTGAAAAACTTGCAAAGGACCTCGACATAGAATGCGTCGTGACGAGTGATGGACACTATATTTCTCATGATGATCAGGATGCACACGAAATATTACTTTGCGTTGGAACGGGTTCATTTTTAGCGGACGAAAAACGGATGAGTCTTAAAGATTTTGAACTTCACGTCGCCGATCCGGTCGATATTATTTCACGTTGGGGTAAAACGAATCCACGCGCCGTGACAAATACAAAACTTATTGCCGATCGCTGTAACCTGACGATTGAGCTCGGTGGTATTTTGATTCCAACTTTTCCAGTACCTGATGGTGAGACCGAAAAATCTTTCCTTGATACACTTGTATACCAAGGACTATCGGTTCGGTATGGCCAAATAGATCCTGATAAAAGTAAACATTTGACGGTCGAAGCTATCCGTCCAACTCTACGTGATGATGTTCGCGAACGATTGGATATGGAACTCGGGGTGCTCGATTCGATGGGGTACAATGGCTATTTCCTGATCGTCCAAGACTTTATTAACTGGGGCAAAGCTCAAGGTATCATCTTTGGACCGGGCCGCGGTTCAGCGGCAGGATCAATCATTGCGTATGCACTTAATATTACTGACCTTGATCCATTGAAGTATGATTTACTATTTGAACGATTTTTAAACCCTGATCGTATATCAATGCCAGATATCGATATCGACATTCAGGATACACGACGGGACGAAGTGATTGCCTATTGTGCTGAAAAATATGGTTCATCACGCGTTGCTAATATTGTGACATTTGGTAAAATGGCAGCGCGGGCCGCGGTGCGTGATGTTGCACGCGTACTCCAGGTTCCGTACGCCGAAGCTGACCGTTTGTCAAAAATGATTCCACCTCCGGTCCAAGGTCGACACATTCCACTTAGTAAAAGTATTGTCGATGACGCAGACTTGAAACGCGAATACGAAACCAACCCGACTGCAAAAATGGTTTTTGACTACGCGGTTCGTTTAGAAGGAACGATTCGCTCACACGGTGTTCACGCAGCCGGTGTCGTTATTGCACCGGACGATATTGTCAACTATGCGCCGCTGGAAATGGCGCAAAAAGGGGTCGTATCGACCCAATATTCAATGGGTCCTGTCGAAGAGCTTGGACTACTAAAAATGGACTTTTTGGGTCTGTCGAACCTGACGATTATTAATAACGCACTCCGTATCATTAAAAAGGTATACAAAGAGGATATTTTGCTTTCGAAGATTCCGCTTGACGATGTCAAAACATACGAACTGTTCCAGCGCGGTGATACCACCGGTGTGTTTCAGCTAGAATCTGCTGGCATGAAGCGTTATTTGCGTGAGCTTAAGCCGACGGTGTTTGAAGATATCATCGCCATGGTGGCACTCTATCGTCCTGGGCCGATGCAGTTTATCGACAGTTTCATTAAACGCAAGCACGGCCAAGAAGAAATTACTTATTTGCATAAAGGCATGGAACCGGCGTTATCGAGTACCTACGGTATTTTGGTTTACCAAGAACAATTTATGCAGATTAGTAAGGATTGGTGTGGGTTTACCGGTGGCCAGGCGGATACACTTCGTAAAGCTGTTGGTAAAAAGAAAATCGATCTAATGCGTAAAGTGAAAGTTGATTTTGTTGACGGTGCTATCAAACATAGCGGTGCGGACAAGGCTACCGCTGAGAAGTTTTGGGACCAACTCGAAGAATTTGCAAATTACTGTTTTAACAAATCTCACGCGGCATGTTACGGGCTGATTAGTTATTGGACGGCCTATCTCAAAGCCCATCATCCCGATGCATTCATGGCGGCACTTATGACTAGTGACCAGGACGATATTGACCGCCTGGCGATCGAGATTACCGAATGCAAACACATGGGTATTACGGTGATGTCGCCGGATGTGAATGAGTCGTTTGTTGAGTTTGCTATTGTGCCGGATGAACAGAAAATTCGTTTTGGGATGGCGGCAATCAAAGGCGTCGGTGTCGGTGCAGTCGAAGAAATCCTGAGAGCGAGAAAGGATGGTAAATTTGCTTCGATCGAAGATTTTGCCAAGCGAGTGTCGACATCACGGTTTAATAAAAAGGCATGGGATTCACTGATTAAATCTGGTGGTTTCGATGCGATGGGTGATCGATCTGATCTATTATTTAACCTAGAGACGATTCAAGCATTTGCAAGTAAAGTACAAAAAGAAGCACTTAGTGGCCAGACTGATTTATTTGGAGGCCTTGGTGATATGGCATCGATTCAGCCGACGGTGACGCTACAGGCCGCACCTGCGAGACATACTGACAAAGAACGCTTGACATGGGAAAGAGAACTACTCGGGCTCTATATCAGTGCGCATCCACTCGACAATTATGATGCGTATTTTGAAGAACAAACTATTCCGCTCATGCGCATGACACCCGATGTTGATGGCAAAAAGGCAACTATCGGTGGACTAATTAGCACGGTACGAAGTATTATCACAAAATCGGGGACAAAAATGGCATTTGTTGGGATCGAAGACAAAACAGCGGAAGGCGAGGTGATTATCTTCCCAAACCTATATGAACAAGTTGGTGCAAAATTGATTCAGGACGCAGTGATTCGTGTGACGGGTAAGATGAGTGCCCGTGATCGTGATGGCAACCTCGGGACTGATGCCAAGATGATCGCCGATGAAGTAGTTATCGTGACGGATGAAGAACTGCGGACCTATGAGTCAACTGGACGCAAGATGGACGCACCAAAAATGAGCGCCAAAGTGAAGGCGATGCGTGTCGCCGAACACAAAGCAAAATATTCCAAAGGTGAAGTCAGTGCACCTGCTAGCTCACTACCGAAAGAGCCAGTGACGAGCAAACCTCGCCCGATCATGGATATTCCAGTCATTAAAAAATTATATGTTCATGTCAAAAACACCGATGACCACGAAGCACTAATTGCCATCAAGCGGATCTGTAGCGAATTTCCGGGTAAAACTGATATTGTTTTAGTACTTGGTGCCGATAAAAAATCTGCTATTAAAATGCCATTCAAGGTTGACGGCGGTGACGCGCTTATCAGTCAACTGGTCAAGCAAATTGGTGAAGATTGTGTTGTTTTAAAATAGTACATTAGTATAATTTATTACCCGTTCACCACCCCTCTCACCGTCCTTCATCAGGGTCACTCTACGGGTGACCTTTGCAGGAATCATCCCGTGGCGTTCGGCCTCCGCTACCGCTTCGCAAGCCCTCATGAAGGAGATAAGAGGACTAGCTCGTCACTAGAATAACCAAACAATCTATTTTCTCGAAAGTCTGCGATTTCCGCTCCAGGCCTGGTCATCTGCAGCGACCCGAGGACTCACGGTTTAAAAGACTGGAGTAATTCGCGAGGACGTGTCCATTACAAATAACTAAAAGAAATGGTAATGGATCGATCCCTGAAAGGGTCGTTCCGCAGCGACCAGTCTTTTTAACTGGGAGTCCTCGGAGGAGTGAAGCCGACCAGCAGTTTTACGTTCCTTTTGCTGCCAAAAGGGACAAAAGATTTGTTTCTTTGGAAAAGAAAGGATGTGACGCTCTTATTTTAAAAAAGACAATCTACTTCATCCATTAGTCAGCCCATACAGCGCAATTCCAGTCGCGACACTGACATTAAACGATTCTTTCCGTCCCACCATCGGGATTTCGATCAGGTCGTCACATAATGCCCGTAGGTCACTCGTGATGCCTTCGACTTCTTCGCCTAGTAGTAGCACGACTTTGTCGGGTGCACTGTAATCAGCTAGTATAGTACTTCGATCATCCTGTTCTAATCCAACGATACGATACCCTTGATCCCGAAGTGATTGCAGATTTGGTATTTCTTGATATTCGAACGGGACAATCGTTTCAGCATCCAGAGCCGTTTTATGAATCTGCGCCGTTAGTTTACTCGTGATATGAGGCAAACGAGTATCGGATTTCATTTGTGGATATGGCGTATAGCCACTAAGGATGATTTTTGATACACCAAATCCTTCGGATGTCCTGAAAATAGACCCTACGTTATGAGTAGATCGAATATTATGGGCGATGACGATAATTTCGGGCATTTCAGCCATTATACCACTATAAAATGCTTACGTTTTCTGGTACGATAATGGTAATGGATGAAGATAAAATACAGTCAACCCGTCGGCAACACGATGAGGATGCGACGCGTCAACGTGCGGCGATTTTAGCTTTACAATATCTTGATACGCGCGAAGTCGAAAATAACCTTGATCTAACGAGTGGCGTGCTGACAAACCAGGAAATGTATAGCGGACACATTATTCCACTCATTGCCGGCAGTTCGAACGAAGCATATCGTTTTGGGGTCACCAGCCAGACCCCTCAGTCACTTATTAAATCAATGCAGACGACTTATAATGATCGCGGCGACAATATTCAATTCTTCCTGATTAGCGGAAGTGGATTTAAAGCGTTCATGAATCGCTACGATCCCCCGAAGGAAGTTATTTATGACGATATCGCTATCGCCAAAGACGGTGACAGTGACACGATTAGTGAAGTCAGTAAAACACTTAATTCAGTCAGTACTGACAGAGTATTTGACTACCTTATCGATCAGGCAGACAAATTGGGCGCAAGTGATATCCATATCGAAAACGAACGAACATACATTCGTGTCCGTATGCGCGTGGACGGTGCGCTGCATGCTGTGGCTGACCTTGAAAAAGATCGGTATCGTGTCCTGATGGGCGCACTTGGGTCACGGGCGAATATTTCTATTGCCGCGACAACCCCACAGTCTGGACATATGCAAAAAGAAATCACTCGTGGTGGCAGCACGCACCTTTTAAACCTGCGTATTGAAACAGTCCCAACACTGTATGGCCAAGACGCGGTGATGCGTTTGTTTAACTTTGACGAAAGTCTGCTCAATCTTGATTTACTTGGTATTCCTGCCCGGCAGCGTCACGAAATTGATGAGGTGATTCGTCATCCTAGGGGCATGGTTCTGATGGTCGGTCCGACTGGCTCCGGCAAGTCAACAACGTTATACAGTATGTTGAATGCATTGAATACACCCGACCGTAAACTAATCACACTCGAAGATCCGATTGAGTATGGCCTCACGGGTATTTCACAGATCCCGATTGATACAACACACGGCCAAAGTTTTGCGGACGGTCTCCGTGCAGTCCTACGACTTGACCCAGATGTCGTGATGGTTGGTGAGATTCGTGATGTCGACACAGCCAAAACCGCTATCCAAGCGTCAATCACTGGCCACTTGGTACTTTCGAGTTTTCACGCTAATTCAACCAGCGCGGCATTTAGTCGTATGATTGATCTCATCGGAACCAATCCTATTTTTAGTACGGCAATTCGATTGGTGATCGCACAACGTTTGGTCCGAAAATTGCACGATGATTCCAAAGAAGAATACGAACCGGACGATGCAACACGGAATTATGTTCGCGGTGTCCTGCAAGATCTACCTGATGATGTTGAAAAACCTGATTTCGACAACTTCAAATTATGGCGACCAGTTCCGACTGTAGATGTTCCGTTTGGGTACAAAGGGCGTATTGTGATCATGGAACAAATGGTGGTGAATGAAAACATTCAAAAATTCCTTCGTGGTGACATCAAAGACGTCAATACCGAAGAAATCGAACGAGTTGCACGACAAAATGGCCTCGTGACACTGACACAGGTTGGTGTTCTAGCGGCACTCCGCGGTGAAACTACCCTCGAAGAGATCAGTCGCGTTATTTAGGGGGGAGATAGAATGTGGAATTTGGAATATGGGAGATGGCAAGTGACAAATGACAGGTGTTTTTTTCGTCATTAGCGGATGATGGCGGCGATTGAAGGCACGAGGCGCTCGTCAAACACACTTGGGATGACGTGATCGGCATCGATTTCATCGACAAGCCCTGCAATAACTTCGGCAGCAGCAATTTTATGTTCGTCGGTGATCATCGTGACACCGTTATCAAGTGCGCCGCGGAAAATACCCGGAAAAGCAATCGCGTTATTGACCTGGTTGGGAAAATCGCTACGACCAGTCGCGATGACTGCAGTACCGGCAGTCTTTGCAATGTCAGGCATGATTTCCGGAGTTGGGTTAGACAGGGCAAAGACAACGGGCTTATCAGCCATAGTAGCGATCATGTCGGATGTGAGGAGCCCAGGTTTACTGACACCGATAAAGATATCCGCATCTTTAATCGCATCTTCAAGCGAGCCACTTTGTGATCCATCAACGTAATCGAGGAGGGCTTTCTTTTCGTCATTTAAATCTTCACGACTTTCACCAATGATGCCCTTACTATCAACTGCAATAATTTGTGGTTTTGCATACAGGTGCAGCAGTTTTGTAATTGCGGTTCCAGCCGCACCCGCACCAATGATCACGATTTTAGTATCCGAGAGGTTTTTACTGACAACTTTCATTGAATTGATGAGACCAGCTAGAACAACAACTGCCGTCCCATGTTGATCATCGTGAAATACAGGGATATCAAGTTCTGCCTTCAGTCGTTCTTCGACTTCGAAACAAATCGGTGCAGCAATATCTTCGAGATTGATCGCACCAAAACTTGATGCAATTGCCTTAACAGTAGCGACGATTTCGTCCGCGGTGTGAACATCAAGTGTAATCGGGACACTATCGATATCTGCAAAATGTTTGAATAAAAGTGCTTTGCCTTCCATGACCGGCATTGATGCTTTGGGACCGATATTGCCTAGGCCTAGGACGGCTGACCCATCAGAAATGACGGCGACAAGATTATTTGTCCATGTATACACAGGCAGCAACGAAGAATCGTCAGCGATTGCCTGACTGACGGCGGCGACACCAGGGGTGTAATACGCGCTGAGTAATTCTTTGGTAAGTTCGCTGGTATCACGAAGTGCCATCGTAATCTTTCCTTTGTGTTGTTTGTGGAGTTCGAGTGCGATGGTATTGTAGTCTGTCATAGTGTTTTTATTATAGCGCCGATTCATTTTTTTAGCTTGCTGGGTTAGGAAGTCAACGACTATTTTCACGGAGCGCTAGTAATAAGTGGAAATATTTGTACCTACTCGAGTACTTGTGGTCTCAAAGTGAAGTGGGTCATGAATTGACATATAACCTCTGTAATGTTAAAGTATTATGGACGTTCAACTACAACCGAAGGGATGTGGACGCCATGCCCGGTATCGATACTGGACTGAAGAACAAGGTCGTTGTCGTGACAGGAGGTGGACAAGGCATCGGTCTTGCGACTGCGGAAGCATTCGCAGCGCAAGAGGCGGTTGTCATCATCGCTGACATGAAGGGCTCTCAGGGTGCGGGAGCAGCAGACCAGCTCGTGGCACGAGGAATGAACGTGTCATTCCTGCCGCTCGACGTGACGTCCGAAGATGGGGTGGGTGAATTTTTCGAAAACACCGTACCTGGCATTTTCGAACGGTATGTCGATGTATTGGTCAACAATGCTGGCGTCACTGACGACAGTCAATTGGTCAAGATTGCGCCTGACGGAGAGGTGATCAAGATGAGCCTAGCGCAGTGGCGCAAAGTCATCGAGGTCAACCTGACTGGTTCCTGGCTCTGTGCCCGCGACGTTCTGCCCGGCATGATCAGACGCCGGAGTGGCGTGATCCTATTTGCATCGAGCGTGATTGCACGTGACGGCGGGTTCGGTCAAACGAACTACGCGGCGAGCAAGTGTGGCATCGAAGGCGTCGTCGCTTCTCTGTCGCGTGAAGTAGGAAAGTACGGTGTTCGCGTGAACGCCGTGGCTCCTGGTTACACACAGACGAGCATGATGGATACCGTCCCCGACGATGTCCTTGCCAAGCTCGCGAAAAGCGCACCACTGCGGCGTCTCGGGAATCCTGGTGACATTGCGAACGCATACGTCAGCCTGGCGTCAGACCAGTCCAGGTACATCACCGGCGCGGTTCTCTCTGTCGATGGTGGACTTCGGGTCTGACGGAGCGTCACAACAGGCGGAGGAGTTCGGACACACGTCCAGCTCCTTCGCTTGTGCACTACAACTTTATTCAGAATTTATTTAATCGGAATCTTCGCTTACATTTGTTGGTACAAAAATAAGAATATATACAGAATGTACAGGTTGAACGATACGTAATGGTTTGTGATCTATAGGATATTGTATTTTTATCGTTCAACCCCTTTAAAAAAACTAAAACGTATGCTATAGTTAGTAACTGATTGTATTATAAATAGTAAAGCGAGAGATATATGAGTTTTGCACTTATTCAAAAGGTTAACGACGAGCAGAAAAAAGCAGGCGTTGTTGATGTAAAAAGTGGCGACACGGTTCGTGTTCACCAGAAAATTAAAGAAGGTACCAAAGAACGTATTCAGATTTTTGAAGGCGTTGTTATCCGTACTGATCGTAATAATTCACACACCGCACGTATTACTGTCCGTAAAATTGCCAGTAGTATTGGTGTTGAAAAAAGTTTTCTTCTGCATAGTCCTCTTGTTGACAAGATCGAGATTGTTCGCCGTGCGAAAGTTCGTCGTAACTACCTCTCATTCCTCCGTAACCGCAGTGGTAAGAGCGCTCGCCTTACTGCTAAAGATTTTGACCGCGAAGCAGTTAACAAGGTTGCCGAAGCTCCTGTCAAAGAAGTTGTCGCAGAACCAGTCGCTGAAAAAGCAGAATAATAAACTCTCGTTTATAAAAATAAACACCCTAGATAAAATCAGGGTGTTTTTGATTGTCGTGGGATATGCAAAGTGAGGAGCGACTCGTCGGGATCGGGGCATGTGCCCCGATCCCAGAACGGTTACTTGTGCCTGTAGCCGCACAGCTTTTTCAGCTCGATAAGCTCAGAGGCGGTTGGAGTGCCGTTCACCGTACTAAATGCATTGAGAACATGTTTCCATGCCGTTCGTGTGCTTTTCCTCCGGTATTGCAGTATAGTAGCGATCAATACAGTTTCATTCGGAGTGGAAGTTGGCTTTGCGTCCTCACTCGTGGCCCATTCAGCCATGGTATCTCCTCACTTTGCGGGTACTCTTGCCAAATGGTGGTTAGAGTTATTCATACCGTACTAGTAAAAGCATTACATGTCAATAGTCTACAATAAAGACATGATTCTAGGGATTGATGAAGTCGGTCGTGGGCCATGGGCAGGGCCGCTTGTGGTTGGTGCGGTCGTGCTGGGGGGTGTGGCTATCGAAGGTCTGACCGATAGTAAAAAACTCACCAAAAAACGACGAACGGAACTCGACATTATTATTCGTCGTGACGTGGCCGGATTTGGGCTTGGTTGGGTGACGGCAGCTGAGATAGATGAGATTGGTTTGTCGGCAGCACTGAGGCTCGCAACCAGGCGTGCTGTGCAACAGGTGACGGTATCATATCACGAGATTATTATTGATGGTACGATCAATTTTTTGGCCGACACGACAAAAGGTCACTACGTCACGACAATGCCCAAAGCCGATTTGCTAGTGCCAAGTGTGTCGGCGGCGTCCATTATCGCAAAAGTCGCCCGTGACAAGTATATGACAGAACAAGACGTGATCTATCCTGGCTATAAATTTGCATCCCATGTTGGGTATGGCACAGCAGCTCACCGCACGGCGATTGAAAAACTCGGCGTGACGCCGCTCCATCGACTGTCATTTGCGCCACTTGCAAAGTACCAGACACTAGATCCGCAACTCGAAAAAATCGCGCCACTAACTTCGACAATAGTCACGACTAAGCGGATTGGTGACCTGGCAGAAAACGTAGTAGCCGAATATCTTGTTCATCAGGGCCACATGATTATTGAACGAAATTGGAAAACAAAATACTGTGAGATTGATATTATTTCGGTATTTAACGAAACAATTTATTTTACGGAAGTAAAATACCGTCGTACGTCCAAGCAGGGCGATGGACTAGCAGCAATCACGCCACAAAAAGTGCGTCAGATGACATTCGCTGCAAAAATATATCAACAAAAAAATCACATTGCCGACACTAACCTGCGACTGGCTGCCGCATCGGTCGCGGGCGAGCCACTAGCAATCGAAACTTGGTTTGCAATCGACTAATACTATAGAGCTTTTAAAGCCGCCACCACGGCGTCACGGTCACGGTCAATTAGTTCGACACGACCTTTGATTTCTGAAATGCCCATCGCAATGACTCGCGTGAGTGCAGGAATGGTGCTCATAGGCGTATAGAATGCTACAAAATCCTCTAGTTGGACATTTGTCGAAAGTGCACTTGCACTGTATCGTGGATAATCGCCGTAGCTTTTGTCACCGTCAAACATGTCAACGATCCATTGCCAGTTATCACGGATCCATTGCCACGACTGATTTCGGCTTTCGCGGCCACAAACAAGGTATACGAACCAGCGAGGAACGTCCTGGGGACGAATGATCGATGCATCTTTCATGGAGTCGAGTAGCAGAGCAATCTTTTCGGGGCGACGCGTCGAAGTAATACCAAGACATATATCCTGTTGTAACTCACTTGAGGTTGTTGCTTTGTAGGTTTCGAATAACGGGTCGAATACTGTTCCGTCATCATATCGAACAACGCTACTGATGATGAGTGGGCGTAGTTCTGGGTCAATCTCGACGAGGTCAGTGGTTTGGAATAGTGTTTTTGCCTGCTGTAGTGCGTCAGGGTGCTCACCGTAAAGCGTCAGTCCCAGGATGGCTGCACGTAGTTTTGAATCCTCATTTGATTCACCTTCGTGCACTGTCCATCCCAGGCGTTGGTACTGTGATAGAGCTATGTCGGCAGCAAATGTCCGCAGTTTTTTTTCTGCCTCTGGGTCGTTTTCGACAAATTTCTTGAGTTCATTAATTGCCATCGTCATAATTGTCCAGACTGGTTCGCTGGTTTCGTGACGATAGGCACTCACGAGGCCGATGAGCTGGGCACTTGAAAGAATGCCTGCTCTGGCGAGCATTGTTGATTCGTCGAGCAACTGAATGCGGTCGATCACAGACAAGTTACCGGCTGCGACTTCACCAACAAGCCGCTGTAGCAACTCGTCACTGTAATGGGTAATGAAGTGGGCAGTATCAAGATCATTGAATCTAAGCGGTGTCGTGTGATGTCGCGTTACAATAACTGACTTGTCGGTGAGTAAGTCGGGCATTTCACTACACGGTGACTCAAGAGGAATTGGCCATAATTTCGTGGACGGTTCATGGGGCCCAACAAAAAATTGTTCTTGGGTCAGTGTCACCTGATCTGCGTCCTGTGTGACATGTACGACAGGGTAGCCTGATTGTGAAATCCATGTTGTCATAAGTGTCGGGATGTCTTTACCGCTCGATTCAGATAGTGCGTACCATAAATCATTCTCGTCAGTATTACTGTACGCGTGTTTTTTAAAATATTCACGCAGGCCGGTCCGGAAAGCGTCTTTACCGACATAATGTTCGAGCATCCGGAGAAGCCGTGCGCCCTTTGCATAGACAATTGCTCCATCAAATAGCGTGCTTATTTCATCAGGATGGTTGACGTTGGTCTGAACGGGTTGGACGCCTTCGACACTATCACGACGTAGTGCCATGATACTTTCGCCTGATGCAAAATCGAGCCACACGTTCCATTCAGGATGCAGTGCGTCGATAGCGACATATTCCATAAGCGTCGCAAAACTCTCGTTCAGCCACAAGTTATTCCACCATTTCATCGTGACGAGATTACCAAACCATTGGTGTGATAACTCATGCGCAATGACAGTGGCGATATATTGTCGACTACTGATTGCTGTCGTTGTTGGGTGTGCTAAAAGAGCGATTTCACGGTAGGTAATGAGCCCCCAGTTTTCCATTGCGCCAGATCCGAAATCGGGTAGCGCAACATGATCAGATTTAGGGAGAGGGTAAGGAATACCGAAATAGTCATCAAAAAATTCAATCGTTCGGACGGCAATATCCAGAGCGAAATCAAGGCTATCAAAAGGTTGGGTCGTTGTTGCCCATATGTTTACTTCGACACCACTTTTGGTGTGAGCTGTTTTACGGTGCATATCGCCGGTAACAAATGCAAGTAAATACGTACTCATACGCGGTGATGTTTGAAAAGAAGTAACCAGTAAATCGTCTTGCCTGACCTGTGTTTTTACCGGCATATTACCGAGGACTGTCACATTTGTTTCGGTAGTGAGCGTCACGTCAAACGTTGCTTTGGCTTCTGGTTCGTCAATGCAGGGGAATACTTCACGAGCATGATGACTTTCGAACTGGGTTGCGAGTAATTCTTTTTTTACCCCCTCATCATCGTAATAGCAAGGGTATAGGCCATGCATACTATCCGTAATGAGTCCTGAAAATGCGACCACGACAATATGTTTACTGGCATGAATATCAGGGTGGGTGATATGAAGCTCATCATTGTCACTGATACCGAAATCAGCCTCTTTGCCATCGAGTGTGGCGGATTCGATCGTGAGGTCTTTAGAATGAAGGACAATTGTCCCTGCATCGATAGGGGAACTACCACGGATAGTAATGATACCTTCAAATGTTCGGTCATGTCGGTTGAGTGTCAGTGAGAGGTCGTAATGTTCGGGGATGAACTGTTCAATAAGTCTAGGTACTGTCTGCATATATCTATTGTAACAAAGGTATACTAGATATATGAAACAAGGCTATAGATTGCGGCGTTTGATAGTATTTGCTACATGTCTGGTTGGATTTGGGGTGCTAGTTCTGTCTCATCCTGATATGTGGCAGTCGACCATGCCGGTCAGTTCGACTCAGTCGGCAACCGGTCCTGTAATTGATACGTTAAATTCCCTCCCAATTAAAGGCAGGGCTCCAAAAACGGATTACGCACGGACGCAGTTTGGTGATGGATGGGCGACAGTTCAGGGATGTGATACTCGTAATATTATTTTGCATCGTGACATGCCAAGTAGTGCGGTCAACGAAAAGTGCCAAGTGACAAGCGGAACGTTACACGACCCATATACCGGAAAGGACATCATGTTTATGCGCGGCGACACGACCAGTGCTGACGTGCAGATTGATCACGTGGTCGCACTCAGCAACGCCTGGCAGACGGGTGCACAGCAGCTGACACCCGTTGAACGTCAGCAGCTTGCCAATGATCCACTAGAATTACTGGCGGTTGACGGGCCCGCAAATCAACAGAAATCTGATGGCGACGCAGCGACATGGTTGCCGTCAAATAAAGCTTTTCGTTGTCAGTATGCCGCCCGACAAATTGCCGTCAAAGTAAAATATCGATTATGGGTGACGCAGCCCGAGAAGGACGCGATCATTACTGTTTTGGCGACGTGTCCAGGGCAACAGCTACCGCGCTAGAGGGATGATCAGCTCTGGTTTATTAAGCTTCATGCTATTCACTTCAGGGTTTGCCATTTTAATCTGTAACATGCCATCAGGATAAGTACGCATACAGTCATACAGCGAACTATAATCATCGACGGCTGGATCGAGCCAGGTTGCTTCGTCTTCGGGGCGGAGGATGACAGGCATACGTGGGTTGATCGTTGCCATTTCAACATTTGAAACAACCGTCACAACAGCATAGGTTCCCCATTCTACGCCTTCAGGATCGGTCCATGACGAATAAATACCGGCAATCGAAAACAGGTCTTGATCTTTGGGTTTGATATAAAATGGCCGTTTGCCATCAGGCGTTTTTTGCCATTCATAATAGCCATTGGCCGGGATAAGGCAGCGACTGTTACGAATCGCGTGTTGCCAGGTGACTTTTTCAAACACATCTTCAGATTTGGCATCGTAGGTTTTGTAACGAAATACACCGTTTGTATCTTTGGCACGATGAGGAATAAAGCCCCATTTCATACGTTTTAGTTCAACGACGCCGTCGCTATTGGTGATAACGACAGGTGATAGTTGTGTTGGGCTGATATTATAACTTTTTTTGACACCAGGAGGAACGCCGTTTGGTAGTTTGAACCTATCGCGGAGTTTTTCTATTTCAAAGAGGGTATAACGTTCGGACATATTGTCTGTATTATACCTTATTTCATCTGTTATTAAGAGTAATGAGCTGTTTTTTATTGATTTGATTAGATCAATCCTTACTTTGTTACCGCAAAGTAACAAACCACCTTCTTTTGTGCCAACAAAAGAAGCAAAAGTTCCCGGGACAACTCGGCCACGCCGAGAACCAGTTGCGATGCCTTCTTGGTCGTCTGCGAAACTCGCGCCGACAGGCGCCACTGTCGGGCTCAGACAGTCCTCGACTATCCAGGAAAGCACCGCAACTGGCTCTCGGGTGATCCTCACAGTCCCAAACCCTGACAGACCGCTACGGTCTGAGGCTGCAAATGCTCTAATCTCCAAAGCTGTAATCTCATAATCAGTAAGCGACTTGCGCTCCAGGCCTGGTCATCTGCAGCGACCCGAGGACTCACGGTTTAAAAGACTGGAGTAATTCGCGAGGACGTGTCCATGACAAATAACTAAAGAAAAGGTAATGGATCGATCCCTGAAAGGGTCGTTCCGCAGCGACCAGTCTTTTAAACTGGGAGTCCCCGGAGGAGTGAAGCCGACCAGCAGTTTTGCACCACTTTTACTGTTAAAAGTGGTAAAGAGTTTGTTACTTTGGAAAAGTAAGGATTTTGGTTTTGACAAAGCAAAAGAAAGAATTGGTAAATATTACCTAGCAATACAGAGGTCAAAACGTTACAATAGACCGAGCATGCACGATTTATTTAGCTTTACGGTCCAACAAAAACTATCCGACGATTCATTAGCCCGAACGGGAATCATTCATACGGCCCACGGTGATATTCAAACACCGGCATTTATTGTTGTCGGAACAAAGGCAGCCGTCAAAGCTATGGTTCCCGAACAGGTCAAAGCAGTCCATGCGCAGGCTGTACTGGCTAACGCATATCATCTCTATCTCCAGCCAGGTCACAAATTAATCGAACAGGCAGGTGGTATTGGCACATTTATGAATTGGGATGGACCGACATTTAGTGATTCGGGCGGGTTCCAGGTGTTATCCCTAGGTAGTGGATTCAAAAAAGTCCTCGCGATGGAAGTAGATAAATCAACCGTCGTTGATTCGATTGCACCGATGAAAGCACGTCATGCATTTGTTGATAATGATGGTGTCACGTTCAAATCACATCTTGACGGTAGTATGCATCGATTTACGCCGGAACATTCGATGCAGGTCCAACACGGCATCGGGGCAGACATCACCTTTGCGTTTGATGAACTGACATCACTGGTTGATTCGTATGACTACCAAGTCGAATCACTAAACACCCGTACTCATCCGTGGGCAGAGCGAAGCCTGGCGGAAGTGAAACGTCTTCGTCAGGAACACCCCGATCGTCCGTACCAGGCATTATTTGGCGTGATTCAGGGTGCGCAGTACAAAGATCTTCGGCAGCAGGCAGCCATATTTATGGGCAATCTCGATTTTGATGGCTACGGGATCGGTGGGGCGCTTGAAAAATCGCAAATGGGCGAGATTATTCAGTGGGTCAATACAATTTTGCCGGAAAACAAACCACGACACCTATTGGGTATTAGTGAACCAGATGATATTTTTGTTGCGATCGAAAACGGTGTCGATACATTTGACTGCGTCTCGCCGACACGTGTTGCCCGAAATGGTGCAGTATACACCTATGACGGTCGGGTGAATATCAAGGGTGCGAAATACAAAACTGACTTTACGCCACTTTTGGAAGGATGTGATTGCTACACGTGCACGCACTACACTCGTGCGTATATTCAACATTTATTTCGTGCCAAAGAAACTCTTGCGGGTACACTCGTGTCGATTCATAATGAATATTTTATTATTAAATTAGTCGATGATATTAGGGCTAGTATCATCGATGGCAGTTTTTATGAACTCAAAACTTCGTGGCTGAAAAGATATTACGCCAAACGTACCCTTATACCAAAGTCGTAACGACAAGCACGGCATTGACTTACATGTCTGTTTGTCCTATAGTAACCAGGTTGCGTTGATATGCTCCAATGGTATATCCGCTGCACATTGATAAACAGACAAAGATACCACGACCGCTAGATGAGGTTCGAGTGCTTAAAGTATTAAACTTTTGCATCTCATCTAGCAATTCTCAATTTCGAGACGAGCAACTAGGCTAGTACCTAGGGGCAGATGCCCGTGAGTAACCGCAAGGAGACGAAATGGTCAGTATGGTCGGGTGGCGCGTCAAGCACCGCAATTCTCCGTACAGGAGAAACCGGACCAGGTATTACCCCAGCGGACGCATGCGTCAGCACGTGCGACGTCGTCGCTCGCTGGTGTTTCGTGTGGTTGTGTTACTTTCCGTCGTTATGATGGCTTTTGCGGGTATACTCGCGTTTTCCATCTGATAGAAGGTGAATATGATACTCAGAGAGGACGAGAAACAATAGGTTTTGAGTTCTCTGTTTGAACCCTACGCCTGTTATTTTCTATCTTGTCTGTTTATCATATTCACCCTTGATTTTATAATACCGTCACAATATGTGACGGTATTTTTTTGTTTAGCTACGTATTACTTAACCAGGAATCCGTCGATATCGATATATGATCCACTCAGTTTCGTCACTGTAATCGTATGCAAATCATTCGTCATACCAGTTTTACTATAAACAGTTTGCTGAGCCGCGAAACTTGCGGCATAAACACTGACAGTCGTCGCTGCGCCACCATCAACTGACACACTAATAGTGCCACGATCAGCATTTTTTTCCGTCACAAGTGCAATGTTTGTGCCCGTGAATGTAAAGGTTGCTTTGGCACCGTTATCCAGCGAATAGTGAATACCACCACCGAAATCACCATTACCACGAGCCTGCGAATCTACCCAGTTACCGGCTGAATAGGCAATAGCTGGATTATTATCGTCGTACAAACTGTAAGTAGTCGTACTGTTGCCGAACGGATCGGTGACGACCATGCGGTAACGATTGTACGATCCAGGTATCAAACCGCTATCGGTAAACGTTATAGATGGCGTGTTCCAAAACGTCGTATAGGCAGTGGTTGTATAAATCGGCGTTGATCCACCGTTGCGGTAGAGTGCATAGGTAAGCCGGGTATTGTCGTTGTCGGCGGTTGTTTTAAAGCTGATTGTCGCCTGTCCGCTGCTATTAGCACTTGTCATTGGTATGACACCATATGTTTTATAGGCAATCGGTCCGTACTTATTCGGTGCTTTACTAGCAATGCCATAGCGGACCAGACCTTGTTGCGCAACATTTTCGGTTTTGGTAAATTCACCACCCAGTGAAATATAGTTTGTGTTTCCAGTGACTGACCAGGCTGCCTGGCCAGACCCGCTATAGGTACCTGTATTGAGCGTAGGATACCAGTTTAGCTGGGTACCACGAGGAAACCCACTGTAGTCAGGGTAATAGCTTGTTGATCCACCTGCAGTGTTAAACCCAGTTGCATACGTAGTTTCTGCGAGTGCGCGTTGGCTGTGACGAGGGACTACTTCAGGAAATGCACCAATTGGTCTGCAGTCATGCGAATGGTTCGTACTATACAGTACTTGCCCAATTGGAAATGCACTGTAACTATCGCCACGGCAGTCATTTGCCCAAATAATATTCCCGTTGGCTGGGTCTATCGCTGCGCGGCCTTCGAACGTGCCGTCACCGTGTGAACTGACATACGCGTAACTAGTTAAATACACCTGTGCACCATTGCTGTCGATTGACAAGCTATTGATCGATGTACCATCGCCTAATACGCCAGCAGAATTAAGTTGGTCACGAATACGGTAGCTTGGACTTTGGCTTGCCCATGGGACCAATGCACCCGTATCGAGTTTTACGGCACCAGATGACAAGTATGTCGAGGTGCCAATCCGGTTAAAATATCCACCGATAACCAGATTACCTTGGGTAGGGGCGACAACGAGCGCCGACACAGATGCGCCTGATGGTCCACCCGTAACAGTCACGCTCGGGTTCCATGCTGAAACTAAAGTACCTGATTTTTCATAGGCTGCTAGTTTCTGGCGTGTTTGTCCGCCTGCCTGAGTGAATGAACCTCCGATATATACGCGAGTATTTGTTGCGGCAATCGCACGCACGGTATTATTTGTTCCTGAACTAAAACCATTCACCAGGGTATTGGACGGTAGGTCAAACGCTGCGATGTTACTACGAGCCATACCATCGACAGCAGAGAATTTACCCCCAACGTACAGCCTTGTTCCGTCAGGTGAAACGGCAATTGATCTGCCTTCGACTGTTCCTGTACCAGTAACTGAATGAACAAAGTTTGTTTTTAGAACTCCAGTCGTGATATCAAACGCCAAGAGGTTACTGCGCGTGACTGTCCCGGCGCCACCAACAGCAACACCTGCTGGACGAGCCTGGGTGAATCGCCCCGTGGCATAGACCGTGTCACCGACCGTTACCTGTGCCCATACGATACCGTTGACCTGAACAGTTGGGAGTGGGTCAATTGATACAGTAGCAGGTAGTCCACTTGGCGGTGCTGTATCTGCAGCAACATTTCCGACGATGCCGACAATAGGTGACAGAATTGCGATGCAGGCGACTGTTACGATCATTAATGAGGTAATAGTGTTACGGACAGATCGTTTTTTGGGTATAGTAATATGCATGATACTGTTAATTAAGCACTATTTTTGAAGCAATACAATAGGATACCTATGAATATGCAAAAAAAGCTTGCACATTTGTTACGGATTAGTTATAAATAAATTAACATGAGTACAAACATACACATAAGGACAACTTACTAGCATGATCGAACGACTGCGTGCACCGAGCACTCAGTCGTCCCTCCACCTGCCACCTCCGGATGCATGGAAACAGCCAGACAGATGGCTCAATCCTGACAAACTAGAAAAATTCTATGCACCAACTGATGACCGTCGATTCGTTATTCCTGACGCAACCGTCGAAACGATCCGTGATTTGTTCTGGGACGACTATGAATGGCCGTTTGATTATCGTGACCTGCGAACACTGCCAGATGACCACCATTTCCACTGGGAAATGGACACATATCAACCAATCCATCACGGCGGTAGTGATGTCCCGGCGGGATTTCGTGAGCTTGCCACCAACAGGGGACTCATGCCTAGACAGTTCCATAACGTCATTCATCATGTGACGCGTGAACCCGAAATGCCATGCCTGGATGACATGGCAGAATATATCCAGTCATATATGTTAGCAAAACGAGCATTTACAGACCTATTCGCAAAAGCCAAACAAACCGTCCATGCGCAAAGAAGATTTTCTGTTCGTCGCGAAGATGTCCGTAACAACCCACAAAGAATCAACGGGCGTGAACATGACGAAATAGGCGAAGCGATTCTTGCGAGTCAATTTGATGAACATTTTAAAAAATATAAACTTTTACTCGAAGAAGCACAGGCTGTTGTGACCGCCCGTACGTTATTCGACGAAATTGATATTCATCCTCGGCTTAAACCACACCGTGCACTGAGATTACTTAGTTCAGCTGCAACAGCCAGACATGTTAATTACGTACCGTTGATTCTAGGTAGGGCAGCCTAAAGTTTAATATATTTTATGAATTATCGACACAGTAATTTTTACCACTCGATAGAGTTATTTGCAGTGCATATCGTCGACTTGATGATGAGATTTTCATATCTGTTTGATCAACGCATTGGTAGCCAGTTTTATAGACTATTTTAGTGAATCCGCTACTCGCTACTTCACTGATCGAATACGGCTTTTTTGTGACCGGATTGATGATATCTGCGATATAATCTTTTTCAAACAGTAACGTTTCTGAACCTGTCGTTGGATATTTCCCAAGATGATCCGCGGCATATGCTTCCATCTGGGCATTAATATGCGACAAGTCGTTTTTGATAGTTGTATCAGTTGTTAGGCTACCGGTTGAGGTACTTTTTGGTGTCGGCGTGTTGGTGGGTTCGACAGATTTGCTACGATTGGTCGCTGCTTCCTTGAGAGGATTTTTTGCTGAGTTCATGTCTAAAAGTCGTATTGTTCCATATGCCACCGCGGCAATCACAATGACAGAAATAATACCAAGGATAAGCTTTTTCATTAGTCTATTGTAACAGGTGTTCGTGTCTGAACGACGAACTTGAAATAATTTATGAACGTTTTTTAGTTTTTTTCTGGCGATCAGTTTCGTCTTCAATTTCACGTCCGATGATTTCTTCGATCAAATCTTCGATAGTGACAATACCGACGATGTCGTCGTCACGTTCGATCGGAATGAGGTGTGTATGCGCGCTAATAAATTTACGGAACATCGTGTCCAGCGCCGTCATACTTCCGACGATTTTTACAGGATGAAGAGACAGTTCAGTAATTGGGACGGGATCGTCAAAGTCATTTGCCAGCAAATCTTTTGTTAACAGAACACCATAACAACGTGTCAGGTTACGGTCAAAAACAGGAATGCGGCTGCGACCTTCAGTCTTTATTTTTTCAATTGTTTTCGCGTCGATGACATAATCAGGTGTGACCCAAAATACATCAGAAATATTCGTCATAATATCACGCACGCGCTTTTCACTCATCTGTAGAACGCTTTTAATAATCTCTGCTTCGTCGTCGTCAAGTTCGCTTTCGTCGGCGTCTAACTGTTCGTTAATTATAATCCCAAGTTCACCGCGTGAATGGAGTTGGTTTTTGTGACTACCGACAAGTTTATCAAGCAGCAGCTCAAGTGGTCGGGACACGACGTATGTAAGGATAATGAGTAGTTGCAAAAACGGTGCAAACCGCGCCGTAAATGTCAGAGCATTTTTAGCAAATAATGCCTGCGGGATGACTTCACCAAATACGACGATAAGTAGCGTACTTGCAATACCCGCGATCAACCCATGAAAATGGTCATCCAGAACTAATGATGTTGCCGATATAACGGCAACGTTTGCTAGGAGGATACTCGAAAGAGTTAAATGACTTTGACGACGGAGCGGCAAGACACGCTTGGCTCGTGCATCACCAAGTTTTGCTTTTCGTTTTAAATCATCAAGCGACAGCGCCATCAGTGAAATATTCAACCCAGAACAAAGCGCCGAAATGGCAATAAGTAACAGAACCTCTAAAATAAGAATGAGTATACTCATGTGACTAAGAAATAATTATACAGATAATCGATAGCTTTGTACAGGATATTTATACAATCATTAGTATTGGTATATGGTTAGCAAATTACTTATACTTGCAACAGTCGTGGTATGCGACGTATGATGCTGGTATGACTGATCATGAACCTGGTAATAACCCAGACAAAGACCCCATTGGGCATCTGGATTTTGATATTCCAGAACAAGCAATTGATAGTGAAGGTAATTCATGGTTACCAATAAATTTTGATGAAGAACGGCGACGACTTATTGATGGGTTTTTTGATCATCTTAAAAATCTCACCATGCTGTACGGCGAGATAGATACATCAAATGATGTTGCATTTCGGGCGCACGTTGCCAATCTAGAGCGATTGATTGCCAAAGATGAAGCACAAATGAACCTCTATAAAGACAACCGGATACAACTTACGGGTGTGGCGTATATGGTTCATGACGGTGAGGCATATATTATTCGGGAAGGTGATATTGTTCGTGGTCGTTATCAGGGAATCGCACTATATCCGTTCTATACGCAGATTGACGAAGGTGTTAACGAAGCACTTCCTATTGGTTTAAACGTTGTTTTGACAGAAATATCGATCGTTAGTGATAATGGTGAGATTGAAACTGAGTACGAATTGCCCGAAGGTGATCATGTGCTTTTCACACTTCACGGTCTCGATGTTCGGCTCCACAAGCTAGAGCCTATCATCACTACATAATTCATACATACACACTTGACGCTGGGGCTGTCGGGAACAAATGCTGGAAGTTTTT
This sequence comes from Saccharimonadales bacterium (SeqCode), assembly GCA_038319685.1. Classification (GTDB taxonomy): domain Bacteria; phylum Patescibacteriota; class Saccharimonadia; order Saccharimonadales; family Saccharimonadaceae; genus UBA6022. The sequence continues at coordinate 99,954 of JBBQDN010000003.1, forward strand.
AATTTCTATGCAATTATCTCATGCTAAAATAAAGTATGACCAAAATGTCAGATAAATTTAAGCTAGATCGTCCCCGCGAGAAATTGCAGGCGAAGGGTCCGGCTGCGCTTTCTGATTTTGAACTACTCCAGGCGCTTATCGGTAGCGGTAATGCGCAGGCGGATGTGTCTAAAATCGCCAAATCGACATTAGCGCAACTGCAAAAACACGGCGCGGATATTACCTACGATCATCTGAGTGAAGTTGGCGGCATGGGCCCGGCAAAAATTACCGAACTACTTGCGGCGCTTGAGCTATCAAAACGCTATCTCATCGATCCCGACCGTCCGATTATTGACTCACCAGAAAAAGCAGTTGAACAACTAGCGGATATCCGTGATAAAAAACAAGAATACTTTGTTTGTCTGACGCTTGACGGTGCTAATCGATTGATTGCAAAGCGAATTATTACCATTGGCATACTCACATCATCACTTGTTCATCCTCGCGAGGTCTTTGCTGACGCCATCACTGACCGCGCAGCGAGTATAATTGTGGCGCATAATCATCCGAGTGGAAACATAGAACCATCTGCGGCTGATAAGGACGTGACGCTACGATTGACAAAACATAAAAAGAATGCTATATTGAGAGTAACAACCTTTTCTCTCTCGTATTTCTCGCAAATACGCACAAGATACTACAGAACTCTACCCCGTAAACGGGCGTTCATCTGACCAGTTAAGGCACATAGAGGCCGTGGCGCATGAATCGTAACAGATAGATGATTCAACTCTTCGAACAGAAAAATGATTGTTTCAGTCACTGTACAGGCTGAACTGAGTGATAAGCATTCTCATGATAATGCTTCGTACCTTTGTGCAGTAACTAAATACCCGCTCATCATGAGCGGGTATTTTGATGTTTAACAGTAGTCAGACTACTAGCATTGCTATAGCATAACTGCTATAATAAGAGTATGAATATGCTTAGTGTAAGTATGAAAAAACGATCTGCTGCGGCTGCGTTCGGATCTTTGCGCGCTGAAGGTTTAAAACCAAGTGTCAAAACACAAAAACAAGTTGAAAAATATATCAAAGGTAAGATAACAAAAAAAGAACTACACACGTCTATTATCCGTGAAGTAAAAGCGAAAAACCACAGCTAGTATGTGCCGTACGATACCACCGAAGATCCCTATGTCGACAAGAAAACTGGCATACTACGGAATAAGGTTGGTGCAAAAACGCAATTTCAATTAGCAAAGGCTGAGGCAGAAATTACGTATATAACTATCCTGACGCTAACAAATGGTTCAAGGGTTGATAAGTTAGTATTTAATGCAGATTTACTCTGTGATATTCACAATGAGATATTCCGTGACATATACAATTGGGCAGGTAAAATTCGTACACATGACATCAGTAAGGATTGGTCGTATTTTGCGCATGCGACCTATATACAACAGTCGCTTAATGAACTTTTAGATACGATTGAAAGCGATGCAAGGTTCAACAGTGATGACGTGGAGATATTCACGACTGCAATTACTCATTACTATGCTGAACTAAATGCTATCCATCCATTCCGTGAAGGAAACGGGCGAGCAATACGCACGTATCTTCGTTTATTAGCACTTAAATATGGATATGACATTGAATGGTCAAGAATGAGTTTTGATGAGAATATTATCGCGTCTCAAGAAGCGCTACATACTGACAATACATATATGCATGGGATGATAAAAACACTTATCGTCAAACTGTAGTTTTACGTACTATAATAGATACAATGAACGAAATTATTTGCCCACATTGTAAAAAAGCCTTTAAAGTTGATGAAGCTGGTTTTGCTGATATTGTGAAGCAAGTTCGTGACCATGAGTTTGAACAAGCGCTGCATGAACGCGTCGAAATGTTCGAGCGCGATAAAGAGAGTGCTATTAAACTGGCTGAGGCAAATACTAAGAACCAGCTACAGGCTGATATTGCGAGGCGTGACACTGAGCTGGCAACGCTACGTGCTGAAAAAGATGCCGAAGTAGCAAAGCTAACCGCTAGGCGTGCGGCTGATATACAGGAACTACAGGCAGTCAAAGACGCCGAGCTAGCCAGGCTGCAGTCAAAGCTCGAAAATACCGAAACCGAAAAAAAGCTTGCCCTCACCGAAGCGGTCAATAAGGTTGAAAAAGAACGCGATACGCTAGCAAACGAACTCAAAACCCGTGATACTGAAAAGCAGTTACTGGAATCGTCACTCAAAGACAAATACGAAAGCGAGCTGAAGGGCAAAGACGAGATGATTGCCTATTACAAAGACATGAAAGCCAAACTGTCGACGAAAATGGTTGGTGAATCACTGGAATTACACTGTGAAACCGAATTTAATAAACTTCGGGCCACGGCGTTTCCGAATGCTTATTTCGAAAAAGATAACGATGCAAAAACCGGTAGTAAAGGTGATTATATCTACCGTGAAACTGACCAGGCGGGTAACGAGATCATATCGATCATGTTCGAAATGAAGAACGAGGGCGATGAAACTGCCACTAAAAAGAAAAATGAAGATTTCCTGCGCGAACTGGACAAAGACCGCACCGAAAAAAAGTGCGAATATGCCGTACTCGTTACACTACTTGAATCGGACAGCGAACTATATAACAGTGGTATTGTCGATGTATCGCACAAACATCCAAAGATGTACGTGATTCGCCCGCAATTTTTCATCCCGATCATTACACTACTGCGTAACGCGGCGCTTAATTCAATGGAGTATAAATCAGAACTGGCGCTGGTTAAAGCCCAAAACATTGACGTCACGAATTTCGAATACCAACTGAATGATTTTCGTGATTCGTTTGGCCGCAATTATCGTCTGGCATCAGAGAAATTCCATACCGCAATTGAAAGTATCGATAAATCTATCGTTCAGTTGCAAAAAACGAAAGAAAACCTGCTACGATCCGAAGATAATCTACGGATTGCAAACAACAAAGCCGATGAGCTGACAGTAAAAAAGTTGACGCGTGATAACCCAACAATGACTGCACAGTTTGAAGAACTTACGGGTGTTTCTGAACTATAATGTTCGTCATGTGAATAGCAAATTAGTAAAGTTTCAATTATTTTGCTAGTAAGATCTATAATGAATGTGCAATGGCATGTGCGGCGAGAGCATTTTGCCCCCCTGTGCCCGGCGACGTATACCTGTCTAAATTACCCTTACGCGTGTAACCCAGATCATCGGTGGTGACCTTAAGGTGGCGATCCCATCTGCGGGAAAGCTGCCAGATGTCGTCGATATGATGAGTAGCGATGGCGCTCAGTTGTATTTCTTCAAGATCGAGATCGGGACGACGTTGGATGAGATCTGCGACGTACTCATCCGTGCCTGCGAGTCCAATGTACTGGTATTCTTGTTCGTCAGTCGTGGGTAATAGGTCATACGATATATCAATCTTCGCGATGAAGCTTGCGATACTCATCCCGTTTAAATGTTTTACTACCCACCCGTTAACGAGATTTTTTGATGCTAGATTATTTAATCTTGAACGTGCTATTTGCTCGCGTTTTTGCACACTGAGAGGATCGGTAGTGTATCGTTCAGTCGCGAGTTCTTGGAGTCTCGATAATGTGCCGAAATGGTCTCTGGCAGTCGAAAATCCGGGTCCGCGCTCGCGTCCAGAGAGAATTGCAAGCATGCGTCTGGTGAGCGGCATACCGTTGTTGACATGCATGACACGTGCCCCCCAAGCAATGAAGTCTTCCTCTTCCCAGTAATAAATACTTGGATAGCCGATTAATTCGTTGACTTCGTTTGGATGACCGGCATGTTTAGCCATGTGCCACGGGCTGGGCCCGTAACCGTCATGATGAGCGGCAGTGTAATCGTCACCAGTCGGTCTGTGTTTGAGCCGTTCGGCTTGTTCAAGTGCGTAGGCGGCAAATTGCTTACGAGACCAGTGTTCGTAAGGATCTTGATCAGGACTCGGTTCGCCAAGTTCGGCAAGGTAGTCGGAGAAGTTATTGCCAAACATTAATTTGATTCCAAATCGACTACGACCGTATCCAAATGTGCTTAGTCGGTCTATGTGTACGCGTTTGAGTCTGTCAAATCGTGGATCATCGGCAAGTACGCTAATAATGTGCTTCCCATACGTTAGATAGTCATCTTTGTCCCATTCGCGATCATTTAAGCGTTTGACACGTTTTGTGTCGGGAGTAATATCTGGTGATAATGCGACATCTTGAATAGAAACGAGGTCACCCGGTCCTGACTCTTCGAGTCGCTGAGCAATCGCAGCATCACCAATCAACTTGTCACCTGTACGTTTATCAAACCAAATTTCTTTCACATACTTATTGTACAAAAATCAACTATGTTTTGTAAATAGAATAAGATGTTAGTGCCTAAAGCCATGCGAAGATACTAAGGGGTGTTACGTCAGTCGCACACTCAGTCCAATACCATCAAATGTCCGGCATGCGAACACAGGTTCGAACAGTGTACTGAGTTCGGGGTAATACTGATATCCTAGATCGGCAAACTGGGTAATCTCATCGACGGTTTGAATACGACGCTTTATCAGCCAGTGTGCGAATGCGCCGCGGGCTATTTTGGCATGGACAACAACGAATTTGGGTTCATTCGTACGCGGGTCGAGGGTGAGGAATTTTGGCGTAATCACCCGTACATCTGGGGGGTACGAAGATATTGATTTAGTATATTCAATTGCCGAAAGGTTAATAATATCGTTATTGGTCGGAATCTGCTGAGCAATGGACGATCCCCAAAACTCGTACAGATTTTTATACCTATCGTCCGGCAAACGATAGCCCATTTCGAGTCGGTACGGAGTAATGCTGTCCAGTGCACGCAATATACCATATAGTCCAGACAGGATAAACAGGTGGTCGTTGGCATACGCTCGGTCATCGTCGTTAAACGATTGTGTTTGCAGGCCGCTATAAATATCACCTAAGAATGCGTCGATAGCAGGTAATTGGTGATCAACTGCTGGTGTCCATTCATGGATAAGTTCCTGGGTTTTAAGCGCCATAACGGGTGATAACTGCATGGTTTTACCTATTTGTGCAACGGATAGTGTTTGTAGATAGGTTGCTAATTCTTGGCTATGACCTAGAAGTTGTGGTTGTTGATAGGGCACGGTCGTAGACTGATTTTTCTGCATGGTTTTGGACGAATGAAGCAGGATTGTTAACATACTACTATCTTAACAGGAAATAGTGGGTGTAAAATAGAATAAACAAGGAGGTAGTAGTATGGGTGCATCACAACAACGAATGCGAGCAGATACAATTCGTAAAGAAGCGGCAGATAAACGACAGCAGGCAGCAGACTATGAACGTGCTGCAACGAACGCGAGTGCCGATGATCAGGCGCAGACTAATACAGAACAAGCAAACAGTATGAACGCAGCAGCGGATAGTTTAGATGCACAGGCAATCGCCATAGATCACGAAGTACAGCAGGCTGAGCAAGAAGCTGAGCATCTAGCAAATGAAGAACAGAGGTTGCGTGAACAGGCTGATGATCTGAAACGTAAACGACAGGATATTTTAGGTGATTCTGGCGGGCCACTGTCATTTCTTTAGAGGTCTATGTATTGACAATCGGCACTAATGTGCTAATATTTAACTCCACCTTAACATCTACTACAAGAGAGAACATCATGCTGAGTTTCGGATGGTTTGGTTTCCTCGGCTACGGCTACTTGCCCGTCGGAGGAACCTGGGCCCTCGTGTCGATCTACAAGATTTTGCGAGGTAAGTACGAATCCAGAGGTTTCTGGATCGCTTCACTCGTCGCGTCGATGTATGTCGTCGGCAATGGGTTCAAGATGCTGATTCTGGGTCCGCAGTTCCTCCGCTGGCATTTGTCAGATTTCGGATTTCCTGCGTTCATCGGCTTCATGCTGAGCGTCCACGGGAGGGTCCTGAAACACAGTCGGTCCGAACAGATCACGGTCGCCATGCACAAGTTGCGAGTGGCCAAGAATGTGTTCAGGACGACGTGTATCGCGATCGGTTTGGCGGTGTGCTACGAGGTTTTCGTCGGTATCCTGTTCAGATCTGCTGGTGATCGAGTCGACACTAAGCAACTGTTCGTTGGTAACTTCGACTGGCTCGATATTCTGGCGTACTGCGTCGGCGGCACGGTCGCACTCGGTGCTCATCGCTGGTCCGTGAAGTTCTGGCAGTCGATTGTCGACTACCAGGCTCCAAAGGCCGAAATCCTCCTGGGGAACGTCGTCAGTGATGACGAAAAGATCCGGCGAGATCAGAAAAAGATGCGTTCTGCCAAAAAGGCGAAACGTCGCAGACGTTCTCCGCATCACAGTACACCACGCAGATAGATCTGCGTTCGTAGTAGAAAAAGTAAGGTGAAAACGGCGTTCCCATCACGGGGACGCCGATTTCATTTGTTTTCATAGTTTGATGTTTATGTTTGCAATAATTTCAAAATGTTGATTTAATAATCATCAAAATCTTGATCGAATCAAGACATCCGTCTTGTATCAGGGTTAAAATGGAGTGTTTATGGCAACTGCTATTCATAGCTTTGTCGGACCGTTGGCTCATTTCAGGGCAGGGCTAATGTTTAAGCGTTTCGTGGACCATACCAACGCTCATTCAGGGCGGGCTCTTCTTTTTTCTGAGTCGTAAGTGTATCCTCAGTTAATCCTTTCTTTTGACAAGGCAAAAGAAAGGATTAATTAAAATATATTCACTACTCAAAAAAAGAAGAAGAGCCCGCCCAAAAGGAGCGTTTGTACGAATCAGCTTCGTATGCTCAACTTCAGGACAAGCTAGTTGTAGTACATCGTCCACCAGAAAACCGGACCAATGAAGAAGTGACGACGGCAATGAATCTTGCCCAAGTCCCTCTGGAACACACGGAAGTTTCTCGCCGGAAGATCCGGAAAGTTCGCTTCGATCCTAGCGGAGAACCATGAGCGTGGTGACCGCCATGAGGCACGTTCCCAAGAGACTGTGAATCCCTCCGTCCTCTTTTCAAACCGTCGGAACATTTCTCTCGCTCTGATCTGAGCGAGAGGACCCTTAAAATCATGCACTGCGGTAGCCATATTGCTCCCGTTCTAGCTCCGACACAGGGTTGCTACCCTGTTCTTAATCAAAGCTCTAAAATGTATTAAACTACTACATACGCAGTAATGCAAGCTTAATAAATATCTGGCTTACTCTGTTCTTTTGACATGTCAGAGGTTAATCCTTACTTTGATCCCTCAAAGTAACAAAACGGCTTCTTTCGTACCGACGAAAGAAGCAAAGACTCCTGGGGTTGCTTCCCGTCGCCAAGATTCGTCTGTCCGGTTTCAAGGGCACTGCGAAACACCCTCCGGGTGGTCATTTTTCATTTCTTTAACTGTTTAAAAATGACACGTCCTCGCACATTATTCCTTGAAACCGCACTGTCGCTTCTTGGGTCGGTCCAGATACCCCAGACCCCGGGGCTACGGTCCGGTGTAAAAACAAGTGACTCGCGCGGTGGGCCTGGTCATCTGCAGCGACCCGAGAAGAAGCTGGATACAAACAGTAGAGTAATTCGCGAGGACGTGTCCATTACAAACAACTAAAGAAATAGTAATGGACCGATCCCCTTCAGGGGTCGTTCCGCAGCGACTGCTGTTTTATTCAGATACTTCTCGGCGTCGTGAAGCCGACCAGCAGTTTTATGTTCCTTTTGCTGCCAAAAGGAACAAAGAGTTTGTTACTTTGGAAAAGTAAGGATTAGCATGCTTACAACTACGTAACGATTGTCGATAGTACTTGCAATACCTAAACGCGCAGTGCTATAATACACGCAGTACATTCCGGCCAGCAGGTCGGATTTTTTCATAGAATAAGGAGAAACAATCATGGAAGATATCAACATCAAACAACTTACTCTCGCGGTTCGAACAATCGCCGAAGAGAAAAACTTGCCCGAAGAAGTCGTTTTGTCTGTCATCGAACAGGCGATTGCTGCTGCATGGCGCCGTGATAATGGTGAGCGTGATCAGGAGGTTCGTGCCGAACTAAACGTGAACGACGGAACAGCCAACGTATTTGTATCTCGCGAAGTTGTCGAAGAAGTTGGATCAGACGCGGTTGAAATCAGCCTGGATGACGCGAAAAAAGTCAAAAAAGACGCCGTCATCGGTGATGTGATCGAAGAAAAACACGAAGTCATTAGTTTTGGTCGTGTTGCCGCACAAACGGCAAAACAAGTCGTGTTGCAGCGTCTGCGTGAAGCAGAACGCGAAGTCGTACTCGAAGAATACGAAGACAAAATTGGGACTATCGTCACCGGTACTGTCCAGCGTGTTGAACCGCGTGTTGTCCGAGTGGAACTAGGTAAAGCAACAGGAATTATTCCTCAGTCTGAACAAATTCAAGGCGAATTTTATAGCATCGGGAGCCGTATCAAGGTATTTATCAAAGATATCGAACGTGATAACCGTGGACCACAGCTGATTTTGAGCCGTGGTAACGAAGCTTTTGTTGAATTCTTGTTCCGCCAGGAAGTTCCTGAAATGGAAACTGGTGCCGTCGAAATCAAAGCTATCGCCCGCGAAGCTGGTCGCCGTACGAAACTTGCTGTTGCGAGTACTGTTCCAGGCGTTGACCCAGTTGGGACATTTGTCGGTGGTCATGGAACACGAGTCCAGGCGGTCATGAACGAAATTGGTGATCAGGAAAAAATCGACATCATTACGTTTGACGCAAATAGTGAACAGTTCATCAAAAACGCCCTTAGCCCAGCTGAAGTGGTCAAAGTCGAGATCGACGAAGAGAAAAAACGTGCAACTGTGTATGTCGCCGAAGACCAGCAATCAATTGCTATCGGTCGTGGTGGTCAGAACGTCCGACTTGCCAGCCGTTTGTCAGGGTATGAGCTGGATATCGAAACAGCGACAAAACCTGCAGACAAACCTGCTGCTGAATCAAAACCTCGCAAGAATATCGAAGACGATCTGTTAAACGCGGTCGAAGAATCAAGCAACGAATAGATTCGTTCTATTTGCTAATCATCCACTCCGTTATCAGGGGTGGATTTTTAGTGAAAAACTATTCACTGTAATGTTTTAATTGCCATTTCATACTAGATACATGAATAAGCAACCATACAACATATTTGATTTACCTACCCGCCATTTAACTGATCAGCATTATGTACCACCTAAGGCTCGTCGATCTGATGAAATAGAAAGACGCCACAACTTACCGTCGGGGACGGTTCTGGCTGAACAGCAGCGTGACGGGTTAGCTGTCGCTAGTCATATCCTTGATCATGTCGAATCGGCTGAAGACGTTGACTTTGCGACAAGTATGGTTGCCGTGAGTGGAATGAATACTAGCTGGTATAGTTATGGACGTGGCGCCGATGTGATGCGCCGTCGACTTGAACTCCCAACACTCGCAACAGAGGATGATGATTGGCGTGAAACTCGTGAAGGCCTTTTTATAAAAGCCAAAAAGGGATTGGTGCACGCGGCTGAATTAGCCAACATATATGTTCGTTCGACAATAGATAGAGCCCCGACAGTAAGGGCAAAACGATTCATCGGAAGGCATATGGGGAATGTTTCATTGCAACTTGCCTGCGTACGACTAGGGAATGCACCGTTGTCGCTCAGTGCATTTGATACACAGGTTATCGCGCGCGATCAATCACTCGAAACGCTTGAATTATCACGGATTATCGGTCAACAAATCGGATCTCATCCATCGATTGCTCAGTTTGCTGATCCAGATAGTCCAACTGCAATTTATTGGCGACGACACGCACCTAACGGTGCATATGACGCATATGAACGCGCAATTACAGAAGTTCGTGACGCCGCCTAGAGAACGAATGTCTTTTCAACGAAAAACGGCGAGTTTTTGCCGTATAATTCTGCCAACAAACTCATATTAGGAAGCATCCCCTCAGCTGAAAAGTCAGGAGATTTTTCCCAGTAGTAGTCGGCTAGTTCGGTATCAGCCACAAGATCACCTCCGATGTCATCACACCCAAGAAGGGTAAAGTGAGTAAAGCTTTCAAGTTCGTCGCCACGATACACTCGGAAATACCCACTACCTTTGACTGTAAAATCACCCGATAGTCCTGTTTTTGTCAGGCACTCATCATGCGCGGTTTGTACGACATCGGTTTGGGCGGTTGGCTGTGCATGCATAAAACCAGATAACCCAAGGAGTGGATGTGTATGGCGCTTATAAAGTAGCCAAGCCCCATCTGATTGGCGTCGGATGACCAATAACAATACCGAATACGCGCGGTCAATAAGACGACTCTGCTTTTTTAATGCACCCTTACCGACGCGTCGACCTTCGGGTGTCAGCGCATAGTGCCCTTCGTCGGTTTTTATAACATAGCCTTCTTGGATGACTTTTTTGAGATGGTAGGTGAAGAGTTTACTATCAATATCATCAGGCTGTAGCTCACTAAAGCGCATACTGTCAGCGAAGGCGAGATGATAAACGATTGATTTGCCAATATGATGGTCGAGCATAGTGTGTAGTATAACAGTCCTTGCTATTAGATGTTGTCTATATCCATATAATTGACTTTACAGCAAAGGCGTATTATGTTACTGCATCGTGTCGTACCCGGATGACAACGCAGTTTGCGGGAATCTCACTCGCTTTCAGGTCGTCAGGATGCCGGACGTCGGCGAGCTTGACCAGCTACTCATTGCGCTGGCGAGGACCGGCATGCTGGAGGTCGAAGGCGAGGTGGTGCGCATTGGTGCGTTGAAGGCAGAACTGCGCAACTTCTCTAAGCGCATGCTCGAGCTTCTTTTGCTCGTCATGGACAACGAGGAGGTCGGCCAGGAGTTCGGGGCTATCGCAACAGGTAGTCGCGTCAGCATCAACTAGTTGTCTCGTGGTTGCCCTTGGTCGTGAAGATCGGGGGCAACCAAGAGTCATGAATTTATTGTAAAAAACGCTCGTGCTATTGACGGCAATATGGATACAAAGCGTATACTAGATAAGGTCATGTGAGTACTGGTGGAGAACCTTTCAACCTGCAGACCTTTTTTAAAACTAAAGCCGGTATACACACCTATCATCTTGGTGATAAAGCGTCCCTGTCAGGCTTCATATTCAATCGCTACTTCAGGTGATACAGCAGATTTCATGGCGGTGAACATCTGTCTCCTCGTAGCATAACCCTTAATTCCGCGGCTGGCACACTTATTCTTGTTGTCAGTTTTTTGTTTACAAAAAATAAACCATTTTATCTATCAAGGGAGTACAGGATATGAAAACAGCAACAACAATCAACCGACCAGTAGACGTCACGGCACTCGGATTCGGACGCGATCTTCGCGTGTATCCACGCCGCATGGAATACGGTGGCAAAAGCTATCGATTCCTGGACGCTGGCCTTCGCACTGTCATTCGTAGCGGCGAACACATCGCCCAGATATTGACGATGAGTGACGGCAGCTGTGATTTTCGACTCCGAAGCGATAATCACGGTGGTACCTGGACTTTACTGAGCATGACTCAGTAAAAGGATATCGGTGAACGAAACAGAGGGCCTACGGGCCTTCTTTTCGTGCTAAAATAAAAGAAATTAGTATATGTAAAAAGGGTGGGCATGAAAAAAGAATTTATTGTCGGTGCTGTCGCAGTGGTCGTATTGGCAGTTACGGGTATTTGGTTGGCGGTGAACGCGTCGACGACTGATCAGACGGTCATAAAAGAGGTTGTTACACATCCGGATAGCGATGAACATCAAGAGACGTACGTCAAAGGTGATGCTAAAAACAGCAAAATAACTATCGTCTATACGAATAAAGGATTTGACCCCAGCAGTACCACTGTCAAATCAGGCGATACGATCACAATACGTAATACATCATCGGTTGATCTCGAACTCGCCACGGGGACTCACGAACACCACACGCACGATCCCGACCTGCGTATGTCTGCATTTGGTCCAGGCAAAGACGTCGTTGTCGTTTTGTTACACACAGGTGTCAAGCAGATCCATAATCACGATCATGCCGAAGACACGATGACAATCAATGTAACAGAGTAAATGATTTCTCCATCCTGTGTGAAGTGTTGTTTTGAGACAAGATATTTTGGTATTTATTTTTTAGTAGGTGTATAATGGAAGTACAAATAGTAAATCCAAAGGAGGTGCATAATGGACGCAATGAACATTATCGGATGGATTATATTAGGAGGACTGGCAGGCTGGGTAGCCTCGATGATTATGGGGAGTAACGCTCAGCAAGGCGTTATCGGTAATATCGTCGTTGGTATCATCGGTGCATTCGTAGGAGGATTCGTCATGAGTCTGTTCGGGGGATCAGGTGTGACAGGATTTAACTTTACGAGCTTTTTGGTCGCCCTACTGGGTGCGGTCATCGCGCTGTGGGTGCTAAAGGTAGTATCAGGCAAAAAAACAATAGCGTAGTTTGCCTAATTTACAAAATAAAACTAGCACTCGCTTGACCCGAGTGCTAGTTTTATTTATAATAGAATACAGTAAGCAAGTAAATAATGATAAAACGCTTGCGCTACACTCACGGAGGACTGATAATAAAGTTATGGCAGATGATTTCGCGGAATTCGTATCTCATTTAACGGACAATGCTCGCACAAGCTTGCAGCACGCTGATGCTATTGCGCGTGGCTATGGCAGCGCATATATCGGCACCGAACATCTATTACTTGGCGTTCTTGCGCAGGGATCGTCCGTCGGTGCCAAATTACTTGCCGATGCTGGCGTGACGCTTGACCGAGCCGAAATGGCACTCAATCTTACTCCGCGGACATTGATCGTGAGTACGGGTGCCAAGGGACTTTCTGAAACTGCCAAACTGACGCTCAAGATGAGCTGGGATATTGCCCAGGAATTCAGCCAGGATTATCTTGGGACTGAACATATTCTGTATAGTATTTTGAGTCAGAAAAACGCGCGCGCGACAGTATTACTACGCGATATGAACGTTAACCTCCTTGAACTCACCAGTGAACTCGAAGAGTTCTTTGATCGTGAACACAGTCACTATCAAGAAGCTGATGTTGACGGGGCGCAGAAAACCAAGAAAAAAGCCGGTCGTGGTGGTGCACTTGAGGTATTTGGAACCGACCTGACAGCACTCGCGCGTCGGGGTGGACTTGATCCCGTTGTTGGGCGTGAAGCGCAAGTGGAACGTATGGTCACAATCATCAGTCGCCGTACTAAGAATAACCCAGTACTAATCGGTGAGCCTGGGGTTGGTAAAACAGCGATTGTCGAAGGTCTCGCACAACGTATCGTGAGCGAAGATGTACCCGATCATTTGCTTGATAAGCGATTAATTCAACTTGATCTTGCAGCGATGATTGCTGGAACAAAATATCGTGGTGAATTCGAAGAGCGACTCAAAAAAGTCATTACTGAGCTGAAAGAACAGAATAATATCATTATTTTTATCGATGAACTACATCTGTTAGTGGGTGCTGGTGCTGCCGAAGGCGCACTCGATGCTGCCAATATGTTAAAACCGGCACTTGCGCGCGGCGATTTACATATGATCGGTGCGACAACACTGGAAGAATACCGTAAACATATCGAAAAAGACAGTGCGCTCGAACGTCGTTTCCAGACGATCGTCGTCCCCGAACCAACAATGAAAGAAACGATTGCAATCCTGAAAGGCCTTCGTACCTATTACGAAAATCACCACGGAGTAACACTGACGGACGATGTCCTTGAAGATGCCGCGTATATGGCCGATCGCTATGTCAGCGAACGGTTTATGCCCGACAAGGCGATCGATGTGATTGATGAAGCGGCAGCGTTAATCCGCGTTAAATCTGGTCGTCAACCAAGTAAATTACGTGATCTCACTCGTCAACTTAATAATTTGAATGAAAAAATGGAAGACGCAGTCACGTCCGAAGATTACGAGCGAGCGGCGCTCTACAAAACACGCATTAGTCAGATCAATGACAAGATCAATGATATTGCGCAGCGTGCCGAAGAAAAAGAACCGGTGACAGTCACAACAGATGACGTTGCGCAGGCGGTAGCGACAATGACGGGTATTCCTGTAAAGCGTATTCAAAAGTCTGAAGCAAAACTGCTTCGTAATCTTGAAAAACACCTCGGTAAATACATTATTGGTCAAAAAGAAGCCGTTGAAAAAGTTGCACGAGCTATTCGTCGCAGTCGAAGCGGTGTTACCAGTCAAAAACGACCGATCGGATCATTCGTATTTATGGGTCCAACTGGGGTTGGGAAAACAGAACTCGCCAGAGTACTGGCGCGCGAAGTGTTTGGAAGCGACGATGCGTTGATAAAAATCGATATGAGCGAGTTTGGCGAGAAACATAACACCAGTCGTTTGCTCGGTGCACCAGCCGGATACGTTGGTTACGAAGACGGTGGTCAATTGACCGACAAGATCCGTCGTCAGCCCTATAGCGTCGTGTTGTTTGACGAAATAGAAAAAGCTCACCCGGATGTATTCCAACTTCTGCTGCAATTACTCGAAGATGGCAAAATGACCGACGCCAAAGGCCGACACGTTAACTTTAGCAATACGATTGTTATTTTGACGAGTAACCTTGGTGCGGAACGCATGATGAAGGAATCAAGCCTTGGGTTCCATGCGGTGACGAAAAAAGACGAAAAGAAACTTGATCTTGCCCACGCAGATAACGAGGAAGCAGCGAATAAAGCACTGAGCGGCATGATGCGTCCAGAACTGATTAACCGTTTCGATGCCGTTCTGACATTCCGCGCATTGACTCGTCCAGAAGTAGGTCGTATTTTTGATAACCTTATCGACGAGCTGCAGACACGATTGGTCCGCAAAGGAATGCACCTGGTTATTAAATCATCTGCGAAAAAACTCCTCATCGATAAAGGCTACGACGAAAAATTTGGTGCCAGGCCACTCCGTCGAGCCATCCAGGATGAACTAGAGCACCGACTGGCGGATGGCATATTGTCCGGTGAGTATGAAAAAGGTAGTGTCCTAACGATTGGGGCGAAAAAAGGCGAAATTACGGTAGATGTCACCCACGAAGTCTAGTATTGTTTCTCTGATTATCCTTGCGATATTTGCAGCTGCTGCCGGCACGTTGTTTTTAAATCGCCAGTGGGTGATTGACCAGATTAGCGTCTGGCAGTTTAAACCCAGCACTGAAGTGAGGAGCCTTGCAAGCGGCGTGTCACTGAGCAGTAATGGTACGTTTATTTATTATGCCAGCCAGCCGAGTATCGAAAGTACACAGCGATTTAATGACCTATGTGGACGTACTGAACAGTCAACCGCGATTTTAGGCTGTTACAACGGGGATCGTATTTACGTCTATGACGTCACCAACCCTAGATTAAGTGGCATCAAAGAAGTAACAGCAGCGCATGAAATGCTTCATGCCGCATACAAACGGCTGAGTGACAGTGATAAAAAGCGAGTAAACGAACTTCTTGATACTGAATATAATAAGCTAAAAGATGATCAAAAATTTGCTGATCGAATTGCGTTTTACGCACGAACCGAACCAGGGGAGCGCGAAAACGAACTCCATTCAATCATTGGAACAGAGGTCGATATCGTTAGTCCAGAACTTGAAACGTACTACCAGCGTTATTTTACCGATCGTCACAAGGTATTCGCTCGGTACGCCGCATACTCGGCTGTGTTTAAAGAGATAGAAACGAAAACGAACATGTTATCCGCTAGTCTAAAGCTCTTGGCTATCAAGATAGAAACCGAGACTGCTCAATATAATGCCAATGTTAAAGTTCTTAACCAAGACATCGTTACCTTTAATGCTCGGGCAAAAAATGGTGGGTTTTCGTCACAGTCGGAGTTTGCTGCTGAACGATCGGTGCTTTCGGATAGGGCATTAACGCTCGATGCGACCCGTCGTAGTATTTCAAGCGATCTGGCAAGCTATGAATCGCAGCGTAAAGAGCTTGAGTCAATTTCGACTGAGGCTGCCGCATTAAATCGGAGTATTGATAGCACACTTGCGCCAGCGCCAAGTCTGTAATTCAGGTATACTACCTATAATGGTAAAATCAAAATCTCTGTTTATCTGTCAGAATTGTGGCGCTAACTATCCTAAATGGACAGGCAAGTGTGATAATTGTGGCGAATGGAATTCCCTCGTCGAACAAGCCGTTTCTAGCGGTAAGTCGGTTGTCGCCCGCGGTGCAAGCAGCGGTAAAATTCTGAATCCACAGACAATGCAGTCGATATCACTGGAAGATTCGGTTGCACGACTGGGAACAGGCTTTATTGACCTCGATGATGTGCTGGGAGGCGGTATTTTGCCCGGGGGAGTTATTTTGATGGCAGGACAGCCAGGTATCGGTAAAAGCACGTTGCTACTACAGATGAGTGCTCATATCGCGGCATCGACACCTGTTCTGTATGCCAGTGGCGAAGAGTCGGCGTCGCAGGTGAAGCTGCGGGCCGAGCGATTAGGCGCGAATAAAAGCGAAGCACTTAGTTTTGTCGCCAGTACAAGTGCAGATGATATCGCGGCAACGATTCGGTCAGGTGTATACCGGCTGGTCATTATTGATTCGATTCAAACACTTAGTCTGGACGAGATTACATCAGCACCGGGTACGGTGAGTCAAATTACAAACAGTAGCAATGTGATTATTCGCGCCGCCAAAGAATCCGGTGCGGCCGTGGTACTTGTCGGTCATGTCACCAAAGAAGGTAGTATTGCTGGTCCAAAAGTACTCGAACATCTGGTTGACGTTGTGTTGCAATTTGAAGGCGATCGGTACGGTGGATTTAAGGTCGTTCGTGCAATTAAAAACCGATTTGGATCAACCGCCGAAGCAGCGATTTTTGAAATGGACGAATCTGGTTTGAAACTCGTCACTAATCCGTCGGCAGCATTACTTGCGGAACGTCAAAATTCAGACGGATCTGTCGTACTTGCGACACTGGAAGGAACACGTCCGCTACTGGTCGAAATACAGGCACTTGTCAATCCGACCAATTTCGGGTATCCTAAACGTACTGCCAGTGGATTTGATTTAAATCGTCTCAATCTGTTGATCGCTGTTCTCGAGCGACGAACAAAACTGAATTTATCGGACAAAGACATCTATATTAATGTCGTTGGTGGTTTAAAGCTCAGTGATCCTGCTGCAGATTTAGCGATTTGTATGGCAATCGCCAGTGCGGCAGCCGGACGGCGACTCGGTGACGAGATCGTGGTTTTTGGTGAAGTCGGCCTAGGCGGCGAAATTCGCAGCGTTGCCAGTAGTGAGCGACGCATTGCAGAAGCAAAAAAACTGGGATTTAAAGAGGCGATTGCGCCCAAATCTATCAAAAAAAATTCATTTATCAAAGGAGTCGGCGATCTTCGTCAAGCACTCATCGACTATCTCCAATAGTCAGAAGGAACACTTATGGAAACACTGAACATTACATTATTTTTAGCAATTACTTTACTTGCAATTTTAGTCGAAGTCACCTATTTGGTCGTTAAACTACCTCGCCAGAATATCAACCGTAAACAATCACGACCAATTCTCGTCGATACGTCTGTTCTGATCGATGCTCGTATTATTGCCGTTGCCCAGTCGGGTTTTATTGGCGATACGCTCGTTATTCCTCGCAGTGTCATCGGCGAACTGCAATTTCTGGCTGATAACGCTGATCATGAAAAACGCACCAGAGCGCGTCACGGGTTGGACGTTGTCAAAGAGCTACAATCAATGCCAGAAGTCAGCGTAGAGATCCTCCAGGACGGCAGCAAGGCTGAAGAAGGGGTTGATGAGCGTCTACTGACACTCGCCAAAAAACACAATGCCGGTATTTGTACGATCGACTATAACTTGAACAAAGTTGCAATGGTCGAAGGGATTGCCGTATTAAACGTTAACGAACTTGCCAAAAGCCTCCGCATGGCTTATCTACCCGGTGAACGTATGTTACTCGAATTGACGCAAAAAGGCCAAGACAAACATCAAGCAGTTGGTCACTTGACTGATGGAACGATGGTTGTGGTTGAACATGCTATTAAACAACTCGGTCGTACTGTTGAAATTGAATTTATCCGAAGTTTACAAACTGCAGCAGGCAAGATGATGTTTGCTCGTCTGGGCGAACCTGATAAAGCCGACACAAAACAGCAAACACCTGCTAAGATTGTGCAAGCGAAAGCCGACCAGTCACCAAAGCAAAAATCTGCACGTGACGATCATCAGGCCAAGAAGTATGAGCCTAAAGCGTCTCAACAACCCCAGTTAGTGCAGCCACCAGTTGTTTTCCATAGCGATGAACGCGACCAAAAGCGAACGGCAACACCGACGCGTCAAGCTCGACCAGCACGTTCCGATAAGCGCGATCAGAATCAGAACTCTCGTCCATCTCGCAAACCCAAAACATCAGCTCAGCGTGAAGCAACATTGATTAATCTTGTTGATAGCCAAGAATAGAATACCTCAGTCTCAAAACCCTCATCGCGGGTGACATTCGGTGGGGCAACCCCAAAATTATTTTATTATCATCAAAGATGTCGTTGACGGTAGTTAGCGTTTTCGGCCATGGCCGTCACCGCTTCACGTTGCCGGGAAACTAGTTGACGAACTACCGGTATAGTAGGCAGTGTCGGTGACAGTTACCGATACAGGGACGACTCCGGTCGCTGTTGCCGTGTAACTTGTCACATAGGTCGCGCCTGCTGGCAGGGACGCAATGACCGACCCACCAGCACTAACATCAACTTGTTGGAGAGGATTTGTGCCCTGTGCCACAGTGACCGTTATTTTGTATGAGTTTGCACCACCTGTGCCCGAACCTTTGCTGCCAACGCTAATGTTCGTGACAGTTGGTTTAATATCCGTACATTGGTGCACGTCATCGTCAGCGTTCGCGTCATAGCCATCAGGTGTCGTAATGACTTCTTTGTTGGTGATCGGATCAATAATTTTGTTGATGTCGATTTCAACCTTTGCGCTGTCAGGTGTACAGGCGACCGCTTTCTTTTTCGAGACCCTATCGAAGGTCATTTTCGCATTTGTTTGAGATTGGGCTTTGCTGTACCATGCAGGGTATAACTCGCCGTTGATTGTCTGGATACCAGTTGGTGCTGAGAACCAGTCACCTGTTTTCCATTTTCCTTCGGCGGCATAGATGTCTTTGTGTGCGTATTCCATGACTTTACCGATAATAATCGCAGGCAGTGATGAGTTACCGTTTTTTAGGATCTGAGTGTCAGGGTTACCAAGCCACACCCCCATAGTTATTGCTGGACTATAACTCATATTCCAGATGTCTTTGGCTTGTCCACCCTTGTCTGACGTGCCTGTCTTTGTTGCGGTTTTGACGCCTGGAACAACAATTCCGTAGAAGTTGCGTCCATAGAGGCCCGCACGGGCATTATCGTCAGTTAGGATATCGCTAACAATGTAGGCAGCTTGAGGATCAACAACTTGTTTACTTTCGTCTTTCCATTTTTTAATGACCTCACCGCCACTATTTTTGACTTCCAAAATAGTAGCAGTTGGTTTATAGACACCACCACGAGCCAGTGATGCAAACGCGTTCACGTGGTCGATTTGACGGGTTCCACACCCACCAATGGCGGATGACAGACCTGCCTGTGCGTCCGCGCCTTGCGTACAGTAGTTAGTGTCGCCCATGTCACGAATAGTTTTCATCGTGGCATCTTGGCCAGATACATACATTGCTTTGATGGCTGGAACGTTACGAGACAAAGCTAAGCTTTTACGAACACTGATGTTTCCTAAGAATTTACCATCGGCGTTTCGCAGCGGTGCTCCATATTGTTTCGAAAAGTCATTCGCATCGGCCAAAATACTGCCGCTGCCGTAGTTTTGTTTGCCGGTGGGTTGCTGTGAGAATAATTGAGCGTATACTAATGGTTTTATTGTCGAACCAGGTTGAATATAAGCAGTTGCGGCGTTGTTTTGGCCAAACCCTGGATATTTGTAGTCACGACTACCGACTAAAGCAATTATCTGCCCGGTTTGGCTGTCTTCGACGGTCGCCGCACCGTTGGTGAACCCAGCATTTACGGGCGTATTCGATGCGAACATGGCGGTCATCGCTTCTTCGGCTTTGTTTTGGATACGGATATCTAGCGTAGTTTTGACCGTGAGCCCACCACGACCGACGGTTGCGATACCAAGTTCTTTTTCAAGCTGAGACTTCACCATTAATACGAAGTGAGGTGCTTTGATACCATCGAATTGTTCACTTGCAGGTCTAATACTGTCTATGATTGGATATTTTTTTGCATCGTCACCTTCTTTTTGGGTGACATATCCTTGAGTCACCATATTGTCGATGACTTTATGCTGTCGCTCGACAAGTGCTACGTGGCTGTCCGGATTTTCACTATAAGGATCATATAAGCCCGGTTGGTTTGGAATTGCAGCCAGCATCGCAGCTTCGGCAAGGTTTAAATCTTTTGATGATTTACCAAAGTATGCCTGTGCGCCTGACTCAACACCATTACGACGGCCGCCGTAAGGCGATTCGTTAAGGTATAAATCAAGGATTTGATCTTTGTCGTACATACGTTCAACTTCGATAGCCAAAATGATTTCTTTGATTTTACGCGGAATTCCACTCAGGCCGCGTTCGGATGATTGGTCAGCAAAAAACACTTGTTTGACAAGTTGCTGAGTAAGCGTCGAACCGCCCTGAATGCTGCCACCGTTAGCGTTATTCAGCAGTGAACGAAGGATGCCCGTCGGGCTGATACCACCGTGTTTATAGAAATCTTGGTCTTCGATAGCGACCGTTGCTTCTTTCATAAGTTTGCTGATATTGTTACCGTCGACAACCAATTTGTAATCACCATCGCCCTTGTCTTCCCAGAGTAACTGGTCATTGCGGTCATAATATTTCGTGACGGTGGTTTGGACTCGTTTTGCAAGTTCACCTGGACGAATAGCGTCGAGGTCTTTGCGGTAGTAGGCAAATAACGCACCGACAGCCAGTACGATAAACAGAACACCGACACCGACAATTTTCAGTGCCATAAACGCACCCTTTTTACTAAACCAATAGTGAAACACGCGCTTTGGATGCAGCCGATAGAGAATTCGTTTGACAGGATGTTTCGGTAGGGTCGCCAAATATTCGGCACGTTTACGCGCCGCACTGTCTTTTTTCGTCTTGCGTTTATGAGTTAAATTTGAGTACACGCTCATGTTGCGTGATTTAGTGGATTTTTTGGTCACGTATATTTACTTCCCATAAGCAGTATTACTGTCCATTATAGCACTTTTATTCGCGTGATGAGTGCATTTTTTGATATACTAACAGGTGATAACAGATAGGAGTTAGAATGACACTTTCCGAAGAATTGACCTGGCGCGGCTTTGTGAACCAAATGACCTTCGCTGACATTACTGAACTAGATGGTGCTCCTATCTCATTCTATTGGGGGGTGGATCCAAGCGCTGATAGTATGACGATTGGCAATTTTGCGGCGGCTATGATGGTACGTCATTTTGTCGACTACGGCCATAAAGCATATCTTCTGGTTGGTGGTGCGACGGGTATTATTGGCGATCCTGATGGCAAAAAAGACGAACGTAATCTCAAAACTCTTGATGAAATTGCTAAAAACAAGGCGGGTATTGCTGCCCAATACAATAAAATATTTGCAGGTAAAGATTTTACTATCGTCGATAACTACGATTGGTTCGCTGGCATTAACTACATTGATTTCCTTCGTGATGTTGGTAAAAACGTCCCAATGAGTCAGATGCTCGGACGAGATTTTGTCCAGTCGCGCCTGGGTGAGGCTGGCAGCGGCATTAGTTATGCTGAGTTTAGCTACTCGCTCATCCAAGGCTACGATTTTGTTCACCTATTCCGTAAATATGGCGTGACATTACAGGTTTGCGGCGCTGATCAATGGGGTAATTCACTCGCTGGCGTCGACCTTATCCGTCGTATGGACGGCGGACAGGCAGACGTGTACTCTACACCACTGGTTATTAATAAAGCAACTGGCGTGAAATTCGGTAAATCAGAAGGTGGTGCGATCTGGCTTGATGCGAAAAAGACGAGTGTTTACCGGTTTTACCAGTTTTGGTTGAATGTTGATGACGAAGGAGTGATCGACTACGCAAAAATCTACACATTACTTTCCCGTGAGGAAATTGATGAACTTGCTGCCAAACAACAGGCCAACCCAGGTGCTCGCGATGCACAGAAAACGCTTGCACACGAAGTGACATCACTTGTTCACGGCGTGGATCGTACCGCGTCTGTTGAGCGTGTGACGAGTGTATTATTTGGTGAATCAAGTGTGAGTGATCTGAATAATGATGACCTGGATGCGCTATCTGCTGAGATACCTACTGTTAATGCCGGAATGAGTCTTGTTGAAACACTTGTACTATCAGGTGCTAGTGCGAGTAACGGTGAAGCGAAACGCCTTATCGCAAGCGGTGCAGTATCGGTTAATGGCGAAAAACGTACTGACGACCACACGATAACTGAACTTGCGCTTGTCAAAAAGGGCAAAAATAGCTTTATTCTCGTCCGTTAAGCAATTTGCTATACTAAAGACTCGTACTAATGAGGAGGTTTCATGCCTGATCTTACTATATTAAGCCAATATCTATCCGTTGATGCTGTAGGCAACATTCAGCAGTGGCTCGTGCAACCAAAATATAGCGAATACCGTGAGGAATTACTCGAAATTATCGCGAGCGAGGACTGGCAGCAACTTGAAGATGCTTTTTTCAAAGTAATTGAGTTTGGTACCGCCGGACGGCGCGGCACGACGGGTGTCGGTTCGAACCGGATTAACCGTGTCACAATTGGCGAATCCGCCCAAGCATTATGTGTCTATGCAAAGAGTTTTGACGAATCAGCCGCCAAAAAGGGTGTCGTTATCGCCTGTGACACACGCCTGACGTCACCCGAACTGACACGTTTTACTGCGCAAGTTTGCGCGGCCAATGGCTTTAAAACGTATGTGTTTGAGGGATACAGAGCAACGCCCGAGCTTAGTTTTGCTGTTCGTCAGCTTGGCGCGGCTGTCGGCATTGTCATTAGTGCCAGCCATAACCCACCGGCTGACAATGGTTTTAAAGCATATTGGTCGGATGGTGCGCAACTTGTGTCACCTCATGATAAGGGTGTACTTACGGTTGCAGCCGAAGGTAAAGAAATTACGACGATCGACTATAACGCCGCAGTCGCGGATGGTCGGATTGCTATTATCGGTCAAGAAATAGATACACTATATCTCAATGCTGTGGTGAATGAGTCTGAAAGCACCGAGCGCGATGTTCATATCGTCTACTCGCCACTTCACGGTGCTGGACAACGGAATGTCCTTCCCGCACTACAACAGGCTGGCTTTACGAATATATCCGTCGTTCATGATCAAATGGTTCCTGATGGTAACTTCCCGACAATCGAGAACGGCAAGCCAAATCCCGAGGAAAAATCAGCTAATGACCGAGCTGTTGCTCAAATGCTTGCCGAAAATGCTGATATTGCGGTCACTAATGACCCGGACGCCGACCGCATTGGCGTTATCGTCCGACAAGGTGACCAGCCGATATATCTGACAGGGAATCAATCCGCAGCTCTTGCGACAGAATACTCACTTCGCAAGCTGCACGAAAAAGGGACGTTAACCTCGAATCATTACATCTGTAAAACCATCGTGACGACCGATCTTATGAATGCGATTGCTGACAGGTATAACGTCACAACCTATGGCAATATGTTGATTGGCTTTAAATATATCGGAGAGCTTATCCTGAGTAAAGAATCAACCGATGAAGTATTTGTGCTTGGTGCCGAAGAAAGCTACGGACTACTCAAAGGCGATTATGCCCGCGACAAAGACGGCGCAACTGGTGCGCTGCCGCTCGTCGAATATGCCGCAGAATTAAAACGTCAAGGAAAAACACTCTATGACCGTTTGCTCGAACTGTATCAGGAATATGGTCTTTATATTGAACGACTCGATACGGTCGTGTGTCCCGGTGCGAAAGGCTTTGAACAAATGCAGACTATCATGGCTGGGCTGCGACAGTCACCACCCAGTGAGCTAGACGGTCATGCCGTGACGGCGGTTTTAGATTATACAACACTTCAGCGGCGTGATACCGTCAGTGGTGAAGTAACGCCGATTGAATGTGCCAAGGGTAACGTTGTCGTGCTTGAATGTGGCGACCATCGACGTCGTATTACTGTTCGTCCGAGTGGTACTGAACCGAAGCTCAAACTATACGTTCAGTGGTATACCGATGTCGAAGGTGACATCGCAACGATGTACGCGACAACACAACATCATCTCGAGGGTCTGTCTCGTGCCTTTGAAGGTGTCTTACTCGCCGATTAATCGATTGGTTTGTTACACTAGTACTATATGAATCTGTCAACGTCGTTAGGGATGATAAAAGGGGTTGGCCCAAAAACCGGTGAGCAGTTTGCACTGGCGGGGCTTCGGACTGTCGGTGACCTTATTGATTTTTTGCCGCGAGCTCATGAGGATTTTTCCGAAGTAGTCAGTATTATCAATGCGATCCCGGGCAAAATGACCATCAAAGCCAGATGTGAAAAGATTGCAACCCGCCCGGTTCGTAGGGGACTACGTATTACAACCGCAACTCTCGTGGATGATACAGGGAAACTGCAGGCGGTTTGGTTTAATCAACCATATCGCACGACGCAACTCGCATCGTCAGATGAATTCTATTTTTCGGGTGAGTTTGAGTTTAACTACAACAGATATCAATTGACAAACCCGAGTGCTGAAAAAGTCAGCGACATGCCGGTCCAGACTGATCGGTTGCTGCCCGTATACCGCGCGGTCAAAGGCCTCAAGAGTCCGCTTGTCCGTAAGATTCTAGCAGAACTACGGCCACTCATGATGATGTTACCGGAAACCTTGCCACAGGATATCGTTACCAGGGAAGGTCTGTTGTCGCGATCTGAAGCCGTTCTGGGTATGCATTTCCCTAATAATGCTGAAGATATCAAAAAAGCGCGAGAACGCCTGGCATTTGAAGAATTATTTCAACTGCTACTTGCCAGCCAGTTGAATCGTCAGGAAAACGCGAAACTGACCGGGTGGCATATTCCTTTTGACCAGTCGGTGGTTGCAGGATTTGTCAAACAATTACCTTTTGATCTGACAGGTGCACAGCGCCGCGCCGCGTGGGAGATTATTCAGGATTTTGAGCGGCAGGTTCCGATGAATAGACTACTTCAAGGTGATGTCGGATCGGGAAAAACAGTCGTTGCAGGCCTTGCTGGTCGTCAGGCGGCACATGCTGGGTTCCAGACAGCTATTATGGCACCGACGGAAATATTGGCATCACAGCATGCCGAGACACTTTCGAGACTTCTGGGTCCACTCAATGTTAATGTCGGACTGTTAACAGGCAGTGTCAAAGGAACGGCCCGTAAAACATTGTACGAACAGATTTATAACGGATCGGTCCATGTTGTCGTAGGAACGCACGCGCTTATCCAAGAAAACGTCCGGTTTCATAAACTTGGCTTTGTGGTGATTGATGAACAGCATCGATTTGGCGTCGCGCAGCGACAAGAACTACTCAAAAAATCAAAACATATGCCTCATCTGCTGGCGATGACGGCAACACCGATCCCTCGTAGTTTGGCACTGACTGTATACGGCGAACTGGACGTGTCTATTTTAAATGAACTGCCAAAGGGCCGTAGAGCCATCGAAACGAAGATTTGGTCACCTAATAGTCGAGCGCAGCTATATGAAAAAGTTGATCAAGAAATTGCCGCCGGGCGTCAGGCGTACGTGATTTGCAGCCTGATTGACGACAATCCCGATAACGAGATCAAAAGCGTCCAGGCAGAGTTTAAAAAACTACAAAACTCCGTGTTCAAACACCGTCGAATCGGGCTATTACACGGTAAATTAAAATCTGATGAAAAAGAAGCCGTTATGGTGAAGTTTTCAAAAGGCGAACTAGACATACTGGTCAGTACAACTGTTGTCGAAGTCGGTGTAGACGTCCCGAATGCGACAGTAATGCTTATCGAAAATGCCGATAGATTTGGCCTGAGTCAGTTACACCAGTTACGTGGTCGTGTTGGCCGCTCGTCGCACCAGAGTTACTGTTATTTGATTACTAGCGACAGCAGCAAGCCGACTGCAAGGTTAAAAGAAGTCGAAAAATCAGGTGACGGGTTCTATCTCGCAGAGGTAGATCTGAAATTACGTGGTCCAGGCGAGATCTACGGTCGGTCGCAACATGGTGCGCTAAATTTACAGATCGCAACCCTTGGAGATACAAAACTCATCGCACGTGCTCAAAAACAAGCCCGTCAATTCGTCGAATCGGGGGGTGATTTGGTACAATATAAACAGTTAGCTGAACAAGTAGCCCAATATCAGCGGTTAACAACACTAAACTAAAATTATTTATATGTATTCTGGAACAACCCTTCGTACCAAATCTGGCCGCTTAATGGGGGTGCATCAAAAAATCGATCGTGTCGCTCGTCGGCATATTCATACCCTCGTTCCTGGTCGAGGAATTTTTCCGATCGCTCGTGACATCCTTCATTTTGAAGGCACGAATGGGCCTGACGGTATCAAACGTAAAAGCCCGGGTAAGGACGAACCGTGGCACTATGTCAATCCAGCCGATCCGACTGACACGAAACTTATCGAGATGATCAAAGACCACATTGCTAATTTAACGGTTGCGCTACGAGAAAAAAATAACGTCAGAGCTGCGTTTGAAGCTGCCTGGATGGCGCATGCCATCACGGATGGTTTAACACCTGCACATCACTATCCGCTTGATGACAAGATCGAAGAGTTATGGGGCAAACCCAAAGAAGAACGATCGACGATTCGTGACAAAAACATTATCAAAGGTAAAAACCGTCGTGATACATTGTCGAAAAACTGGGAATATTGGGGTGCAGGTGGTGTGTATACGAACCACTTTATGTTTGAATGGGGAGTTGCGACCACTATCGTGTCGTCACGTTTTGATACCGCAGCACCGTCGGCAAACGATATTATCCGGCTGGAACAGGAAGGCTTTGAGACACTGTTTAACGAGGCGCTTCAGCGTGTTGCGGCCATGAATATGTATGATGAATTTAGCAGGTTAGGGTGGACGCGAAATCTTGCGACTGAAACCAACGAAACACTGATGCCCGAGATTATCAAAACAGTTGTCTTAGGCTGGTATCAAGCAGTCATTAGTAGCAGGGAAAAGTAATGAACATCCGGATTATTAGCGGCAGGTTTGGCGGTCGTCAAATTGAAGCGCCTGATAATTCGCGGACTCATCCTATGAGTGAACGAATTAGAAATGCACTGTTTAACAGCCTCGGATCAACCGTTCAGGATGCTGAAATCCTCGATGTGTTTGCCGGGACCGGTGCGGTCGGGCTAGAAGCACTTAGTCGTGGGGCAAAATCGGCAACATTTGTCGAACGCGATCGTATTGCGCAAAAAATCCTCGCACGAAATATCGAACTTGTCGGCGCGACTAATCAGTCGGTTATTGTTCGCGCCAGCCTGTCGAACTGGCTGCAAACAGTGGAACATAAGCAATATGATATTATCTTTGCAGATCCGCCCTATCATGACACGCAGTTTTCCACAGTCTCAGAATTATTCGCACTATTAAAACCTCATGGTTATATGGTATTATCACATCCAGGTAGGGGTGAGTTGCCGACCAAAACAGGAGTTGTTGTGGTGGACAATCGTAGTTATGGAAATGCGGTACTCACCTTCTACCGCCGAGATTCATAAGGTTTTATATACAGTCTGTTTGAGGACTGTTTTTAGTTTTTTGTAACTTATTAGTAACTTGGAGTGTATGTATAGTATGCAAACCGATGAATTAGAGCTTATTGCTCGCAGTTTACGTCAGGATACATCTGCCTATGCAGAATTGGTCCGACGATATAAAGACGCCATATATCATCACTGTTTTGCTATTGTACGAGACGAGGCGATAGCCGAAGATATCGCGCAGGAAACATTTATTACGGCATATTATAAGCTGAACTCGCTTGATACGTCGCGGCGACTGAGTACATGGTTATTTAAAATTGCAACCAACAAAGCTTTGACCCAGCTCAAAAAGGCTTCGCGTGAGTTGGTTGTTGACGAAGAAGTATTTGATCGAATGGCGGCTACGTATGGAAATCCGGTGGTTCATACTGAACACAATGAGCTCCACGATGCGGTGGCAACATTAAAGCCAGAATATCGAGCAATCATCAGTTTATATTATTGGCAGGGGCTTGACTACGAAGAAATAGCACGAGTCCTGGGTGTCCCAATCGGTTCTGTGAAAGGCTGGATGAGTCGTGCAAAAGCCGAACTCAAAAGGAAACTATCATGAAAAATATTGATGATGAATTAAAGCTACTCACTCGACCACAGCCACGTCGTGAACTGCACGGTAGCTTCACGACGTATGTCATACAGGAAATAACAAACCATCCTAGTCCAAAACGATGGATGACACAACTAAAGGAGAAATTTACGATGAAATTTAAAAAACTTGGCGCCGTTGGTGTCACGATCATGGCAGTGTGCTTACTTGCCGGTATCGGTGGGGTAACGTATGCTGTGACTCACCATTTCAGTCTATTTGAACTACTGAATAAACAACCTGTCACAACAGAAAATGGTGGTCATGTCACCGATGCTTTTATGCAAAAGTTTTACCAAGCTTACGTGACAGATGCGAGCTCCGATACGTCGAAAGCACGAGCTGATTTTGAAGCGCATGTTACGACTGAATTAAGCCATAAACTTGCCATGGTTAAAGACAGTGATCCAATTGTCTGTGCGCAAAATATGCCAACTTCGGTATCGTTTGAAAGTGTGACTGATAGCCCCGGCTATTTCAAAGCAATTAATCACTACGCCACGGGTGACATTACTATTGGGCTAAACTACGACAACAGTGCTGGAATATTCACTGACATTACGTGCCCCGTGCAGGACAGTGCAGCGGCAGTCAATAAACTTCAAGGCTACTACACACAGTATGTTCGATCGCTCAACGATAGATCAAAAGCAGAAACAGCCCAATCGGTGTTCGTAACACATACGTCTGCTGTATTAAAAAACACGATTACGCACTTTTCGTATGGCTATAATCCGATTACTTGTACTCAGAATATTCCGGCGATGGTGAGCTTTACAGGTGTCTCGACAACTTCGATGACGGCAGTACTAGCATTTGAAAGCGGAGCGACAAACGTCACGTTGGCATTTGATTCCAGGGCACAAGTCTTTACTGCGATTACCTGTCCGCCAGCACCAACTCATTAACAGATGATTTTATGGTCGTGAAACTGTATTGTCGACCAGTCCCCTATATAGTCTAAAAAAGCAGCCCCCGAGATTTCTCTCGGGGGTGCGATCATAACGTAGGACTGTTATGCCTTTATAGTAGCATAGTTTCATCACAGTTGCAAGCGGCGCAACCGAAACTGTCGAACATTCAACAGCTTGGGTTGCGAGAGGCGGGAAGCCGCTCGCAGACATCTCTATCTTCCGATAGTGACTCTCACCCCATCGAGAGGGCCTATGTACGTCAGTAGCTTTTCGCCGCGCCATGCCTCGATGGCGTACACCTTCCTGAGCAGTCCTTTCCGGAAGAAATTGATCACGAACGGGCCTTCATTGAGAGGTTTATCATTCGGGTCGTAGATGACAAACTTTTCTCCGGTGAGATCACCGGATGTGATCGTCATGACACTTATCATCGGAAGCTCTTCACCGATAGTGCAGCCCGTGACAATCACCGATCGAACCAGCTTTGCAAACATGGCTTCTCCCGCCTCTAAATAGTCCACAATGTGCGGACTATTTTTATGTAAACACAGGTAGTGGCTTGGGTGCAAGCAGAAGAGGAATCGTAATGATAGGACTTGGTCACGTTCCGCTACCCCGAAACTTCACGATTGGCAACTAGTTGCCATCGGAAGGTTTCCTTGAGAAATGCCACAGGCATTTCTCACCTTCACGCCCCGGGGTGAGGTTCCGAGGCATTTCGAAGACCAAAGAAAAGAGAGACCAGACGGTCTCTCTTTTCTTTGGTACGCGAGAAAGGACTTGAACCTTCACGCCCGAAGGCACTAGCTCCTAAGGCTAGCGTGTCTACCAATTCCACCACTCGCGCATTCACTAATTATATCAAAAAATACTACAGAGATAAAGTCAGTAATTAATCCTTTCTTTTGACTTGTTAAAATCTCCAATCCTTACTTTGCAGCGGCAAAGTAACAAACCGCCTTCTTTTGTGCCAACAAAAGAAGCAAAAGTTCCCGGGACAACTCACCTCCGCCGTGAAATACCACCCTCATCATTCTTGGTGGTCTGCGAAACTCACGCCGACAGGCGCCACTGTCGGGTTCAGACAGTCCTCGCCCATCCATGAAAGAATCAGGTGCTATTTCCGGGAAGTCTCACAGTCCCAAACCCTGGCAAGCCGCTACGGCTTGGAGTCGCAGAGCTCCGCTCACGATCTACCATCTACTACTTACCAGCTACAACTAGCTATATTCCAAATTCCACCTTCCATATTCTTGATTCTCTACTCCGATCCATGCTGCTTGTGCTATGATATAGAAAAGATTCTATCAGGAGAGATAAAGGGTTTATGAGTAAAGTTGCAACGTACTTGCAGGAACACATTCAGGGTGAAGTATCGACCGATCCTGCGACTCTTGGTCATATGAGTACTGACCTGAGTGTGCTGAGTATCACACCGGAAATGGTCGTCTATCCCAGGTCGTCAAGCGATATTCGTAAAGTAGCCAGGTTTTCGTGGCAGCTCGCAGAAAAAGGCCATACTTTGCCGCTCACTGTCCGCGGTGATGGCAGCGACCTGACAGGTGCGGCAATTGGCAAAGGTGTCATTATTGCGACAACGGCACACCTAAACAATATGTTTGAGTTTGATCAAAAACAAAAACTGATTAGAGTGCAGCCGGGGATCAGTATCAAAAGTCTGAATGACGCGCTGTCGCTTCACGGTATGGCCGTTCCTGCGCTATTATATGTTTCAGAATACGGCACTATTGGTGGGGCAATTGGTAATAACGCTGCTGGGCCGCTGTCTGGTAAATATGGTGATACCAGGGACTGGACGCAGCAACTCGAAGTGGTCCTGGCCAGTGGAGATATGCTCCAGACAGGGCGAATTTCAAAACGCGAACTAAGCAAGAAAAAGGGCATGCAAGGGTTTGAAGGTCAAATATATCGTGACCTTGACCATCTGATCGAAGATAACAAACAGCTTATCGATACCAACGCTGCTGAAGGTGTTCGCGACAATGTGGGTTATACATCACTTGCCAAAGTCAAAAAACGCGACGGCTCGTTTGACCTGACGCCACTGATTGTCGGTAGCCAGGGAACATTAGGGATTGTGTCGGAACTTATCATGAAAGCTGAATTTGTCAGTGACAAATGGGCTGCTGCTGTGCTTGCCTTTGGTGATCTAGGTGAAGCACGTGATGCTATTGATCAATTAAAAAAATACGACCCTAGTATGCTGGAGTTTTTTGACGGCGAACTATTTGCCGAAGCAGTAGAACGCGGCAAAACATACGATTTTTATGACCAAGCGACCACTAAAGCAGTTATTATTATCGGATTTGATGATTTTAGTGATCGTGTACGTGCCAAAAAAATCAAAAAACTTGTCAAATGGTCAGAACCGCACACAGTGACGGTTGTTACTGGCCTTGACCGCGACGCCGACGCTATCCTCGCAATTCGTGAAGTTACTGGGTTTCGCGTTTCACCCAGCAAAAAAGATGCATCATCACCCCCATTATTTGACGGCGCGTATGTTCCCTGGGAACGATTCGAAGATTTTTCGGTCGCTGTTGCACAACTGGCCGAAAAACAACGGGTATCATTGCCACTTTATGGCCGTCCACTTGAAAATATCTACTCGACTCGTCCTATCCTGGAACTCAAAAAGGTTGGCGACAAACAAAAGATATTTAAACTACTGGATGAGTATTCGAACCTGGTGGCACATCACGGTGGGCATTTGATTGCTCAGGACGGCGAAGGGCGACTCAAAACTCGCTTTGCCTATAAACAACTTGACGATGATCTATTAGCGGTGTTCGCAGAAGTAAAACGTATTTTTGATCCACATGGTATTTTAAACCCAGGTGTCAAGCAGGCTGTCGAAACGAAAGACCTGGTATCCCAGCTCCGCCCGGACTACGACACGGGCAAATTCGCCGAGTATTCGCTGTATAGCTAATATTGATTAAACGATGCAGGTCGTTTATGATTGTTGAGGTACGCACGAGTGGCGCTTCGGGTGTATAACCGTAGACGCGCTGCGCATAAATACGATATGCACGAGTGGCGGAATGGTAGACGCGCTAGCTTCAGGTGCTAGTGTCCTTCGGGACGTGGAAGTTCGAGTCTTCTCTCGTGTACCAATAAAAATTGAGATCATCTGGTCTCAATTTTTATTGCTCACTAATTCGCTCCTCTCTTTAAATGGTATACGAAATCATCCATTTATGTTATAAATATCCACGGCTCTTTAGGTAGTAAAAAAGCGATAAAATAGAGTGATCGTGCTGTGATCCAGTGACGTCCTCCTTTTTCGTTTCGTATCTTAACAATTTAGCTCAGGGAATACAGAAAGAGAGTAAATTACGATGTATCGCAAAGCACGTAAAGCTGTACTTTTCGTTGTTTTCAGCATGCTCACAACATTGCTGACCGTTGTCTTTTCGGAGACTGCGAACGCCGCACCGTACATTCCACCACTAAGATGGTCGGCAGTCAATGCTGCTCCCTACTACAGTCGTATTGTTACCAGTCCAGCTGGTACTGTGACGGTTGGCTGTAGTAACGAAGGTGCGGGCCAAGATCTGGTGACATACAACACGACAGGTGTTCAGGTGCGCCAGATCCCACGGACGACGCAGATCGATGGCGTTAGTAACTGTATTGGTTCAGTGATCGTCGATAAAAACGAGACAGTTTACGGCGTCCCTTACGGGAAATTTACAAGTGGTGGGTGGGGTTTTGGTCCAAATCTACTTGCGTATAGCGGTAACACGCTCAAGTGGAAATACCCAGTTGTATGTGGTCCTAGTCAACCATCTCAGTATGTAGTGGGGGCGAACGGCAACATATACGTGACAGT
The DNA here is from genome assembly GCA_038319685.1 of Saccharimonadales bacterium (SeqCode). GTDB lineage: Bacteria > Patescibacteriota > Saccharimonadia > Saccharimonadales > Saccharimonadaceae > UBA6022. The sequence goes on from JBBQDN010000003.1 coordinate 133,119, forward strand.
CAATGCTGTCGGTGGGGTTCATCTGATCGGGCTTGCCCCTAATCCGCCAGTCGGTCAAACCCAACCAACGAAGGTGCTAGATATCAAGGTCCCTAACGATTGCAGTATGAAAATCTATCCCTATAAGGATGGTCTTATGCTGCACGGACAGTCAAGCGGCGGGGCGAACTACTATAGCTATAGCGGTAAGTTTCTCGGCCAGACAAATGGTGATGTATGGTACGAAAAAATGAACGCCGACGGGCGCTTATTCAGTCCATCCTACACTATAGGTGGGGGTTTCACGAGTACCAGTGTTTCGGCGTACGATCCAAAGACGAATTTGGTCACGTGGAAAACTCAGGTATCAGGTTCAGGGGCCAATGCAAACGGCATCTGGCTGAGCCCACTTCCAAATGGTGGTGTGATGGCACTTAGTTACGAACAGAAAATGACCGCATCGGGCATACCCGCTTTACCTATCGAGTGGGTATACAGCCTGGTACAGATCAACAGCTCTGGTCAAAAACTGGCGCCTGTGATTTTGCCGAACGTAAAAGGCACTAGTGCTTACTATGGTCGGCCGAATATCATTACCGACACTAGTGGAAAGGTTGTGATCGAGCGACAACTCATGGACAAGACAGCAGTTGGTTATCCGGCTGCAGTTTCCACGATTGAAATTGCTGTGTTAAACCTCGCGACTAACATTACCACGTACCTACCAGTGCGTGGTAATGCTGACGGGACTAACCCAGCAACAATGTATGGCTACGTACCTGCGTATGTAGGTGACAATGGTCCGGTTACGGGTGTAGGCACGGTCTTCATCCAGGCACAGTGTCAAGGTAATGGCTGTAGTGATACGGCCACAAAGACGTACCCGATAAGTGTTGCGGGCATTGGTTTGGGATACCCACAAGGTACAATCCTGAATACGACCGTAGCGCCACAACCTGCTCCACAAGAGTACGTGGCACTCGGGGATTCGTTCTCTTCAGGCGAGGGGGTAGTTCCGTTTGAGGATGGGACGGATACACCATACAACACCTGTCATCGAAGTTTGTACGCGTATGCACGATTGCTCAGTCAAGATCCGAACACAGCACTAAGCTTAAAGAATGGAGGATTTCAAGCCTGTTCAGGGGCAACGACTGCTCAGATCACAACAAGCCCTGGTCAGATTCAGTGGTCAGGTCTTGGTGTTAACACAAAGGTCGTGACAGTTACGATTGGAGGTAATGATATTCGCTTTAGCAACTTTGCTAGAGCGTGTGTCCTCGATTCCTGTTACTTCAACTCGCAGGCATATGTTACGTCGAAAAATTTGGTCGCGACTACGCTTCCCGGATTACTTGACGACACGTACAAGAAGGTGTTGCTAGCCGCTCCCACTGCCCAGATATTTGTACTGGGCTATCCGCAAATTGCGCCCACCAAGACACGTTTTGACACGACAGACGTAAGATGTGCCTACATGTATGACAGTGGGTACGATTCTACGGGTACAGTGAAAAACCCACCATGGGGGGACGCTGCTGCTGCAAGTGATATTGTAGTTCGTCTCAATCTGCAGATCGCTCAAAGTGTGACCTCCGTAGGGAATCCGCGTCTTCACTATGTCGACGTGAACGTAGCTGGATCACCATTTGTTGGGCATAACGTATGTTCGGCTCCCGGTGACGCATATTTCAATAATGTCGACACTTTAGTGTCGGGTCTGTCTTTTGTGTTTCATCCCAATGCTCGCGGTCAGCAAGCGTATGCTACGCTTATCAGGTCCGCGCTGTCCATGTAATAAATAAGAAATACCTGAAGAGCCAACGCCCCTAATCTCAGAGCCGCCTACAAGGCAACTCGAGATTAGGGGTGCTTCAATTTTGGGTTGTTTTCATGGCTGCAAATTGGTACACTTTAAGCATATGGTAAGTAATAAAAAAACAACACCTACAATAAAAGGGTCAGCCAAGCCAGTCGGGATTAATATAAAACGCGTTGCTATTGGTGTCACTCTTGCTGTAGTTGCGTTATTATCACTGAACTACGTTACAGGAATTGGGTCGTATGCATATATGTATGCGCGGTGCGGACACCAACCTGTCGTCGCAAGTAGGTTTGCTGCGGGCAATGAATATATATTGCCAAGCCAGTCCGGTTACGGTCCAAATATGTTTTCTGAGTATTACTGTACAGAGGCAGAGGCAAATGCAGCTGGTTTTCATGCCGCACCATGATCAACTCGCCGCGGCAACTACAATAAGGTTTTGTGATCCATGGTAAATAAAAATGAATCATACTACATCAAAGACAATTCGATTTTATCAGCAGGGGCATATTCATTTACAACTAGTTATTCATATGTGATAATTAAATAATTGCACTTGGTGTAATAATCCTTCACGGCAAACCTACCCGCGAGAGGTATGAAAATCCTGATTTGCCCAAGCCTCACGAGGCGAATTGGCTACCATGGTTACAGTCTGAACTTGGAAAACGTGGTCTCAAATCTGCTATACCGCAATTTCCGGAGCCGTATTTTCCCGCATATGAACCATGGAAATCTGAATTCGAACAACACGAGATAGACGATCATTCTATGCGCGTCGGCCCCAAGCCGACAGAGCACCACGGCTTTAGCCGTGGGTGAATGAGCCCGCTGGCGGTACAATGGGGATATGAAAGTTATCCTGTCGGGGCATGGTGCATACTATCTAAAATATCACGTCGTGTGGGTCTGCAAGTACCGCCGACGGATCCTGAAACCTGCCGTCGAAGCAACGCTTCGTAAGCTACTGCCCCACCTGGTACGAAGTATGCCAGGTGTGGCGGTAGAGACGATTGGCTTTGACGGAGATCATCTCCACATGGTGATGATTATTCCGCCAAAATACGCTATAGCGTCCGTGATGGGCGTATTGAAAAGCCAATCGGCGAGCGCCCTAAGAGCTCAGTTCCCATGGCTCAAAAAAGTCTACTGGAAAGAGAATATTGTTTGGTCCCCTGGATACTTCGTATCCAGCGTGGGCGCCGATGAACAAATGATACGAAACTATGTAGAGCACCAGGGTCAGCAGGATTCAGGTCAGTTAGAGCTTGAGCTCTAACTGTACCCAAGGAACAATGGAATTGTGACGACAGCACCACGGGTTTACCCGTGGGTGTCTATTTTTATTGCACACTCGATCGACTCAAACTTCCACGGAAATTTTGTTTCACAAAATTTCGACGCTGGAAGTACGGCGAGTGACCGAGACGAAAATGTGTTTACACGTTTTCGTCGACAGAACGGAGAATCGGAGCGCTGTCTTCTCTCGCGTATTAAGTCATGCAATAGAAAACCAGGTTTACAACTCAGAGAAGTCGGTTAAGACTTTGTCGACAGCAGTACCCCACCTGGAGGCCTCATAAAATAGTGTCGTTGAACTGACAGCTGATGCGCCAATACGGAGACGGCGCTTCATAGATAATGCATCCGTTACGCCGTTGCTACCAATAATCTCAAAAGTGGCACCGATTTCGTTACGCGCATCTACAAGCCATTCTGTTTGAAACTCAGCTTGCTGAACGGTTAAGGCACCACTTTGACCACCTACGCCGCCAGGTACTTGTAGAATTAATTCACCTTTTGCATTCAGTGGCTTTCCACCTGGAAATGTATTAAACGCTGAAACAGCGTCAACACCGGATTCATGTAATTGACGAGCAAGTAATATGGCATCCTCGCGACTCAAGAACGGTGAGATCCTGACGATAAGACTACCAAAGGGTACTTCATTGGCGGCTATGTCGCTCAACTCATCAAGTACACCACCGAGTAAGTCTGGATTGTGACTGAGGATAGCATGACGGCCACCATCGGAGCTTACGACGTTAGGGCAACTGCCGTTTAGTTCGATAGCGTCAATCCCTTCAATACCGGCTCGTGCCAAGATTTCACTCATAGTAATAATTTCAGCAACAGGGTCTGTACTCACTGGTGCGAGGTTCAGGACAAATGGCTTACCGTGATCATGTGCGATGCGAATCATTTCAGGCAAGTCTTTAGCAACTGCCTCGAGACCTTTGTTTGGCATACCAAGTGCATTGTAGGTAGCACCAGTCTCAGAATCGTGGTGGTACACCACTTCACCATTTGGACTATTACCAACACGTGGCTCCAATGTGAAAGAGCCCGCTAATATTGCACCGACTCCTGTCTCTGACATCATTCGTACATTTTCAACTGTTTTTACGACACCACCTGCATTCATTAGGGGTGACTCCATTTCATAACTACCAATATGCATATTCATTACTCCTTCTTGATCTTAGTGTACACCGATTACTCGCGCCTGCTTGAACCGCCTCGATACAACTATCAACACTGGCTCGTAACGTCATTGTACCAGTATACCAAACATGTCTCGCAAGCTCCGTGATTGTTTCATATGTTACTATTGACCTATGACTCAACAGATCGACATTCACAAAGCTGGCGGAATTATTATTCGCGACAGACGTCTACTAGTGGAGCGGTCAAAAAATAAAGATTTCTTTATTGCACCAGGTGGCAAAATTGAACAAGGCGAAACCTCTAAGCAAGCTCTTGTTCGTGAACTGATGGAGGAATTTCAGATTGTTGTCCACCAAGAAAATCTAGTCCCGTTTGGTAGTTTTGAGGCAAAGGCCGCTGGCCAAGAAAACAAAATAGTTCACATGGATCTCTTCATTGTGGACGTTTGGGATGGTGAACCAACACCTGACAATGAGGTCGAAGAAATTAAGTGGATCACCTCCGAACCGGTGGGCATAAAAGTAGGTTCAATTTTTGAACACGAAGTTCTCCCCAGGCTAAAGGCAATGGACTTAATCGACTAATGGAAGAAACACAAATTGGTGTCGGTCCTCATGCCAAACCTTGGCCGACTGATTCGAAATACGATACTGAATTACTGGAACAGGGTGATCGTCGAAACGTCGAAGACCAATATAGATACTGGACAGTCGATGCGATCGTAGCCGATCTGGACAAAATGCGGAGTGGTCTGCACATTGCTATTGAGAACTTTCAACACGATAGTAATATAGGGACGATTGTTCGATCGGCAAATGCATTCAATGTCAGTGCGGTCCATATTATTGGTAAGCGTCACTGGAACCGACGTGGTGCGATGGTAACTGATAGATATCTTCATATTTTTCACCATGCAACCGTTGAGGATTTTATTGCGGTTATGTCCGATCGTTCTGTTATCGCAGTTGATAACGTCGAAGGAGCAGTCTGCCTAGCAGTTGCTGATCTACCTCGAAATGCTGTTTTGGTGTTTGGTGGAGAAGGACCTGGTCTGAGTACGAACATGCGAGAACAGGCAAAGCAGATGGTTATGATTGAACAATTTGGCAGTACCAGATCACTGAATGTTGGTGTGGCGGCTGGCATAGTTATATATCACTGGACCCGCAAGTATGTGATTGACAATACCTGATATAATGTAATTACAAATGACCGATTTCGAGCGTTCGTCCCGCGAAAATCAGGCCCCAAGTAAGGCTGTGGTTCGCGTGGCGTTCTCGGCTAGTGAAGCTCTCGGAGCTGCTCTTAAGGGATTTACTCGTAAAGGTCAGGATCACAGGGCTATTCCTCTTCGCACGAGCCGCAGAGTCGAACTGCGTTATAGCGGTGGTGATAGCGACGGACCACGGTATAGTCCCGACGATAGACGGTGGCTTGGTGATGCTATCGAGAGAATCCAGCCTATTAGCAGGCACCATCTGCGTCTGGCGTCATACGTCCTGCAAAGAGAACTAACAAATGGCGCGATAGGTTTGGATTTTCAACTTATGCCTACTGCGGAGGAGATTCAGCAGCTTGGCGTGTTTGCTGATGATAGGGACGGTAATCCATCACCATACGTTGATGTTCATGCTATCATCCCGCCGCAAGATAGAGTACCAAAAGGCTCTCTTTTAGAGGAAGAAGCGCTAAATGACATCAAACAACTTCTTGCAGTTAACCATCCAGCATTACATCGTCCTGGCCAGGCGCCAGGAGCAGTGCCACAGTCACAGCGCGTCTATGTTCATGATGCACAGGTCATGAGTCGCATACCGAATCTTCGAATAGTAAGATAGTGTAAACAACGCTTACCCTTGCAAGTAACAGATAAAAATGCGAAAATAACAACAATGAGTACGTTATCTTCACAACCCTACAAAGGAACGCGTGATTACTATCCCGAAGACAAACGGGTGCAAAACTACATCTTCGCAACTTGGAAACGCGTCATGGAACGTCACGGTTACGAAGAATACGGTGCGCCAATGCTAGAGCCGCTTGAGGTGTATGCTGCCAAATCTGGTCAAGAGCTTGCCAGCGAGCAAACCTATACGTTTACTGATCGTGGCGGTCGAACCGTAGCAATTCGTCCTGAAATGACTCCGAGCATTAGTCGTATGGTCGCAGCTCGTCGTCAAGAAATCGGCTACCCGGCCAGGTTGTACTCGATCGCTAACTTTATGCGCTACGAACGCCCACAGCGTGGCCGTGAACGCGAATTTTGGCAGCTGAACACCGATATTTTTGGTGCTGAAGGTCCAGTCGCCGAGGCAGAAATCATCGGACTTGCGTCGCAGGTGATGAAAGCATTTGGTGCTGATGAAAAAATGTTCCAAATCAAGGTTAATAACCGCAAACTGATTAACTTTATGATGGCGCGGTACCTTAGCCTCGACGCGATTCAAGCGCAGCTGATGATTAAACTATTTGATCGAAAAAACAAAATTAGTAACGAAGATTTTCGCGACCAAGCAATCGAAATTTTTGGTCAAGACATGGCACCTGCTGGACTTGGTAAGATTTCAACACTATTAATGGCGAAAAGCATGGCTGATCTACCCGAAGAGATTCGTGAAAGCGTTGCGGTGAGTGAAGTTCAAGAACTATTTACCTTACTCGAAACTGCCGGTGTGAAAAATGTAATCTTTGACATTACGCTGATGCGCGGCCTCGATTACTATACAGGAACAGTATTTGAAGTCTATGACACCCATCCTGACAATAACCGTTCACTATTCGGTGGTGGTCGTTACGATGGACTGGTTGGACTATTTGGTGCAGAGCCTATTTCTGCAGTTGGTATGGCACCAGGTCTGACAATGACCGAACTATTCCTACAGACACATGACCTGGTTCCGAAACTCACCTCAACAACCGAAGTGGGCATTGTCGTCCTCGGTGAAACTCTCAAAGGTGCGCTGAAACTCGCCAGTGATATGCGTGAAGAGGGAATTAATGTTGAAGTTGACATCAGTGGGCGTAAATTCGATCGTCAGCTAAAAGCGGTGCTAAAAAAGCAAATCCCATTCATCGTATTTGTCGGTGAAGACGAGATAAAGAGCGGCATCTATCCGTTTAAAGATACGGCATCATCCGAAGAACAAAAACTCAGTTTTGAACGCATCGTTAGCGGTGTTAAAGATCGCCGTCGAACACATTCCGACGATATTGACGATTTGTTTAGCTAAATAGAATCTATCATTTAATCCGTTTTTTGACTTGTCAAAGGCCAAATCCTTACTTTGTACTTCCAAAGTAACAAAGAAGCTTCTTTTTAACCGTAAAAAGAACCAAAAACTCCTAGGCCCCCTCCTTCGCGCCGGCGGTGCGTCTTGGTTTGTTCTTGGTGGTCTGCGAAACTCGCGCCTGAGGCCTCCTCAGGGCTCAGACAGTCCTCGCCCATCCATGAACCAACCAAGACCCGACCGACTGGGCTCAGTCACAGCCCTAATCCGGCTCCCCGCTTCCCGTAGCCTGGGGTCTGGGGTATCTGGACCAGCCCAAGGGGTTGGGCAACAAAAGATTGGAATAATTGGCGAGGACGTGTCATTTTTAAACAATTAAAGAAATATAAAATGACCGATCCCCTTTAGGGGTCGTTTCGCAGCGACCAATCTTTTGTTACCAAAGCCCTCGGCGATGGGAAGCAACCCCAGCAGTTTTGGTTCTTTTGTAGTCCAAAAGAACTTGGTTTTGTTTCTTTGACAAGTCAAAAGAAAGGATTAAAAAAACTTTTACACAACATCCAATCCCTTAAACATTCAATCTCTATCTGTTATACTTGATCTATTATGAAAACAATTGTCAAAAACCTATCAGATACCAAAGTTATTCTGACTATCACACTCGGAGTCGAAGAATTAAAAGCAGCCGAGCAAGTGGCACTTTCTAAACTTGCAAAAGATATCAAAGTAGCCGGTTTCCGCAAAGGTAAAGTTCCTGTGTCGGTCGCGGCCAAAAACCTTGATCCAGCTGCACTTGCTGAACAGACACTTGATGATGCGCTATCTAAAGCAGTCGCTGAATCATTTACATCTGAAAACATCCAAGCACTTGAAAGACCATCTGTCGAAGTGAAAAAGTTTGTTCCAGGACAAACACTTGAATTTACTGCTGAAACAGAAATTATCCCTGCGATCACACTCGGTGATTATAAGAAACTAAAAATCCCTACACAGGAACTTAAGGTCGCCACGAAAGACGTCGATGAAATCATTGAACGCATGCGTGCAGGATTTGCTGAGAAAAAAGAAGTAACTCGTGCAGCTAAACTTGGTGACGAAACGGTTATCGATTTTGTTGGTAAAAAAGGCGACGTTGCATTTGATGGCGGCACCGGTACTGATTACGATCTGACACTCGGTAGCAACTCGTTTATCCCTGGATTCGAAGACGGCGTTGTTGGCAAAAAACCAGGTGACACATTTGACCTTAAGCTGAAATTCCCGAAGGATTATCACGTAGCTGACCTCAAAGGTGCTGACGTCGTATTCACCACAACCCTAAAAGCAGTCAAAGAAGTCGTTTTACCAGAAGTTGATGATGCATTCGCAAAAAGTGCCGGCGCTGAAAATATCACCACCGTCAAAGAACTAAAAGACGACATTACTCGTGAACTAAAATCGCAAAAAGAACGCGAAGCTGTCGACAAGGTCAAAGACAACCTTGTTGCTCAGTTGATTGAAGTCAGTAAGGTTCCGGTTCCAGAGATTTTACTAAAAGATCAGGAGCAATCCATTGAAAAAGATATGACTCAGAACCTGATGTATCAGGGTATGACGCTCGACATGTATCTTGAATCAAAAAATCTGACCAAAGAAATATGGCTTGACACCGAAGTTCGTGATGCAGCGACTAACCGTGTCAAAGCTGGTTTGGTTTTGGCGGAACTGAGTAAAGTAGAAAAAATCACCGCAACAAACGAAGAGCTCGAAGCGCACGTACAAACGTATAAAAAGCAGTACGGCAAAGACACCGAAGCGTTAAAGCAATTCGATCAACCCGAAGTTCGTCGTGATATCGCGAACCGTTTACTGACGGAAAAGACCGTTGAACGGCTAGTTGAATTAAATTCAAAAAAGTAGTACAGTCTAAACACTCCCGGCTCGGAGAAAAAGAGAATTCCCTCACCTCTGATCTTTAAGGAGAAATAATGATCATTCGCCTCTTAAAAGCCGTCACCGTCTTTGTTGGTGTTTTAGGTCTTGCTGTGATTGTCTATATTTTGGCAGGGTATCATGACTTGCGCTGTGGCGATCCGTGCTGTAGCGGATGTCGCAGCTAGTCGCAGCTACTAGTTCTGTAAGCTACTCATCCTGAGCCGGGAGAGTATCAAGAAATTGTTATTAGCACTCACTTGCATCGAGTGCTAATTTTTGTGTATAATGAATATATGAACAAACCAAGCAGCTATTTAGTTCCGACAGTCATCGAAAAATCCGCCGACGGCGAACGGGCTTTTGACATCTATAGTCGACTTTTAAAAGAGCGAATTATCTTCCTCGGCGAGGCCGTTGATGAACATACGGCGAACATTGTCGTTGCGCAGCTGATTCACCTGGCGTACGACGATCCAAAAAAGGACATCAAACTTTACATCAACAGTCCAGGTGGCAGCGTGTATGACGGCATGGCGATCTATGATACCATTCAATTTATTGCTCCAGATGTCCAAACGATCGGTATTGGTCTGCAAGCGAGCATGGGCGCATTCCTGCTGAGTAGTGGGACAAAAGGCAAGCGTTATGCGCTGCCCAACAGTCGTATTATGATTCACCAACCATCAAGCGGGACACAGGGCAAGGTAAGTGATCAGGAGATCACTCTCCGTGAACATGTTTATCTTAAAAAGCGCCTCAATGAAATTTTGGCTAAAAATACCGGTCAAAAACTTGCGACGATTGAAAAAGATGTTGACCGCGACTATTGGATGAGTAGCGAAGAAGCCAAGAAATACGGCCTAATCGACGAAGTTATCAAAAACGCCTAAATAATGATGTAAAACTGTACATATTGTCTAAAAATGATATAATATATAGATAATGTCATCACTTATTGAACTACGCCCATTATCATTCGAAAACACATCAGCTGCGGAGCAAGTTAATGTCGCACAGCGTGTCCAGAAATTGTTGTGGGAAGATTTTGTACGACTGGAAGGCGTCAACCCTGACGAACTGCGTACGGCTGTTGATCCTGATAGTGATGTAATGGTTGCCGCTCAGGTCCAGAAGATACGTGTCGCTGGACAAAACAACACAGTCTATACAGGTGTCTATCGAACTGATGCTGATAAAACTGAGGCAATGCAAGGAATTACCAAGATTGGGGACTGGCGCCGGGGTGATCAAAAACCTTTTGGACACTCTGCAATCAGTGCGCTTTGGCATGCGATGGATCCGTTGGCATCACCACAGCGCGGACTTCATGCGTTTGCGATGTCAGATGATTCACGTCATTTAACACTCGAAGCACTAACCGCTTTACTGAATGATCCTACTGACATTATTTTGAATCGATACTCACAGCTGCGGGTCGCGGTTGATGAACAAGATACCCTGCTCAGCGAATCTTTACAAAGTCATGGTGCAAAGGTCATGCGTCGTCGACGAGGTTCGATCGCACTTGCACGGTATGAGCGACCGTATCAACTGCATATCGTTGATCCACGAAAACATTAAATAACATCCTCTTTACCTCTTGACTAATTGCATAAAACACTTCACAATGGATATTAAGAAGTAGTGTACTGTGGTTGATTGTGTTCTTTGGTCGGGTGGCACCTCCAAAGAACCAAACCATGTAAGGGAATCTTCGGCGCCGATTACCCCAACTAAATTAAATCCATGCGAGGAGCAAACTATATGGCAAACCCAACGCCTAGTAATGCTAAGCGTGTTTTCTTTACGAAAGAAGATACTGCTTTACCATTACCGAACCTTATCGCGCATCAGAAAGACAGCTGGCGAGAATTCGTCGAAACTGGTCTGAGCGAGATTTTTGCAGAACTTAACCCAATCGAGGACTATACCGGTCAAAAACTTGAGTTAAGATTTAAGGAATACGCATTCCAAGATCCAAAAACAGGTGAACAGGATGCCAAAGAAAACAACCTCACATTCGACGCACCACTACATGCGACCGTCGAACTGACAAACAAAGTCACGGGTGAAGTCAAAGAACAAGAAATCTACCTTGGTGACTACCCTTGGATGACTGATCGTGGAACATTTGTGATTAACGGGACTGAACGTGTCGTCGTGTCGCAGCTTATCCGTAGTGCTGGTATTTTCTTTACCGCTGATAAAGTTGTGGGCCGTAGCAACTATGGTGCGAAACTAATTCCAGGCCGCGGTGCATGGTTGGAATTTGAAACAGCCAGCAACGGAACAATTTATGTCAAAATCGACCGTCGTCGTAAACTCCCGGTCACTACTCTTCTTCGTGCCCTCGGGTACAACAAAACCAGCGAAATCAAAGCTCTCTTTGCCGATATCGATACTGGTGATGTCAAATACATCGATGCGACACTCGAAAAAGATGCTGCTCGTGGCGCCAACGAAGCATTGATCGAAGTCTACCGCCGCCTCCGACCAGGTGACCTTGCCACTGTAGACAACGCACGTACAATGATCGAACGTATGTTCTTTGATTTCAAACGATTTGATTACTCACGTGTCGGACGTTACAAATTAAACCAACGCCTCGGCCTTGATGTGCCAAACACGACCGAAAACCGTGTGTTTCAAATGGCAGACCTCGTTGCGATTATTCGTGAAATCGTTCGTTTGAACAACACACAGGACCTTCCTGATGACATCGACGCACTTTCTAACCGCCGTGTGAAATTAGTTGGTGAGCTTGTTGCTCGTCAGTTCCGCGTTGGTATGCTTCGTATGCAGCGTAACGCTATGGACCGTATGTCTATGTCTGATATTGAAAACGTCACACCTGGTCAGTTGATTAACGCTCGTCCAGTTGTTGCTGCTGTTCGTGAATTCTTTGCGAGTTCGCAGCTTTCACAACTTCTTGACGAAACTAACCCACTGGCGGAACTTGCTCACAAACGTCGTCTTTCATCAATGGGACCTGGTGGTTTGTCACGCGAACGTGCTGGATTTGATGTTCGTGACGCACACCCAACTCACTACGGACGCCTCTGTTCTGTTGAAACTCCAGAAGGTGCCAACATTGGGCTTGTTCTTAACCTTGCGACATATGCTCGTGTCAACGAATACGGTTTCATCGAAACTCCTTATCTTAAGGTTGTAAAGGGTAAAGTCACTGACGAAGTTGTCTATTTAGACGCTTCACAAGAAGCAGTTGAAGTTATTGCTGATGCTGGTGCTGAACTTACCAAAGAAAACAAATTCGCCGTCGAGCGCGTCAGTGCTCGTAACGGACCACTTCCTGAACAAGTTGACGCTAGCGAAGTTACCTACATGGACGCCGCTCATAAACAGATCCTTGGTTCAACAGCCAGCCTCGTGCCATTTGTTGAGAAAAACCGTGTTGACCGTAGTTTGATGGCCGCAAGCATGCAGAAACAAGCAGTTCCACTGCTTAACCCAGAATCTCCTGTAGTTGGTACTGGTATCGAAGCTGAGCTTGCGAAAAACACCAGCCAATTAGTCGTTGCTGATGGTGACGGTGAAGTTGTTCGTGCTGACGGTGATGAAATTCACGTTAAGTACAAAGACGGTACTCGTGCCTATGAACTGGTGCACTTTGCGAAAAGCAACGACGACCGTTCGATCAACCAAAAAGTCCGTGTGACTCGTGGCCAAAAAGTGAAAGCCGGCGATATTCTTATCGAAGGTGCATCTATTGCCGAAGGCGAACTTGCGCTTGGTCGTGACCTAACCGTAGCATTCATGCCATGGGCAGGCTACAACATGGACGACGCGATCGTTCTATCTGACCGTATTGTCAAAGAAGACGCACTGACGAGTATTAATATCAAAGACTACACAGTTGAAGTTCGTGAAACAAAGCTTGGTCCAGAAATTGTCACTCGTGACATTCCAAATGTATCTGAAGAATCACTTCGTCACCTCGACGAAAATGGTATTGTTCAGGTTGGTTCTGAAGTCAAATCTGGAGATGTTCTTGTCGGTAAAATTACACCAAAGGGTGAACAAGAACTCAGTTCCGAAGAACGACTACTCCGTGCGATCTTTGGTGAAAAAGCCAAAGACGTTCGGGATACCTCACAACGCATGAACAATGCTGGTGGTGGTAAAGTTGTCGGCGTCAAGATTTTCTCTCGCGAGAATGGTCATGAACTAAAAGCTGGTGTACTGATGCAAATCCAGATCTTTGTTGCGCAGCTTCGTAAAATTAGCGTTGGTGACAAACTTGCTGGACGACACGGTAACAAGGGTGTTGTTGCAAGGATCCTTCCGATTGAAGATATGCCATTCATGGAAGACGGCACGCCTGTTGATGTCGTTTTGAACCCACTGGGTATTCCATCTCGTATGAACATGGGCCAGTTGTTTGAAACTCACCTAGGCATGGCTGCCCGCGCACTTGGTTACAAGGTCGCAACGCCTCCTTTTAACGGTGTTCCAAATGAAACAATTGGTGACGAGCTTGAACGTGCCGGTTTTGCCCGCGATGGGAAATCACAGCTCTACGATGGCCGTAATGGTGAAGCGTTCGAAGAACGAACCACAGTTGGTGTCATGCATATTCTAAAACTTCACCACATGGTGAGTGACAAGATCCACGCCCGTTCAACTGGTCCATACACAATGGTCACCCAGCAACCACTTGGTGGTAAAGCCCAAAACGGTGGACAGCGATTCGGAGAGATGGAAGTCTGGGCTCTCGAAGCATATGGTGCTGCAACAACCTTGCAGGAAATGCTGACAATCAAATCTGACGATGTCTATGGCCGTGCGAAAGCATACGAGTCAATCATCAAAAACGAACCAATTGTTGGTCCGAAACTTCCTGAATCATTTAACGTCCTCGTCAAAGAACTTCAAGGACTTGGCCTTCGTGTCGATCTACTTGACGAATCAGAAGACGCTGTGATCGATGCCGAGCAAGTGATTGCTGCATCTGGTCCCGCCGACAAAACTGTTCCTGTTGTCATCGACGACGACGATGATGTCGAAACGATCCTTGATGAAGCTGACGAAGAAATGGATGAACTCGAAGACGGAATTAGTATCCAAGACATTGATGAAATAGAAGAAATAAAGGAGGAGGCGTAATATGAGTCGCGTTATTGCCAACAACGGGATTGCCGACTTTGATGCAGTCCGACTTGCCGTCGCCAGCCCAGAGGATATCCTCAAATGGAGCAACGGTGAGGTTACAAAACCTGAAACAATTAACTATCGTACCCAAAAACCTGAACGCGATGGGTTGTTCTGTGAGCGAATTTTCGGTCCAGTCAAAGACATAAACCCACATGACAACAAACTAAAGGGTGTTCGTTCACGCGAAGCTGCGATTGATAAGAACGGCGAACTCGTCACGAAATCAATCGTTCGTCGCGAACGTATGGCGCACATTAGCTTGGCTGCGCCTGTCGCTCACATTTGGTTCATGCGTGGGACGCCAAGTGCAATGTCACTTCTCCTTGGTATTACTGTTCGTAACCTCGAACGTATCGCGTACTTTGCAACCTACGTTATCCTAAAAGCAGACGAAGCAAAACGTGATCAGTACCTTGCCGACCTAGACGCTGAAACAGATGCTGGTCGTATGGCGATCAAAATGCGCTACGAACGCGAAGCCGATGCGGAAAATGCTGATGTCAAAGAACTTGCCCAAGCACAGTCACGTGAAGTCGAAGAACTGAACGAAATTTACACGGTCAAAAAAGCACAGCTTGATAGCCTCGTAAAGGGTGCGCTCATGAACGAAACCGATTATCGTAATCTCCCTGAAGAATACGAAGATTTGGTTGAAGTTGGTATGGGCGGAACTGCGCTAAAAGCACTTCTTGATGAAATCGAACTTCCCGTCCTGATCGCTCAACTATCCGAAGAGGTTGCTGGTGCCAAGGGTCAACGTGAAAAGAAGCTCCTTAAGCGACTTAAAGTACTCGAAGGTATGTTTGCTGCTGGTATTAAACCAAACAGCCTAACACTAACTGTACTTCCTGTTATTCCTCCAGATCTTCGTCCAATGGTACAGCTGACCGGTGGTCGTTTTGCGACATCAGACCTTAATGATCTGTACCGTCGTGTCATCAACCGTAATAACCGCCTCAAGAAACTGATTGATCTTAACGCTCCTGAAGTGATTCGCCGTAACGAAATGCGTATGCTTCAAGAAGCCGTTGACGCACTGATCGACAACAGTTCTGCTCGTGGTGGTCGTGCCGTCAACGCGACTGGTGGACGCCGCCGTCTGAAATCAATTAGTGACATGCTCAAGGGCAAACAGGGTCGTTTCCGCCAGAACCTTCTTGGTAAACGTGTCGACTATTCTGGCCGTTCAGTCATTGTTGTTGGTCCAAAACTCAAGATTAACCAATGTGGTCTGCCAAAACAAATGGCACTTGAACTATTCAAGCCCTTTGTTATTAGCTGGCTGATCCGTGGTGAACACGCTCATAACATCCGCTCTGCGACTCGTTTGATCGAATCAGGTGATGCGCTGGTATGGGACGCACTTGACGCGGTTATCGAAGGCAAATACGTTCTTCTTAACCGTGCGCCGTCACTTCATCGTCTTTCAATCCAAGCATTCATGCCGAAATTGGTCGAAGGAAAAGCAATCCAATTGCACCCACTCGTCGCCAACGGATTTAACGCTGACTACGACGGTGACCAGATGGCTGTCCACTTGCCACTATCGGATGACGCACAGCGTGAAGCTCGTGATTTGATGACTGCAACACGAAACCTGCTAAAACCTGCCGATGGTGCGCCGGTCCTCAGTATTGGCCAGGACATTGTCCTTGGTAACTATTACATTACCTACGAAAAACCAAGTGCTCAGACTGAAAAGGTCAAAGCCTACAGTTCTGTGTACGAAGCCGAAATGGCTTACGACCAAGGTATCTTGCAGTTACAAAGCCCGATCCGTGTTCAGGCTCGTGGTGAAATCCGTAACACAACACTCGGTCGCGTGTTCTTTAACGAAATTTTGCCAGCTGACTTTCCGTACGATAATGGTGTTCAGAACAAAAAGCAGCTTAAAAAAGTTTTGGCTCAGATTTTCAACATGTACGATGCTGAAACAACTGCCCAGACTGCTGACCGTATGAAAGGCCTTGCCTTCCGATTCGCGACAATTGCCGCTGTATCAACAGGTATGGACGATTACATTAGCTTTGACGAGACTGCTGAGTTTATCGCCGAAGGTGATGCCAAGACTACCTTGATTTCAGAGCAATTTGACCAAGGTTTGATCACCGAAGAAGAACGATACAGCCTTACCGTTGGTGCATGGCGTGGTGTTGACCGTCAGATTACTGAGTTCCTCCAACACCAAATGAAGAACATGGACACTAGTATTAGTGTCATGGTCAACTCTGGTGCGCGTGGTGATATTAGTAACATCAAGCTGGCAAGTGCCATGGTTGGTATCATGGTGGACGCAACAAACCGTGAAATCGAACTTCCAATTCGTTCAAGTTATAAAAAAGGCCTTAGCTCACTAGAGTCATTCGTGGCTACCCGTGGTGCACGTAAGGGTCTGATTGATACAGCGCTCAAGACTGCTGACTCAGGATACCTGACTCGACGTCTGGTTGACGTGTCACAAGACGTCTTTACGGTGGCTGATTTGCCGGATAGTGATGATGGATTTGCGATTCATCGTTCTGAATCAGAACTGACAATGATCGACTTTGGTAACCGTCTGTTTGGCCGTTATACTGCCGAAGAAGTCCCAGGCCACATCGGCAAGGACGAGTTGATTACTCGCGAAATCGCTGACGGCATCCAAAACGATGCAGATGTCAGTGAAGTGAAAATTCAATCTGTTCTTTCGACCAAAAACCTTCGCGGTATTCCAACCAAGAGTTATGGTATCGATATGGCAACTGGTAGCCTTGTGGCGAATGCTCAGCCTGTCGGTGTCATTGCTGCTCAATCTGTCGGTGAGCCTGGAACGCAGCTAACGCTCCGTACCTTCCATGCCGGTGGTGTTGCAGGTGGTGACATTACTCAGGGTCTGCCACGTGTCGAAGAGTTGTTCGAAGCTCGATCTCCAAAGGGTCAAGCATCGATGACTGAACTTGCCGGAACAGTTGATGTCTGGGAAGACGGCAAAAAGTACATCGTCCAGGTGACGCCATCTGTTGGCCACGTTGAACGAATCCCACTCGGTGGACGTACAGTGACTATCAAAGCTGGCAGCAATGTCAAAGTCGGTGACGTGCTTGCAACTGGTGAAAGCGAAAGCAAACCACTCGTTGCACCATTCGACGGTGTCGTTGAAGTCGCCGAAGATACACTCGTGCTTGCCGCAAACGCCGGTGCACCTGTCCGTTACGAGGTTCCTGGTTCAACACAACTTGTTGTGGCTGCCGGCGATCAAGTCGAAGCAGGTGATCGTCTGACGATCGGTTCACTTAATCTGCATGACCTCATGCGACTTAAGGGTACTGAACAAACACAGCGTTACATCATCAACGAAGTGCTTCGTATTTATGCAGCCCAGGGTCAAGACGTTGCTGACAAGCACCTCGAGATCATCGTTCGACAGATGTTTAGTCGTGTTCAGATCGAAGATCCGGGTGACAGCGCATTTGTGACTGGCGACATCGTCAGCAAAGCGTCTGTTGTTGAAGCAAACGCAAAGCTTGTCGAAGAAGGTAAAACTGAACTTGTTGGCTACACCCAATTGCTTCTTGGTATCACCAAGGTGTCAATCTGGAGTGATAGCTGGCTATCAGCTGCATCGTTCCAGGACACGACTCGTGTGCTGATCAACGCTGCCGTCAGTGGTCGTGCCGACCGTCTGCACGGACTGAAGGAAAACGTGATCATTGGTCGCAAGATTCCTGTCGGTACTGGTGCAAGGGACCTCGTCGAAAACGAAGTTTCAGAGGAAGATATCGCTAACGATTTCGAACTCGTCGCCTAGTATTAGTTCACTATATAAAACAACCCGCTCAGATGAGTGGGTTGTTTTAATATTGTAAATATGCTATAATATTTCTAATGGATCACGCCTGAATTCACCCCCGAATCAGGACACTCCCTCTAGAATTAATCCTTTCTCTTTTGCGATTTGTAATGAACTCTTGTAGCCGAGGAGCTTCCTCGGTTTGTTGTTTATGCGCGCTAGCGCATCAACAACATCCGTTTGAGA
>JBBQDN010000004.1:0-121940 GCA_038319685.1 Saccharimonadales bacterium (SeqCode)
TAATCCGGTTCGCTCCCCACGCTTTCGTGCCTCAGTGTCAGAAATGGTCCAGTAACCTGCCTACGCCATTGGTGTTCCTTCTAATATCTACGGATTTCACTCCTACACTAGAAATTCCAGTTACCTCTACCATTCTCGAGTTTGTGAGTTTGAATAATAGCCTGTACGGTTGAGCCGCCAGATTTCACTATTCACTTTACAAACCACCTACGCAACTCTTTACGCCCAGTCACTCCGGATAACGCTTGGGTCCTACGTATGACCGCGGCTGCTGGCACGTAGTTAGCCGACCCTTATTCATGAGTTACCGTCATATTCTTCACTCATAAAAGCAGTTTACGACCCGAAGGCCTTCATCCTGCACGCGGAGTTGCTCCATCAGACTTTCGTCCATTGTGGAAGATTCCTCACTGCTGCCTCCCGTAGGAGTCTGGACCGTGTCTCAGTTCCAGTCTGGCTGGTCATCCTCTCAGACCAGCTACAGATCGTCGGCTTGGTGAGCCTTTACCTCACCAACTACCTAATCTGACGCGGGCCGCTCCCAAAGCGGATAAATCCTTTAATCCGAAGATCATATGCGGCATTAGACTCAATTTCTTGAGCTTATTCCTCACTTTGGGGCACGTTCCCACGCGTTACTCAGCCGTCCGCCGCTCGCCACCAAGTAGTAAACTACTCGTGCTGCCGCTCGACTTGCATGTGTTAGGCACTCCGCCAGCGTTCATCCTGAGCCAGGATCAAACTCTCCATAAAAAGATGTAATAGCCCGAAGACTATTACGTCTATATAAAATATAGACTGACGATGATATATTGCACAACTAAATTGTCAAAGTACGCAATCATCTGTTTAGCTCCACAGCATTTGTTATCGCACTTGGGCGATCAGACTGAGATTAATCATACCTCACGATTGCCACTGACGTCAAGGGTAATCTTTGGTTATTTTGTAGCCAAAAAGACAACTAGACCAATAATACCACCGAGCATAGCTCCGGCAAGTACTTCTATAGGGGTGTGACCCTTTGCGGCCCGCGGCAACCTAATACTACTTTTCTGCTCTTTAATAAGCTGCTGAATCGCAAGTCCTTGTTCACCTGAAGACCGTCGTACCATCATCGCATCATACATGACAATACCGGCAAAAAGTGCCCCGAGGCCAAAGAGACCTGAGTCAAAACCGTCCCTAAAACCGATAACAACAACCAGCGCCATTACCGTCGCACTGTGTGCACTTGGCATATTTCCCGAAAGATAAAGCTGTCTCACGTGATCAAAGCTCCGGTTTTTAATAGCAATCAGTAGGTATTTGACACCCTGGGCGATTAGCCACGCTGCAATAATCGCCACAAAATAAGGTGTCAAGATTGTCATACTATTCCTCGTCCTCTTCGACGATAATCGCCTGCTGTTCGGGCATCAGTCCAATCGAGGAAACACCGTCACCGTCGGCGAGACGCATGATACGCACACCCTGTGTTGTTCGTCCGAGCGTTGGAATATCTTTCAACCCAACACGGATAGTTTGTCCATTATTCGATATCATCAAGACCTCACTGGCATCTGGCTCAAGAGTACGAACCGTAATGATCGGACCGGTCTTTGCTGTCACGACGGCAGCTTTGATACCAACACCACCCCTTTTGTGACTTGGGAAGTTTGTCACCTTTGTTGCCTTGCCGTAGCCTTTTTGACTGATCACAAGTAGCGAGAGACTGTCGTCGTCAACAATATCCATACCAACAACATTGTCATTTGGACGAAGGCGTACACCACGTACACCACGAGCTGATCGTCCCATAGGTCGGGCATCTACCTCGTTAAATCGAACAGCCTGACCAGCAGATGTTGATATAATAACATCGTTCTCGCCCGTTGTCTTTTTTATCCATCGCAGTTCATCACCATCGTCTAGTTTGATCGCGATCAAGCCATTTGTACGAATATTAGCGTAGTCCTTAAGAGGAGTCTTTTTAATGGTTCCCTTAATTGTCGCCATGAATAGATAGCCATCATCTTTGGCATCCTTAGCATGACGAATAATCGATGTAATTTTCTCTTCAGGCTGCAATTGCAGAAGATTCACTGCAGCAACGCCCTTTGCTTGGAGCCCGGCAGCGGGCACTTCGTATGCTTTAAGACGGAAGATACGACCTTTATTCGTAAAGAACAGTAAGTAATCGTGAGTACTGGCCGGTACCAACTGGTCGATAATGTCCTCTTCCTTGGTGGTCATGCCGCGTTTACCCTTACCACCCCTGTTCTGGCGACGGTATTCACTCACAAGCGTACGCTTGATATAGTTTTCTGTTGTGAGAAGTATAACGCTTTCTTCTTCAGGGATAAGCTCTTCATCACTAAACTTTCCAAGTTCATGATTAATCATCTGGCTACGACGCTCGTCACCAAATTTCTCTTTCATTTCGATCAGTTCTTCCTTAATAATACGAAGAATTTCAGATTCATCAGCAAGGATTGCTTCAAGCTTACCAATAAGCACAAGTAGTTCTTTTAGTTCATTTTCAATCTTGTCGCGTTCAAGCCCTGTTAAACGACGTAGCTGCATTGCAAGAATTGCCTGGGCTTGAATCTCAGAAAGACCGAACACATTGATCAAACCAGCCTGAGCTTCTTCGCTCGTCTTGCTTGCACGAATCAACTTGATAACCTCATCGATATGATCAAGCGCAATTTTATACCCTTCAAGAATATGTGCGCGAGCTTTGGCGGCTTTTAGCTCAAACTCAGTTCGTCGACGAACGACGATACGACGATGTTTGATAAATTCATCAAGAATTTCATGCAGTCCAAGTACTTTTGGCTGGATACCATCAATCAATGCCAGCATGTTGTAATGAAAACTCGTTTGCAGCGCCGTTAACTTAAACAGTTGGTTCAAAACTTTCTTTGGATAGGCGTCCTTACGGAGCTCAACAACAACACGAACCTTGCCGCGAGCACTCTCATCACGAAGGTCGCTGATAAGAATCTTCTTGTCTTTGTGCAATTCAGCGATCTTTTCAATCAGTGTTGCTTTATTTACACCATATGGCATTTCAGTGATAATGATGTGACTACGACCCTTCTTGGTCTCTTCGATATTCGTGACAGCACGCACCATGACGCTTCCACGTCCAGTTTGATACGCCTGCTTCATAGGGCTTCCTCCATAAACAATCGCTCCGGTTGGAAAATCTGGACCTTTGACATACTGCAAAAGATCATCAACTGTTGTTGTGTCGGGATTATCAATCAAATGAATCGTCGCATCAACAAGTTCACCAAGGTTGTGTGGCGGAATGTTTGTCGCCATACCTACTGCGATACCAATCTGACCATTTAATAGCAGGTTCGGTAGTTTTGCAGGCAGCACAGACGGCTCTTGTTCGCTACCGTCGTAGTTGTCACGAAAATCAACCGTATCTTTATCAAGATCAGTCAAAAGCTCATTACCAGCACGACCTAGTCGGGCCTCTGTGTAACGGCTCGCAGCGGGTGGATCTCCGTCCATCGAACCATAGTTACCCTGTCCATTTACAAGTGGGTAACGCATCACCCAATCCTGAGCTAAACGAACCATCGAAAAGTAGATCGATGAATCTCCGTGTGGGTGATACTTCCCCATGACGTCACCAACGATACGAGCACTCTTGAGGAAGCGACCGCCTGGTCGGAGGTTCTGCTCACCCATACTATAAAGAATTCGGCGATGAACTGGTTTCATACCGTCACGCACATCTGGAAGCGCACGATCAATAATCACACTCATTGAATAGCGCAGGAAGCTATCTTCCATAACATTCTCAACAGATTGGTTCTCGACTAGTCGCGAGTGAGTCTGTGTTGCAATCACTTCGCCCTCGATCGAGGCATCATTTACATCCATAATCTCGTCATCCATAATTAAATATCCAAATCCTCTAGACTGAGTGATTTCGCACGACTTTGAATAAAGCTTTTACGTAAATCAACTTGGTCACCCATTAACTTTGTAAAAATTGCATCACTTGCTTCGGCATCTTTGACCTTTACCTGAATCAAAACACGATTCTCGGGGTTCATAGTCGTGTCCCATAGTTGCTCAGCATCCATCTCACCAAGACCTTTGTATCGCTGCAGTAGCGTAATACCTGCCTGCTTTGTAAAATCAGCTGTTTCGTCAATGACGACACCCTTTGCACGTCGTTCTGCAATCATTCGCTGCAGAATTTCATCACGCTCTTCGTCACTATAAGCATATTCCTTTTTCGTGCCTTGTCGTAATAAGAACAACGGTGGTTTCGCAAGATAGACATATCCCCCGTCAATAACTTCTTGCATGTAACGAAAGAAGAACGTCAGGAGTAGCGTCGAGATATGGCTCCCATCGACATCGGCGTCGGTCATGATAATGATACGGTGATAGCGGAGGCCGTTTATGTCGAATTGATCACTTATACCAACACCCATCGCTTTAATCAGACTGACAATTTCGTTATTATTAAGCATTCGATCAAGTCGAGCGCGTTCAACATTCAGCACTTTACCGCGTAGTGGTAGAATTGCCTGAGTCTTACTGTCACGGCCACTTTTGGCAGATCCACCCGCTGAATCGCCCTCGACGATGTAGAGTTCTGAATCCGCTGGGTTTTTGCTCGAGCAATCAGATAATTTACCTGGAAGACTCAGGCCATCAAGCGCACCCTTCCGGATAACATTATCCCGTGCTGCACGTGCTGCTTTGCGAGCACGAGCCGCAAGCAGTGATTTACCAACAATTTTCTTGGCTACCGCTGGGTTTTCATCCAAATAATAAGAAAAGTACTCATTCATCACCTGTTCAACATAGCGACGGACCTCAGGGTTACCTAGTTTATTCTTTGTCTGTCCTTCAAATTGAGGATCAGGTAACTTAACGAGGATAATCGCCGTTAATCCTTCACGGATATCATCACCACTAAGGTTTTCTTCCTTTTCCTTCAAAAGTCCGCTCTTGCGTGCGTAGTCATTAATAACACGCGTCATCGCCGAACGGAATCCGATCACGTGCGTTCCGCCATCAGGGGTAAGGACGTTGTTTGCGAATGGCTTCACTGTTTCGACGAATGTTTCGTTATATTGAATTGCCACTTCGACCATTGATTCTTCGACTTGGCGCTCGACATAAAAGATACTGTCACTCACGACATCTTTACCGATGTTAAGATGTTTGACATAACTCTGGATACCGCCCTCAAAATAGAATGCAGCTCGATCATTTGTTCGCTCGTCACGAACAGAAACATAGACACCCTTTGTCAGGTATGCCTGGTGGCGAAGATAGTTAACAACCCATTTGTAATCAAATTCGATTGTTTCTTTGAAAATTGTTGGGTCTGGATAAAATGTAATCGATGTGCCGTTAGCTGTCGATTTGCCGACAACCTTGATATCGCCCTGGGATACTCCGAGTGCAAATTCTTGACGATACAACTTGCCGTCCCGACTCACCTCCGCGATCAATTTAGTTGAAAGCGCGTTTACGACACTCGAACCAACTCCGTGAAGTCCTGATGACACTTTATAGCCGCCGCCGCCGAACTTACCGCCTGCGTGGAGAACAGTTAGAACGGTTTCAAGCGTACTCTTACCTGTTTTAACATTCTTATCAACTGGGATGCCACGTCCATCATCAACAATTGTTATGCCTCCGTCGGCAAGAATCGTAACAGTCACCTTGCTCGCATACCCCGCAATTGCTTCATCAATACAGTTATCGGCGATCTCCTTAATAAGATGGTGAACACCATCATACCCGGTACTACCGATATACATACCCGGACGCTTACGGACTGGTTCGAGCCCTTCAAGCACTTGAATTTGCGACCCATCATAGGAGCCATCATCTATTTTTTGTTTAGCCATAGTACCCTCACTTATTCAGACGTTTCTGCTATTTACAATAGTACCATTATACCGAATAAATTGTGTTCACTCAAGCTATTGTACTGAACATATTTCTTATGCTATTATTGACCCCAAGAGGTATAAAAATAAAAAGGCTCTACAAAAAATGTTTAAAAAGTTAATTTCAAACCTCAATTTTAGTCCGGCTCTGGTTGGACAGCTTGGGTTTTATGCCAAAAGGTTGAAAAAAGAAGAAGCAACAAGGCGTGTTGGTCTTATTTTTGTCGCCCTAGCACTTGTTGTGCAGTCTTTCGCCGTCTTCTCCCCCCCAGAGTCAGCCAATGCAACAAGCGGTAATAATATTATCTATGGTGGTGTCCGTGATAAAAATGATCTTATCAACATCTACGATCGAAATTCTGACAGCGCTGGCCACGGAGATCTACAACAAATATATAGTTACTTCGGGATTAGCCGGCAAGATATTATCAATGGATCAATCTCGACATTCAACTCACGTGATCAAAACTCAACGATTCAGAGCGTTGGACGTTCAACCTATTCATGGCAACGTGATCCACACGCCATTCCAGGAACGTCTACGACTGTCTATTCAAGTCTGACCTATAAATTTGATTCTCTTCCCTATACGATCAAGAATGGTTCATCGTACCGCGCATTAATCGGCCATAGAGCATCCGATGGTGGGTGGTTCGCAATTATGCTCGACTGTGGTAATGCTGCATTCGTTAGTCTACCGCCACCACCACCGCCACCTGTCATTCCAGCCGCAACTTGTTCAGGACTGACGCTTACGGCAATCGGTCGTACGTCAATAAAGCTAACCGGGGCTGGTGAAGTGAAGAATGGTGCGACAATCACCGCGTACCGATACGAAGTACGAAATACCAGTGGTGCCACCGCCTCTACCCAGCGCATCACGACAAGTGCCAATACTTCATCTGTTACTATCGACTTAAAAACTGACGGTAACTACACTGCCTCAGTTGTTGTGGAAACAAGCATCGGCGATAAAACGAGCGACTCGTGTAAAAGTTCTGTGACGATAAGCCCTGAGCCACGTTGTAAATTATATCCTACTTTTGTCGAAAGTAGTTCTGAATGTAAACCCTGTGAAAACGACAAAACGATCTGGTACAAGGACAAAAAATGTACCTCAAAGTTTGATATTAATAAAACAGTAAGGAACGTTACGCAGCTTGTTGATAACGCCAACAACACAACAGCCACGCCAGGTGACACGCTCGAATATACACTCACGGTGAAAAATACCGGTAACACGAGCGATGCCTACACTATGAGAGATAACATCGGTGATGTTCTCGAATACGCCGATCTCGTCGATAATGGTGGAGGTATTCTTATCACCGCTGGCCCCAACATACTTGTTGAGAAAGTCGGAACAATCGCCTGGTCGGCAATGACGATAAAACCCGGACAGACAGTGACTAAAATTGTTAGTGTAAAGGTAAAAGCGGTTATTCCACCAACTCCTCAAAGTAGAAGTAATCCTGAATCATACAACTGTCGAATGGTGAATGATTTTGCTGGTAACAATACAATCGTCATGGTTGATTGTCCAAAAGAAAAAATTATCGAACAAGTTGTGACCGAGCTTCCCCACACTGGTGCAAGCGAGAATATCCTTTTCGCTGCCGGCGTACTCGCAATCGCGACCTATTTCTACGCACGCACGCGACAAGTCAAAAAAGAAATTAGACTCATTCGTCGAGATCTAAATAGCGGTACAATTTAATAATATAGTTAGGGATCGATATGAGTGATAGTTCTGAGAAAATAACATTTGGTCATGAGCATAAGACAAACCCTGAAGCCCTTGAGCAAGCGGCTATTGAATATAGGGAGCACCTACGAGACGAACACGAGAAAGCTGGTGAGAAATCTAAAGATAGTCTTGAAGAAGCACGTCACGAAGCACTGGAGAATGCACAAAGTATTGAGCAAGGAAAGACCCGTGAGCATGATCACAACGTCTCTCCGGCCGAACGTCGCAAAGACGGACCGATTAGTAGGTCAGAACGTGAAGCAAGCTATCAGGCAACAATGAAACAAGTTCGTAGCGAGTTATCACCTTCAAGCCGTGCTTTTAGTAAAGTAATCCATAACAAAACTGTCGAAAAAGTCAGTGACGCTGTCGGTGCGACGATCGCCCGACCAAATGCCATCCTATCGGGTGCAATTGCTGCCTTTGTATTGACTCTTGGCGTCTATCTGGTTGCCAAACAATACGGGTATCCTCTTTCGGGATTCGAGAGTATCGCATCATTTGCACTCGGCTGGGTTATTGGTATAGTTTTTGACTATCTACGTGTCATGATCACTGGCAAAAAATAACAAATCACTCTACTCATGTAAATCTCTCCCCGTACAGTGGAGATTTTTATTTATCGTATCTTGATCGATATTTCATCGTCGAGATTTGTTTGATCACCACGAAGATGAAGACGATCAACCGGGACCTCCGGCATACTTAGTAATTCATCTGTAGCCTGCTGCGCGACTGGAGATGTCTGAACTGGCGGAAGTGGAGGTAGAGGCAATAATGGTGACTGTGGCATGACCGCACTCGACTGAGATGCTTGCGGTGAGGGTACGGTAGCAAGTGGTTCCGCATTCAGAGTTCGTACCGAAGACTGCGGCTGAACAATAGAACTTGGTGGTAGCTGTCCCCGAAACCCTGCAGCAGAAGGTTTGGGTGGTGTTCCGCCGTTCATTTGCTGACGCTTCGTAAGCCACTCATCGAGGAATGACGAGCCTGAGGATGGTTTCGGTGCAGAACCAGGTGTTCCAAATTGAGTCATAGATGCAGGTCGTTCCGAGATACTGCCCGGTACCTGCTTCTCTGGTGGCTTTGGTGGAGCGAGTCTCGTAAAGATCTCCTTTTCGACCACTGCCCTAGGCTGCGCATATTTGGACGCTGATAAGCGCTTTAGTGCATCAGCAAGTTGCCCGTTAGTTTGCCCCATAGGCGCAATAAATGACATACTGAACGGTGCTGACGGAACATTATTGATCATGACACTCGTGATTGACTGGTAATTTGGCATCTTTGTCAGATCTTCTGCATCAAACGTTGGCGCAAACTTCTTGACAAGTATTTCTGCATCCGTAATACCAATACGCCCAGCGATAACAGTTCCAACGTTTCCGATTATCGCCTCACGAATCTTGTCGGTCAGCTGTGTCATAAATTGATTACCAAGTATGAGATTTAAGCGATATTTACGCGCCTCAGACAAAATAGATTCGAAACTTTCGGTAGCAAAGTTCTGAAACTCGTCGACATAGAGACTAAAGTCGACACGATCGGCCTCCTGTGTATCGGCACGACCCATGGCTGCCGCCTGAAACTTCATCACAAAAATAATTCCAAGTAGTTTTGAGTTAAGCTCGCCCATCTTACCTTTACTAAGGTTAACGAGCAAAATTTTCTTATTATCCATAATATCACGAAGGTTGAACCCGCTTTTCGTCTGACCGATAATATTACGCATCGCATCGTTGCTAATGAATGGTCCGAATTTACTCACTACCCAACTAATCACCTCACCGGATTCATTAGATTTTTGTGATGCCGGAAATTCTTTTGTCCAAAAGTCGAGTACTGTTTGGTCTGTCACGAATTTCAACTTACTCTTCATAAAGTCATCGTCGATAAGTAACTTTGGAATATCAATAAACGTTCCTCCTGCAGGGTCGGACATAAGAAGCAGCGCGCAGTTTCGGAAGATATGCTCGAGTCGTGGACCAACAATGCCAGTGTGGCCTGGGTCGTACAGACCGTAAAGCATGTTAATTGCCTCTTGAACTAGAAAATCTTTTTGATCCGGATGATCAAACTCGAACATATTTAAACCGATTGGGTTTGTCATATCGCCAGGATTAAAGTAGACAACGTCTTCGACGCGCTCTTTTGGCACTTTCCCAAGAAGCGCCTCCGCAGAGTCACCGTGCGGGTCAATAAATGCAAAGCCGCGGCCATCCATCATATCTTGAAACGCAAGGTTTTCAAGCAAAATAGACTTACCCGTACCCGTCTGCCCAATAATATATGTGTGTCGTCGGCGATCATTCGTTGAAAGTCTAATTTCTTTTTTCACGCCTCGAAATTCATTATACCCAAGCAAGAAGCCGTCATCCATCACTTCTGTTGGCCCATCAACTTGCTTTGACATTTGGCGCTGGACCTGAGAAGTTGGAATACTATTTTGACCCGGTAAGTGAAAAATAGTGGCAAGCTCAACACTGTTTAAAATACTCTGGTTCACAGTCTGAGGGAAAAATCGAAAAATATACGCAGTGACAAGTTCTTCGATGTTTTTTGATATCGCAAATTTGAACCCATTGTGACTTGGTGAATCAAATAATGAAAATGCCGCAACAATGTTCTTGAGTAAAGTCTGAGAATGAGCTGCAGTATTCGAAGATACTACCACACGAATAAGCACTTCGTAACCAGGATAGCGTGTTTTTTCTTCGATGGCCTCGATTGATGTCTGCTCTAATGCTGTTAATTGCCTATCTTCTGGTTTGACCTCTGAATCTGGTGGCTTCCAAAGTGCACCCATAATTTCTTTTGGCGCAACGATACCTCCGAACCCAACCTTTTTCCCCTTGTTCTTCGTAACCTTCGCAACTGCTTCGATTGATGTTTTCGTCCAACCCTCGTGAGCTGGACGTAACATGAGCTGAATTGCCGCACCATCTTCACGACCAGCTGCCGAAAGTGCATTGAGCAACGCCCGAGAAGCGTCCCTTTTTGAATCCTGATAGGTCGCTATCGGGTACACAAAGTTTTTCTTTAGGGTGAATTCACCACCAATCGTGCCGCTCATTTTGCCCGCCTCACTAAAGATATTATGCTCTTTGACTTCCTCAAGTCGAGCGGACGGATACGCTGCAGCGACTGCTTGTCGCACAACGTCAATCAGAACAGCAGGAACGATTGCATAATAATGAACTAAACCTTGGCGGGCAATAATTTCAAATGCCAAGTGCCGCTGACCATATAGACGGCTCTTGAAGCCCTTCGTAGCTGTACTCGCAATAATGTTATACATGACCTGTGCCTGTGAGAGGACTTCTTCGGTTAAATCACGTTCATCACGAGAACCTTGTTCTATATCGTCACTCGCAGGAGGAAGATGAATAAGAAGAGGCACCATTTTGAGGCCTCGTTCGTAATTTTTTGCTTCGCGTAATGTTTTCCTGTACTGCGAAAAGACAATAAAACCAGCTGCTAAACCCAAAAAAACGAAGACAAAGACACCAATGAATAAACCTGTCATTTTATGTACATTGATGCGACACTACTGCGACGCACCTAGATCCTTTCCGTAGCGTTTAAAAAGATAATCAGCTTGAAGCATGCCGACCTCAAGTTCTCTACGATGAGGGTCGTCTCGTGTTGCGACAATAATTTTCTTCGCCTTTTCTACCCATTCCTTCTCTATCAAATCATCATCGCCTGCAACAAGTGGCGTATCATCGGCCTGTAATGGGGCGGCGCTGTCGTCGGTGACCGTTGGTATAGGAAGTGGAATAGAAGTAGGAACTATTGTCGTTTGCTGAAGCGTACGTACCGACGCATCCTGCTTTTGCTCAAATTGTTCAGAATGTTGCTCGAGACCAGTCTCCGGCGTTGGAGGAACAGGTAATATCTCACCAGGCTGTGCATAATTTACAGATAACGGCATTCGCTCTATTGATGGTGCGGGCAGTTTTGGTTCCATATCTGTAATTATAGCATAATCGTAACGTTCACATCTTCAATTTCAGGCAGTTCTTTTTGCGATATAAACGCAGGTGATTGTCGTAAAAAGTGCCATCAAAAGAATCTCATATAATCCTATTCTGCCAACCGACTGCATACCAATAAACATCACTGGCACAAGTGCCAAGACAGAACCGAAGTAATATGACCTTTGTAGAGTGAGTACATCAACTGGACGACGAACGGTCAACGAACGTGAGAGTCGAGAGATAAGCCGACTGATCCCATACAACAAAAAAGTCAGCATTCCAAGAGCTGACATATACATCAAAATAAATACAAAAAGGATACCTAAAGGTCCTGCTTCTATCGGTGTTGTCATATACAACATTACAATGAGTAGCATCGTTGCAATGACTGACCCATAACCTATAGCTCGACTTAACATACCTTCACTATACCACCTAAATTAAGAGAGCCCGAGTAGCAAGCCTATACGTTCGAGGTAACTACAACCGCCACTAAATAAAAATATTGGGCGCGTGTACCAAGAACAACTTGCCACTGCGGGCAACTGACCGCTCCAGAATGATCTGGGGCATATCGTTTGCGTATTGCGTTCCAAATCGTTATGACCTAAATCATACAACTTGTACTAGCAAACACTTTTGCTCGATACGACATTTGCTGTGAGGCATTTGGCGGAGCTTCGGCAACGTCACTAATAATACGAGGTAAAGGTGCGTGGCTTGCGGATGCAAATCATTGTTTCTCGTAAAAGTGTCGTTACCGATTTTCCGTCAAAATCCTTGATCAGATCGGTCAGTTTGAATTGTCAATGTGTTTGTTTTGCTTTTTTTTGTTTTTGTAAAAGCTTGTCTTTATAGTAGCATATGCAGCTTGATCGGTCAATACTATTTTAATTATTACTGATGTATTTATTACTTTTACATCATTGTATAAATTAAATAACGGATCAAAATATTATAAACATTTATATGTACAACGTTGTATATATAGCTTCATTCTTGTCTATAGTCACTATTCACTTATGCAATTTTATCCAGAAATCATACAGGATACGTTCCGCAGCAGTGCATAATTTCATGTCGCATGCATTACAATGCGAGTATTTACTTGTGGATTATCTAGTACGAAGTTACCACTGTAAATCCTCTACATGCTGTTTTATACATTACAATACAGAACGTAACAACCCAAGCCTGAGCCTGTGCGAATGTATCCATACGTGCACATCATGCATTGACTATTGTCGTAAATTTTATCAAGAAACATATTCAACATTGCATAGCATTTACATAGAATCGCATACTAAGAAATGATTGATATCTACGATATTTTTTCAACATCTACTAACCTAGTTATAAAAATCGTAAGCGCGCATAATATTCGACGAGGCGATGCCGTAGAATACGTGCAACTTATTTCATGAGGCGAAGACTCAGCTGAGTCTTCGTATTCAGGTTAACGAGTTAAGGCTTCGCGCTAAGACACCGTCTACATATTAAAAACTTGAGCCTGACGACACGTTAATATGAGCTGATGTACTATTCTTGGAACATGCTAGCGCTCTTGCCTGGCCCAGTTGAAAAACCAGGTGACGATCATCAACATACCACTTCACGACATACGATCAAAACGAAGTATCTTGTGCTGCAGCACATATACGTGCCTTGTAATTATCTGAACACCATATATAGCATGTTTACGCGTAGTATTTTTTACCTAAGCTTTTTTGATAAATACTGTTGACTTAAGCGCTTTGACATCATATTATAGGGGTAGCTCCTGAATAAATAAATTATGCAGAAGCCAAAAATAAACAACGAATCAAAAACTCCACACAAAACAACCGTTCCTCGCAGGCGGTTGTTTTATTTATGAGTTTTTTATGTTATTACAAAAAATCCGCCCTAACTGGCGGACTCTTCATAATCAAATTGGTGGAGCTGCGGGGCACTGCCCCCCGGTCCAAAAGGTAACCGACTATTCGTCTACAAGTTTAGTTTGCCTTAACGTTTAACGACGATCAGTAACTAAAAGACAAACATAAAATGTCGTGATCGTTGCGCAATGTAATGTCCCAGCGCACCGTTGCTGCCCGGTGCGTAGTAAGCAACATGTTTATAACATTACTTTAAATCTATGTTGCCTGTAGAAAGTAATGTTCGAGCGATTAGGCTGCGAATACGGCAGCAGTACGAGCTGGTGCAAACGCTTGCGCGAATACAGCAGGAACGCCCTGGAATGCCTTAGCAATTTTATTTGCAATTAAATAATGTAGGTTACGCCTACGGTCGACTTGCAAAATAATCTGTTAAAATCCTTCTGTCGAAAGCTATGTTCAGCCCCAATATGAATATACGCAGTATAGCAGAGTTTACAGATGCCAGCTAGGTGTGTTTTAATTTAAGCATAATGACAACAGTAGCTAAGGTTTTTTCTGTCGCACCTATCGGGTTTGATGGTCACATTATTGAAGTTGAGAGTGACGCATCAAGAGGCCTTCCTTCTCTCCAGATCGTAGGGCTCGGTAATAAAGCCATTGACGAGGCCAAAGAGCGTGTCCGCAGTGCGATAACTAATTCATTGCTCGAATACCCCCCAAAAAGAATAACGATTAACCTCGCGCCCGCCGAGCTACCAAAGGACGGTACTCACTACGATCTTGCCATTGCACTTGCAATACTTGTCGGGAGTGGTCAAATCAAGCAGGCTGAAGTAAACGGTGCAGCGTTCGCTGGTGAACTAGCCCTGGACGGCGGCATACGAGCCGTTAAAGCTATCGTCACCATCGTCGAAACTGCAAAACTTGCTGGCCTTACAACAGTCTATGTCCCAGTAAATAACACCACGCAGGCAGCCTTGGTCGAAAATATTGAAATTATTGGAGTGCCAAACCTTAAGGCGCTCTATCTGCATCTCAAACATGAAGCAAGAATCATGCCTTTTACGGCAAAGCCTCCAACCGCTCAAGCATTTACGTCTGATGGTCCTCTTCTAGATGACATCCACGGCCAAGAACAAGCAAAACGAGCACTTATTATCGCTGCGGCTGGCAGGCATAATATTCTGCTTTCAGGATCACCTGGTGCGGGCAAGACAATGCTAGCACGAACACTCGTGGGGCTACTCCCTGCCCTATCGAGCCAAGAACAAATTGCAGTCACGAAACTACATAGCCTCGCGGGTGAAGTTATTGATGAAATCGTCACTGCACGACCTTTTAGGGCGCCCCACCACACAGCAAGTCGAGTAGCACTTATAGGAGGGGGCAACAAACCAAAACCTGGGGAGATAAGTCTTGCCCATTTAGGTGTTCTATTTCTTGATGAAATGCCAGAATACCCCAGGGCGACTCTAGAATCACTTCGTCAGCCAATCGAAGACAAAAAGGTAGCAATCGCCAGGGCAAACGGTCACGTCTCCTACCCTGCTGACTTCATGCTCGTAGCGACAATGAACCCCTGTCCCTGTGGATACTTTGGGGATGCAGTAAAAGAATGCTGCTGCTCAAGTGGCCAAATTCTGGCATATCAGGCTCGTTTATCCGGTCCACTCATTGATCGTATAGACCTTCGTATAAACGTATCGAGGGTGCCCAACGACACGCTCCTTGACAACAAAATGTCGACAAATTCACAGCATTTAAGTGCGGTAAGGTCTATCCGTAATGCTCATACTATTCAACGTAACAGATTTAAAGGAAGTACAAAAAACAACAATAATTTATCGAGTCGAGACATTCAAAGGCTTATCCCGCTTGCACCCGAAACACGAGCTTTACTCAAAGCGGCAACCGATCGACTTAACCTTAGCGCCCGAAGCTATTTCAAAGTCATTAAAGTCGCACGTACCATCGCAGATCTTGAAGCGAGCGAGAATGTCACTAATGCGCACGTCAGTGAAGCTTTACAATATCGCCAATAGGTCTTGTACTACTGGTCCGTATCTGATAAAATAGTCACCGAGTAACGCGAAAAATAAAGCACACTCGAAAGAGGAGAACACAATCAACACATCAGTCCGTATCAACGAGGGAATCCGCGCACGAGAACTTCGTGTCATCGGGGCAAATGGAGAGCAACTTGGTATCGTATCCCGAGCCGACGCGCTAAAACTAGCCGAAGAAGCGGGTGTTGACCTAGTTGAAATATCGCCTAACGCTGATCCACCTGTTGCAAAAGTCGTCGACTGGGGTAAGTACCAGTACCAAAAGATGAAAGAGCAGCAAAAGAACCGTAAAAGCAGTAAGGCCTCAGAACTGAAGCAGATGCGATTCGGACTTAAGATTGGCTCAGGAGACCTCGAAATCAAACTTCGCAAGATTAGAAGTTTTCTCGAGGATGGACACAAAGTAAAGATTCTCATTTTCTACCGTGGACGCGAGATGGCCCATAAAGAACTAGGGTACGTGTTGATCGATAGGATCGTTGCACTCTTAGAGAACGATGCAATATTAGAGCAAAAACCTCAGATGGCTGGTCGC
Organism: Saccharimonadales bacterium (SeqCode); assembly: GCA_038319685.1. Lineage (GTDB taxonomy): Bacteria > Patescibacteriota > Saccharimonadia > Saccharimonadales > Saccharimonadaceae > UBA6022. Next base: position 16,130 of record JBBQDN010000004.1, read on the forward strand.
AATCTGAGTATAGTAGTAAGGAGTAAATAATGCCAAAGATAAAGACCCACAAAGGAACTGCGAAACGCATCAAGATTACCAGCACTGGTAAGTTGACACGTCGTCGTGCGTTTGGTGGCCACTTCCTTTCTAAAAAGAGCAAGAGCCGCAAGCGTGCAATCAACACCATTGGAATTGTAACTGGTTCTATGGCGAAAAATGTTAAACGAGCCCTAGGAGTATAATATGCGAGTCAAACGAGGCGTCACAGCATCAGCCAAGCACAAAAAGATGATTAAACTAGCGAAAGGCATGCAGCATAGCCGCACGCGCTCATACCGTCTTGCAAAACAAGCCGTTATCAAAGCTCTGCAATATGCATACCGTGACCGTCGCAACCGCAAGCGTGATCTTCGTGGTCTTTGGATTACACGTATCAACGCTGCTGCTCGCGAACAAGGCACAACATACGGTAAGCTTATCGCTAGCCTAAAAGCTGCCAATATCGAACTTGATCGTAAAATTCTTTCAGAACTAGTCGTGAAAGAACCTCAAGCATTTGTTGAAATTGTGAAAATCGCTTCTAAAGAGTAATCACATATAATATGTTTACTTCCTGCTACTAAAACACCGCCCATTATGGGCGGTGTTTTAGTAGGTAGCTTATCGATAAGCCGGGTTCTGTCGTGGATGATCATCTATCTAGTTCATATGTTGCCATACGAATCAAGCGGGTATCGATCTGCGGACGGACCGCCCTTGTGCAAATCTCCTTGCAGCAGACAGGGTTTACCTTCTCCGTGCGTCACCGCACGTTGCTGTGGGCTTTTACCCCACTCGTTTCACCTTTTCCCTTTTGACAGGGTAGTTTCGTTTCTGTGGCACTTTCCCTAGAGTCACCCCCGGTCGCCGTTAGCGACTGTCACTGTCCTATGCTGCCCGGACTTTCCTCTTGTTTTTGCAAACAAGCGATCATCTAACAAGCTACCTACGAACTATTATACGCTATCCGCCTTCCGTGTGAGCGTTTAAAATTTTATTTACCATTCCATCCGCAAGTTGATTAAACTCACGGTGAATATGACTAAACGTCACTTTATCAAATTTAGTCACTAAATCCTTGACTCTTTCGTTAATTGGCCACAGCTCTCGATTTTTAATCGTATAGATACCATTCATCTGGTTAACGACAAGCATACTATCGAGTCTGAAGTCAACCGTTTTTACACCAAGTTCCAAAGCCTTTTCGAGACCGAGCCGAAGTCCATGGTACTCTGCCTGGTTATTTGTGGTAATACCTAGATACATCCCTCCTTGATGGAGGACGTTCTCCTGACTGTCCATAATGATATAGCCCGATGCGGACGGGCCCGGATTACCGCGTGATCCTCCATCAGAATAAATGATTGCGTGAATAATATTTGTTGTATTTGTCACATCATTACTGATCAATATGTCTTGCTTAACAGAGGTTATAAATTGTTGTGATATTCCCAACAAAAGCTTTGTTGATTCAGTTAATTCTTCTTGGTGTATTTCTGACATCTTTTGCCAATGATAGTGATCATAGTTTTGACTAAGGTTAATAGGCTTATTACCCGATAGGCCGACAAGATAGAGTATAAAAACATATTGTATGTCTCGGTCGTCGTGATCAATATAGGTCAGCACGTCAAAAAGCTGGGCCGTTTGCGTGATCAATGTCGTAGTTTGTTCGATGTAGGCTGTCAGCGCATCTTCAGGTTGTTCGCCGTAGCCAAGCTTTCCACCGGGTAATTCATATCTACCCAGGATACTGTCACGACCATTTGCGCGCTTTAAAAGTAATGTTTTGTTATCTTTGCGGATAATAGCGCGGACAGATATAAGTTGTTTCAATATAGTTCTTTCTTTTGGTCAGGGTAACAAGATTTGAACTTGCGACCTCACGGCCCCCAGCCGTACGCGCTACCAACTGCGCCATACCCTGTTAATCATAATCAAAAAGTCCCAGAGCTAACTTTCGACGCTCGATATTCCCCGCCATAAGGCAAAGGTGGGTATTCTCAAATCACTTCCTCGGAAATGAATCATTTGAATTCCCTATCTATATGATATTCAGGAAAATCATGCGCGCCTATGTTGCTCTGGGACTCTTTTATTATATCACTTTGCTACGATGCAATACCGAAAATACGACTAAATATATCGATAAAAAATGACAGTGCCGAACCCATAAAAACACCTATGGGACGACTGGCGATAAGAACAAGTACGAATACGACGACAATCCCAAAACGCTCGACTGTCTCCATTCCCCTCCGTACAAATTCTGGAGCAAGTGCGTATATAACTCTTGACCCGTCAAGTGGTGGGACTGGAAGCATATTAAAAATAAAGAATCCAAGATTCACTAGAACGGCCGTCGTCAGTATCTGTGCGACAAGACCACTAGAAGGAGCCCCCAGGAGCGCATAGACGCCGAATAGAACAAATGCTAGCACGAAGTTTGTCAGTGGTCCCGCAAACGCTACCAGTGCCGCACCCCATTCATCATAGCGGAGACGTGCTGGGTTAAAAGGCACTGGCTTTGCCCCGCCAAATACCGGCGCACCCACCGCCGCAAGCATCAGTGGCAGTAGGATCGTAAGAAACGGATCAATATGCTTAACAGGATTCAACGTCAGACGTCCTTCGATTTTTGCCGTATCGTCACCCAGAAAATAAGCTGCAAAGCCATGCATTGCCTCGTGAAGCGTCATAGAAATCAAGACTGTTCCGAGTACAATGACAATATAACCAACATCCATATGACTTTATTATACAGGATTTAGTATTCCGATTCGTCGTAATAAAATTCTCGCTCTAGAAATGGTTGGCAGCCATCGATTGCAACCGTCATGTCGTCGACACTTGTAAATCGTTTTGATTGAATGCTAAACTCTGCTTCGGTCATCCATCGATTGACGCCGCCCTCGAACCGTCTGGTTAATTTACCACTATAATTCACACCGTAGACACAGAAGAATAGCTTATCTTCAAGCAATTTTCCGCTGACCTTGTCAAAATCACGTTTGTGATAGAGCAGCTTAAACTCAAGGTCCGCTTCGAGACCGGCTTCTTCGAATAGTTCACGTTTTGCCGCATCAATCACCGACTCACCCCAGCGTATCTTGCCACCAAGTCGCCCCCAGAAATCAAAGTAAGGGTTCTTTTTACGCTGCTGGTAGAGAAACTCCCGCTCACCTTTGGTGTTCTTGCGTTCCAGAATGATAACTACCGACACCTTTGGTTGCTTTTCAATCTCGTTTTCATCCGTATCCATACGATTGGCATACTCTTTACCTTTACGGCTCAGCTTGTAGTGCCCTTCACCTTTTTGCACATAATCCTCATCGAGAAGCTTTTTAATATGAAAATTAAAATGATCACTCGAAAGACCTGTCATTTTCTGCAGCTCAGCGAACCCTGCCTGTGGTGTAAACAGTAGATGTCGCATGATCGCAATCTGTGCTGGATGGGCATTTGGTTCATAGCTCATAGTATTCTCCTTATTATGTCGTATACCTCGTATCAAACCAAGCATAACGAAATGGCTGTTTTATGGATAGTAAAGTCAACTTCACCTTGACGATTAATCTAAAAAAAGCTATACTGATACAGATTGTAAAAAATAAGTGAGAAATAATTATGGCAGCACGATGTGAACTAACTGGAAAAGGCAAACAATTTGGCAACAATGTCAGCTTTTCTTTGCGTCGCACGAACCGAGTCTTTAAGCCTAATCTCCAAAAGAAAACTTTTGAAGTTGAAGGCCAAAAAGTCACGATGATCCTGTGTACTCAAGCAATTCGTACGCTTAAGAAAAAAGGCATCCTCCAAAAAGCTAGCTAATGATTCTAAGTAATAAAATAACCTCTCGATCGAGAGGTTATTTTATTTGGCATTGATATTAGCTACGAGTTATCTCGATAACCGTTAATACAACGGGTAACATTGCAGCTGATTTGAGTTTATATTTTGCAACTGCTTCAACAGGGGCACCAAGCTCTTTGGTAAATGTCTCGAGCACGTCCTGCGGAACTTCGTATGTCAGACCCTTATCGGCGTAGTGAGTCGGAATAACTACTTTCGGGTCAATCTGGCGCACTAACGAAGCGGCCGAGGTAGCATCAAGCGTGTAACCGCCACCCCCAACTGGCAAGATCAGAATATCAAGCACGCCAAGTGCCTCAAGCTGATCTTCGGACAGCTTTGGTGCGATATTACCGATTACACCAATACGGGCCTCGCCAACCTCTATGCGATAGATGGTACTAAGCTGTTCGACATCAGGCGTATCAACATGTCGCTGAGCCGTCATACCTTTAACTGAAAAATCAGCAGTTTCGTATTCACCCGGACCTTCGATAAGTATGCGGGCATCGGGATGCTTTGTCGCAAAGCACGCTTCTGTAGCGATTTCAACCGCATCTTTAACAGAAACATCTTTTAGCCCGACTACCGACATCGCAGGATCGATGATAGCTGACGCTTTCTTTGTCGTGATAACAATCGTGTTACCACCTTTATATTCAATATCAAACATTGTTTTCTCCTATTTCTGCAATTTCAGCATATTATCTTGATCAACGAGTACAGCATGCTTACCAGCGAGTATCTCCGTAATAAATTTATCACGAACGCTCAATCGATAATAGAACTCGTCATACGTCATGACCGTATAGTTTAGTTCTCTTGCCTCTTGTTTTTCGATATCTTTCATTGTGGTCTTGACCTTTGCTGGGACCACCTCACCGACAATCAGTAAATCAACATCACTCGTCGATCCTTTGACCAGTACTCCTGCAACAAGCGCCATTCGAATACCTGTTAGCGCCTTGATGCGATCCTGCCATGAACTTACGGTTCCGGCATCAGTCGATGCTTCAACCCGTTCATCAGCAAATATGGCGCGAAACGGCACGTAGAACTCGTAGCGTTGATTAATTTCGTAATATAGCTTGTTATCAGCGCTATCGCTCGTAATCACTCCGACTTCAAGTAGGTTTGATAATTCCCGACGAACTGAATTTATTTGTTCATCAATCAGTCGTGTTATCTCACGAACATAAAATGCCTTGCCTGGATTATTTAAAAACAGGTGGAGTAATTTTACCCGAGTTTTTGAACCAAATAGTGCGTCAATCATTCCCTATGCTCGTATAACTTTCGTGTTCTTACTATAACATGGCCAGAACTAGTTGGCGAGCATTTGTGTCAGGTATATCTTTGCCTGATCAAGACTCAGCCATAAAGTATGCGGACTGCGACGCAGCCAGGTCAGTTGACGTTTCGCCAATTGACGATCAAGTGTTGTAAATTTTTCTTTAACTTGATCGATAGTAAGATCATTTTCCAGATAGGAATGTACGAGCCGGTAGACATTTGCAGTCATCGCCTCACTTTCCCAGCCATACTTTTTGCCCAACATAGTAGCTTCATCGACAACACCATTGTCAAATAATTGTTCGGTCCTTTCGCTAATTCTGTGATGTAAGATCTCTTTATCTGTTGCTATTCCTACCACGTAAGAGTCTTCAATCGGGTTAGATCTTCTTGTGGTAGTTGTGCTTTTTTGTTCGATTGCCCGAATAACATAACGCTTATTTTTATTGTTTTCAGGTAAAATAACGTAGTTATCTTTACAATATCGATATAATTCCTCCAAATTCATACTTTCCAACCGAGCGCGTCGCTTTTCGTCGACAGGTGGACCAAATGAATAACCGAAAAGAACCGCATCGACATAGAGACCGGTGCCACCAACAAGAAACGGCACATGTCCTCGCGCACGAATCTCGACAATCTTTTGATCAGCGTATGCCTTAAAATCAGCCACACTAAAGTAATCGCCTGGTTCACATACATCTAGACCCCAATGTGGAACAAGTTCCTGCTCTGCGCGCGTCGGCTTGGCGGTTCCGATGTCCATAGCTTTATATATCGTTCTCGAATCAGCACAAATAATCTCACCACCAAATCGCTGGGCTAACTCAATCGCAAGACCTGTTTTGCCACTCGCTGTTGGACCAACAATGACAATAAGCGGCAGTACTATATCTGAGGATGCCATCGTCGCTCCTTAAAATCAGTAATCCGATAATCAACGACTGTAAACCCCTCAGCTTCGAGTACCTGCCTATGCCCCTCTTTACCATCATAATAACCACTCGCACAATCACCAAAACGATTCACAACTCGATGCCACGGTAGATCTGTTGGTCCAAAATGCGCCAGTCCCCCGACAATTCGAGCCGCATGCGCATGACCGCATAGCGCCGCAATATCACCATAGGTCATCACGCGACCTACAGGTATCTGTGCGACAAGTTCATATACGCTCGATTTAAAGCTATCGTTTTGCAATTTCCGCTACCTTTTGTTCAACTTCATCCCAATTATCACAGCGAACGACACCCTCGGGACTAGCTTCGGACCTATTCCACGGATAATCACCAAAATGGAGCGCACCGCCGAGAGTAAGTCCGTGTTCAAGTGCCGAAGTGAGATGCTTCACATTATCATCGATTAATATATCTGCGTGTAGTCGTTTGCAAACCTCACCCTTTGACAATCCACCATCACCTACATGCTCCACCGACATAAAGCATTTATGGAGATAATCATTCAACATCGTCATTGTCACCTCTGTAATCGCTTCGTCACGCGCTGTCACGAGATGCAGCTCATGATGCGCCGCCAATCGACGGACCGCACTAATAGCATCATCAAATGGCTGAAGCACTGCGTACTCCTTTGACGCCTGAATATCCGTTAAGCGCCCTAGGATAACCTTTTTATCCTCCGAACCCCATGCGCCACTACCCGAATCATGAGACCCCCCAATGGTGACATGAGTTTTATACAGCCTATTATACTCATCCACTAAATATGGAGTGGTCGAGATAAGAACATCGTCACAGTCAATAGCAATGATTAAACGCCGTGTCATTACAGGGTCTGTAGATATTCCGCTAACTGATCAAGTGCTATTTTGTTCTCACCTGACTGCGTACGGACACTCACTTCACGCGCTTCTTTGTCCTGTGGACCGACAATCAGCTGGACTGGGATTTTCCAATTAGTTGCTTCGCGGATCTTTTTGCCAAGTGATTCGTTACGATCGTCGCGCGTGAATCGAAGTTCGTTGTATTTTAATGGCTTCATCAATACAGTCGTTGATAATACCGACTCAATTTCCTCAACGTAATCCAGCACTGTGTCATTAATCGTTAAAATACGGATCTGTTCTGGGGCGAGCCATAACGGCAACCAACCAGCAGTTTTTTCCAATAAAAATCCAATAAATCGCTCGTAAGAACCAAGGATCGCACGATGAATAATCAATGGGTGTGATTTTTGACTATCTTCATTTATATAGGTAATATCCATGCGTTGCGGAACAAGTATATCAACCTGTGAAGTCGCAATCGTATCTTCCTTGCCAGATACATTCCGTGTCTGAATATCAATTTTTGGACCATAAAAGGCCGCTTCGCCCTCTGCTTCGACGAAATTAACTCCGAATTCACGCATCGCCTGACGAATTGACTCACCCGCATCTTCCCATACTGCTTTATCTCCGGCATATTTATCTTTTGCAAAATCAGGAAGTGAGAGCCTGAACCAATAATCTTTAATGTCCATCACATCATACACAGACTTAAATAGCTCGAGTACTTTAATGAATTCGTCTTTTAGCTGTTCGGGACGAACATAGATATGTGAATCATTCTGAGTAATAGGCCCCCTTACGCGAATTAAACCACTGAGCGTACCTGACATTTCCTTTCGGTAATCTCGACCAACCTCTGCTAGCTTGAGCGGTAGATCACGGTAACTCACCACTAAGCGCTCGTAAATCATATGGTGATGCGGGCAGTTCATGGGCTTCATATAAAACGTTTGCCCTTCATCATCCTGAAGTTTATACATATCTTCGCTATAGTAGCTTGCGTGTCCGGAGCGAATATACAAATCCTCCTGTGAAAGTACCGGTGTTTCGACGTACTGGTAACCCCTTGCCTCTTCTTCTTGACGCATATAGCGGATAAGGAGGTTTTTGAGCTGTTCACCTTTTGGCATCATAAGTGGCAAACCAGACCCGACAGTATCCGACATGAAATAGATTCCAAGCTGAGGACCAAGAATACGGTGATCGCGAAGCTTTGCCTGTTCTAACATTTCAAGATGAGCATCAAGTTGCTCCTGAGTTTCGAAAGCAACACCATATATTCGCTGCATCTGTGGATTTTTCTCATTACCGCGCCAGTACGCGCCGGCCACGCGAAGGAGTTTAAATGCACCAACATCTTTGGTGTTTGCCACGTGTGGCCCACGACATAGATCAGTGAAAATACCGTTCTTGTAAAAAGATACGTTTTCAACAGCGGCGTCACCATCAGCCGCCAGACCCAGCTCTGCGCTATCGAGATCTTTGGCGACCGTTGTACCGGATCGCTTCAAATCATTAAGCAGTTCTTCTTTATACGGCTGGTTGTTTTCGCGCGCCCAGTCAATTGCCTGATCTACCGGCATCTCAAATCGCTCGAAATCATCACCGTATTCAATAATCCCCCGCATGGTTTTTTCGATTTTACCAAAGTTTGCTTCGGAAATTTTTTTCTCACCGAGGTCGATATCATAGTAGAAACCATTATCTACCACCGGACCAACACCAAACTTGGCTTCCGGCCAAAGTTTCTGAATTGCCGCCGCAGTAATATGCGCTAAGCTGTGTCGCATTGCATGTAGTTGTTCGTCGTTCATTGTATTCTCCTTTTTAAGTAAATAAAAACATGCGATGGTTGCATTTAAATTACTTTAAATTCAATTAATCGCATGTCTCGGACCCTTATGGAGGGCGGTTCCACCGGACTTTCCGTGTCATACTGTTGTACGAACGGACACTTATGAGCAACATTTTACGTGCGTCGTCACATCCACGGAACTCAGCGGATGGTTGGGCCGCGTCGTCGTTCGCCTATCATCATACCGAATATCCCCTGTTATTGCAACGGTGGCCCCCGTTGTGATATCATTGAACAGCTGAGGGCTCTTAGCTCAGCTGGCTAGAGCGCCGCATTGACGTTGCGGAGGTCAGAGGTTCAACTCCTCTAGAGCCCACCAAGAAATTATGAAGCTATCCTATACTGGATAGCTTCATTTTTTGCGGAAAATTGTCTTGAGACGATCAAACGTGACGATGTCACCTCTGACTATCAAAAAAACAATAAGTGTCCAAACAATACTCACACTCCACCCCGCGATAATGTCCGTCGGATAATGTACCCCTAGATACAGACGTGATAGGCCAATGAGCACAACATAGGTGACACCGATGACGACAACTGGCCACCTGAAGCGAGTTTTCCAGGCAATTAGGACGAAGCTAAAAGCAAGCGCACTTGTTAACATAGCGTGGCCACTGGGGAACGAAAAGCTATTTTCCACAATTAACGTATGCCAGATTGACGGACGATCACGATGGAATAGCATTTTGAGAATAAAGTTAGCAGCCGCACCCCCAAGAATACTAAAAAATAAAATCATCGCAGCTTGATGATACTTTTTATAGACCAGGTAGCCAGTAGTGAGTAGAACGACAGGAATAACGATTTCAACATTACCAAGTGTCGTAACCACAAGGAAAAAATTATCATAGAATGGCGTTGCGTGGTTGTGAATCCATTCCAGTATTGTAACGTCAAGTCTCATTGGTTCATTTTCAAGAATCTCACCAGCAACCTTAAAAAATATAATGAGTGGTACCCAGAAAATAACAAAAAATACCGCGAGTGTGCGTAGTCGATAGGTTGTCATCATATATTCAAACATATTTTTTATAGGTTTCATTGGTTGATTTAATTGTACCATTTACTTACTCCCCCTACAGGTCATAAAAGTTTTCCACGGGGTGTGAATGCAAATAATATCAACTTATATACCATAGACGGTATATAAGTCCATTTCCCTAACCATTGACATATATATACGCTTATGCTAATATAAATTCATGGCTAAAGATAAGATAGAAAAAGTAAGCAAGCCAAAAGCAACCAATCTAGATAAGTTCTCACTGTCGTTTGAATATAACGTTTCATGGGATGATGCTCGTAAACTCGTCCGCGAACGTACTTATATAAAATAACCTCATCGCTCGCTTCTCCGATACCCCCTTTGTCACAAAGGGGGTATTTTTTCGTTTTCCCCGTTTTTTTCTAGTTATCCACTAGCATTTTTATCACCGGCATGTCAATATATGGATATGTTCTGCGTAAATTGTTTCAACCGAAAAACCCAAGTGACAAATTCACGTAGTGCCAAAAAGAACGCTGCCGTATGGCGCCGGCGTCATTGTAATCACTGTAAAGCTGATTTTACGACATACGAAAGACCCTCAGTCGCCGAGAATAAAACCATCTTATCCGGCGACGGCACAACAAAGCTATTTAACATCGGTAAACTGATCGTGAGTATTGCCCTGTCATTCGGACACGATAAGAACAAGGCTGACTATGACGCGCTATGGCTGGCGCACACTGTCGAAGATATACTGTCTACCCAGATACGATCAATTAGTTCAGAAGATATATCAGCAATTACCCACCAAACTTTAAAGGCGTATGACGATCTGGCTGCCATGCAGTATGCGGCAAGACATGGACTAGTTACTTCTTCGAAGAAGCGTCGGACTTATCGCGCTTAGCTCGAGCAACTGATTGATGCGTCGCCTTGTCGGTAACATCAAACTTATCAAGGTACTTGCCTAGTAGCAAATGGGTTTGAGCATTGTACGCCGAGAGTGCCGTGTAAAATATTGACGTAAACGGCATCAGTACCCACTGTAGTAACATCCAAACACTTCGACGGCGTTTGTAGCGCTCTGGACGAGGCGGTAGCATCTTGAACGTCAAGAAGATAGTAATAAACAGTCCAACCATTGCGATGCGCTGTACGACACTTACAACCTCTGGCAGCTGATGGGCGGCAATACTATGTGCTGCGTTTGTATTCACCAAAAGTGGTACCCAGCCACCTACGGTAATCAGGATGGACATACTTGCAAGCGTGACGTGTCCATCAATCAAACGAAGTAGTCGTGCAAACCCACCCAAAAACGGAACATTCCGGTTCGATGACAGCACTCTGGTTGCAACGTACGGAATATCTGACGCCCCATATGCCCAGCGTCGTAACTGAATAAACTGAGCTTTTAATGTCTTTTTATACGTTTCTGACAAGACTGCGTCCTGATAGATAGGAACGTAAATCGGCGTCACGGCGTAGTGTCCACTAAAATAAAAATAGCTGCGCCAATACTGGTGGCCGTCTTCAACAATTGTCCGGGTACTCCAAAAATCCATCTCGACCAATGCTTCCATTGGCTGAGAATGCGAAGCAAAATTACGAAGTGTATGAGGGCGCATTGCACTAATGATGTTCCAAAATGAGTTACCTGTCGCAAGAACGCGCATAGGTGCCGGCGCATCCCATATATTATTCATAAAGAGTGAGATCGGCTGATACGATAAGTGTTTACGATCTTCGTGGACAATATATTCATATGTCACGTAATCAAAATAAGTGGCATGGGGACGATTGTCGCTATCTAGTGTTGTGATAATCACATCTTTGTAAGCGATTCCCTGTTCGGCGACCCAGGTTTTAAGGAATCGTCCTGCATGTGTAATGTTACCGCCTTTACCGACGATTTCATCAGGCAAGTCCCGTGGATGTTCAACGATCAAGAAAGCTTTAAATATATGACGAAATTGACGTTGTAATTTTTGTGCAGTCGCTTTAATGTCCGCACCGCCGCGAGCCTCATAGGCCAATACAACGATAATCCGCATACTGTCATAGGTCGTATCGGCAATTGACTGAATGGTTGGCTCGATCACCTCAAATGCTTCGTTATAGGCAGCAACGATCACCGCGTTGTATAACTCTGATGGCCTTGGAAACATCAGTTCTTCTGCAGCCATTAGACGGAGGTTTTTCTTATGTGCTTCAAACCCAAACTCTTTGATTGACGTATGTGCCAGATTACTATATTGAACCTTCGGGTGTTCGAGCTGGATCAGACGATCATGCCAATTCACCTTTTGCGCACCATATAGCCGGTTATAACCGGCTGTTGTATGAGCAGCAATACCTACTGCCTTAACAAGCACAGTAATAATAATCAGGAGTAAATAAATTGCTGCGTACAAAGGGTCAATTAACGATAACACTACGAGTAGGACGATCATGCCGTAACTCAGTAATCCGGGCAATATTTCAAAAAATCGATATGATTTCGTGCGTTTATTTAGCGGTATTTCTAAATCTATCATAGGTGGTTTATAGGAACGCGATACCCAGCACTGACCGTGTTATTAGGAGCACGATAAGTAGCATGAAAAGACTAAAGTAGCCGAACACAAGTGCAATCTGACGTTTATTCATAACGAGTAGCTTAACAATCAGGCTGGCGTGGGCAGCGGCAAAAATAATACCGAAAGCGATAAATGACAGAAGATAATACCACTGATCACGGTAATAAAATGTCTCACCAAATGCAGTGTAGTGGACTGCGACTTGTAGCTGACTTGGGTGAAGCGAAACGCCAACATAGATACAATAGGCAACACTTAATAGGATAAGTAGTCCAACCACAATAGTCACCGCTCTATCGGCGAGTACCTGTTTTGAATACGTTATAAACTCTGATTTCATAATACTAACTTTTTACCGATTCTGGAGCCGCTGACCGGAGTTGAACCGGTGACCTACGCTTTACGAAAGCGCCGCTCTACCAACTGAGCTACAGCGGCACATGCGTAGCTTCTCGATATATTATACCAGTTGCACAGATAAAAATAAACGCTCCTCCCCTGTTGCTTCAGATGGGGAAAACTGCTATCATATTTAAAGCCTCAGCTGTATATGCGCTCGTAGTGAAGTGGTTATCACGCCTCCCTGTCACGGAGGAGATCGCCGGTTCAAATCCGGTCGAGCGCGCCACAAAAAAACGTCATCATTCGATGACGTTTTTTTGTGGCATATGGCCCATGCCTATTTATCATCGTAACGATTTGCAACGAAGTCCCAGTCAACAACGTTCCACCAGCTCGCAACATAATCATTACGTTTGTTCTTGTAGTCAAGGTAATAGGCATGCTCCCAGACATCAAGTCCGAGGAGCGGCGCGTCAAGTCCCTGCATTATTGGCGTGTCTTGATTAGCCGTTGTAATAATGTCCATGTCTGGCTGCAACCACACCCATCCACTTCCAAACACACTAAGTGACTTTGTTGTAAATACATCAACAAACTCTTGAAAGCTACCGTATTTTTCACTAATTTTCACTGCTAACTCGCCAGTTGGCTCACCACCACCAGTTGGCGACATCCACTGCCAAAATAAACTGTGGTTATAATGACCACCACCATGATTTCGAACGGCAAGCCGAACAGATTCTGGTAAGTCATCAAGGCTTGTCAGTAGGCTACCGAGTGGGCGTTCGCGTAGTTCGGGAGCACTATCTATAGTGGCGTTAAGCTTATCGATGTATGCTTGGTGATGCTTACTATGATGCAGCGTCATGATATCTTTGCTAATGTACTGTCCTAATTGATCATAATCATACCCAAGTGCTGGCAATGTATACATATATTACTCCTTCGGTTTAGCGGCTGCTTGATCATTAATAGCTGGAATTGAGATGTATTCTTTTACCTTGTTGTCTTTTCTAAGTCCTGCTAATTGATTGTTGAATACCGTCAGCGGAATCTTGATAAATGCATAGCTAATCTTGCTATCTGTCTTTTCGAGAAGTTTAACGATATAATAACCATCTCCTGTTGTTGATTTTATAACAGGAGATAATTGTCCCTTTTGTAGCTTGGTCGCAGCAATCGTGAGTCCGCCATCGTTATTAAATGTAGGGACAAGCCCTGATACACCTGCTGTTACTGCGGAATCTCCAGTACCTCCAACTGTTTTTGCGACCTGGTCCAAATCAGCATCTTTGTTTTGTAACAGTACGCCAACTTTCTGTATGCTGTCTTTAGCGATATTGTCGATTTCGTACGATACGGCGTTGCGAATCAATTTATTTTTAATAACTTCCCTGTTTTCGCCGGGAGTCCAGCCGAGAATACTGAGCGCAGAAGCGTCGTACGTTTCCTGAGAAATGATTCCGTTTGTGGTTGCTCGGCCTAGTTCAATGACTGCATCTATATCTTTATCCGTAATTGATATCTTATGCTCTCGTGCTAGTTTTCCTGCATAAGCATCGGCGATGACATTATCAATTGATTTACGTTTGATATAGTCGAGCTGCAACTTACCATCATTACTTGCAAGATCAATTTGCTCACTTTGCTGTAAATAATGCGCCGATCCATTAAAGTACATCAAATAATTACTATACCGAACCTGCTCACCGTCAACTGACGCGACAGGCAGAGCCAATACGCGTGTCACACGGTAGAAAAATGAGCTCGTATTTTGCACGGAATATAGCTGCCACCAGCCTATAATGATGAGCGTAACTAGTGCAATAAGTGCAATAATGATGGCATTTATCACCAATTTATGACGTGCGTACTGCATCGGATATTTAAAGCGACGCCCTCCAGCAAGAATACGCTCGCGATGTTCAGCAACCGTCTCGTTTGTAATTCGAGAGGGTACTTCCTGCGTTTTTTTGAATCTCTTAAGTGTTAATTTCTTCATATTCTCCTCGAGCAGCTACCGCCGCCGATACCGCATCTTGCAGTCTATTATAAATCTTGTCGGGGTGTTCGACTTTGTGAATCACCAGATCACCGACGAATGTCTGTATAACGATAGTACCAAAACCAAAGATTTCACCACTAAACCCTGGTATATTATAGCTTATGTTTTGAATCTTTGACAGTCTTAGCTCGACAACGTCCTTACCGAAAAAGCCTTTTTGGGTAATCTGACGAATTCGCTGATCGGTCACTATATAGACCGTAAAATACCACATCATAAAATGGTAAGAAAATAGAATTAACCCCAGGACCAAACCGGCGATTGGCAGAAGGAATAGCTGGAGGTTATCTTGCCAAATGAGCGGAGGAATCGACGTCAAGGCAAGTGGGACAAGAAGACTGTAAAATCCCTTGCGCATCGCGATCATATGACGACGAAATACAAAAAGTAGCCGCTCGCCATCGCGCTGACCGTCAAAATCAAGTTGCTGCTTGTCGTTTTGTGTATGAGTCATGTTAATAATTTCCCTGGTACCCCGGGCAGGAGTTGAACCTACAACCTTATCCTTAGGACGGATCTGCTCTATCCAGTTGAGCTACCGAGGCGCTATCTCTCATTATAACCGTAAGGGATCTATTTCAGTTACTTTTTTTCAGGAACTCGACCGCGAACCACCGGACCAGAGGCAGTATCGTAATCACCGTACAGCTCATCACTAGTGAACCAAAGACCAATTTCTTGAGTAGCCTCAGCAACATTCCCAGAAGCATGAAGAATATTTGGCAATGTTGACCCGAGTGGATTAGCGTAATTGCGAGTGATGTGCGTGTAATCACCACGAATGGTACCTGGAGCTGAGTCCTTAGGATCGGTTGTGCCAACAAGTTTACGAACATAATCAACTGATTCGATACCTTCGAGTACAAAAACAATAACCGGTGTTTCAGTCATTTGACTGAGTGTGACATTATAAATATCCTCACCCCAACGACTAATCAGGTTACTAATACCTTCGTAATGTTTATGAAAATGTAACTCGTCTGGTGCCACCATCTTCATAGCAACAATCTTAAGGCCTGCACGTTCAAAGCGTGTAATAATCTCTCCAACGAGACCTCGTTGAATTGTATCTGGTTTCAAAATAACTAATGTTCGTTCTTGCACGTAGTATCTCCTTTTGGTAATTACTGTCTATTGTACCAAAAGATAGATCGTAAGTAACGCCGCAAGTCCAATTCGATACCAGCCAAAGATCGCTAAACTGTGATGTGCCAGATAACGCATAAGAAATCCAACTGCAATAATACCAGCGATGAACGCGACAGTATTACTCAGGAGAAGCATTGGAAAATGTTCCATAAAATACGCCCTGTCACTAGCTTTGGTAAATAGTTTCAATGTCACACCAAACATAATCGGAAGTGATGCAAGGAAGCTATACTCAGCTGCCGCTGCAGAACTCAGGCCAGACAGACGTCCGGCGATAATCGTCGTACCAGAACGTGATACACCAGGAATCAGTGCAAACATCTGGGCTAGACCGATGAGTAAGGCGCGCTTCTTGCTGAGACTCTGGCCATCTGTAACTAGTGATGCTTTTGGTAATTTTTCAATCACTACCATCAATATACCGACAACTGTCAACGTCACAATCACAACCGTCAGACTACCGAAAAACGGTGTCTGTTCGATAAAGCTTGCAAATATGTACCCGACGAGGCCCGCTGGTATAGCGGTAATGAGGATATTCGATGCGAGCTTATAGTTCCTACGGACAAATACATCATGCAAAATAGCCATTATCCTTACGCGGAAATAGACAAGAAGTGAAAGAAGCGTTCCTATATTAATAAATTCAACAAACAGATGGTCGGAACCACCTGAAAAAAGTTGTTGCACGATAATAAGATGACCTGAACTACTGATTGGAATAAATTCCGTTAATCCCTGCGTGAGTCCCAGAATAATAGTTTCAAAGATATTCATTCATCCTATTGTACCGAGTTGAGGACTTTTACGCTATGCTTAGACTATGTATATGTCCGAACTCCTCCACGACTACATTGAACACCTGGAAGTTGAAGGTGGTCGTTCTGCGAAGACGGCAGAAAATTATGCACTTTATTTGGAACGATTTGTCCAATTTACAGATGATATAGATGTTGATAAAATTACAACGGAAGTAATCCGTAAATACCGGCTTTGGCTTAATCGTTTTAGAAATAACAACGATGACGACTTGGCTACGATTACACAGAGTTATCATCTTATCGCACTGAGAGGCTTCCTCACTTATCTATCAAAGCGAGATATTGCCAGCCTAAGTCCCGAAAAGATTGAACTACCAAAAGTATCGCGTAAACAAGTAACGTTTCTACACTACGACGAAGTCGAACGACTACTTAACGAAATACCGCTCGACGATGAAACTGGGCTTCGTGACAGGGCAATTGTCGACCTCCTATTTTCGAGTGGCCTACGTGTATCTGAACTGGTTAATCTGAATAGAGACCACGTGAACACCAAGCGTCGTGAGTTTATGGTTCGCGGTAAAGGACAAAAAGATAGGCCGGTGTTTATCGGTGAAGCAGCCGCAGTACGTGTTAATGCGTACCTGGATGCTCGCATGGATAACCTCCCTCCACTATTCCTTAGTTACAGCCGTAATAATATGAGTAGTATGGGCGGTGATTATCGCCGCCTTACCAGCCGTAGCATCCAGCGTATCATTAGTAAATATGCGCGACTCGCTGGTATTACAAAACATGTCAGCCCTCACACAATGCGTCACAGCTTTGCAACAGATCTACTGATGAACGGTGCCGATATACGAAGTGTGCAGTCTATGCTCGGGCACAGTAGCATTAGTACAACCCAGGTATATACCCATGTCACCGACGAACACCTTCGTGAAATATACGAAAAGTTTCACAGCGATACCGACTAAGGTGTAGGTGTACAGACTCCGGAAATATTAACGCCATAATCAGCTGGGTTGTCGGTGATTGAAAAGTTCTTGCAAAGATCACGTTCGATATCAATCGCCGCTTGTGGATATGGGAAGTTTCCCCCGAGAGTTACTCGTGCCTTGACGCGACGGAATACATCGTTTGCTCGCCCTGTCGAATCGACCTCGGACTGCGCCCCAGAGAACGGCACATACGCAGCACCATTTTTAAGTCTAACTTTAAATGTTGACTTGTTATAAAGTGCGCTTAGCCGTAGCGATGCCGTACGGGTACCGACCGTTCCATTAATCGGTTCGGGTACGCTGATGGTCGTCGTGCAGCCATAAAGTGCTGTGTTCAAGTCATTTTCACATTTGACAAGTTGAGGCGAGGCAACGCCACTTCGGCGAACATCAATCCCGAAGCTTTTACTATTCGATCCAGCCTTCGAAGGATACAAGAAAAGTGTATGTGCATCACTCTTCCCGCCAACCGTATCATCAAAGTCAGTAAGCGAGAAGTTATCACTAGTCTGGATAAGCTGCGTACGTAATAAAGCCGGTGCATTAGTTGGCCAGTTAGGAGCATTTACTGACGGAAGTTCAATGCCTGAACCAGACGAAGGAAACGCCAGGTCCTGACTTCCCGACGGGGACGAAAAGTCACCCGAAGTGAACCAACTAAGTTCAATCGTATCAAATGGTGCACTTGAAACTAATGGCACGATCTGTGAATCGTTCGCCTGCAGCGTGCCGATGTAATCTGGAGTATCGAGTATTTTGACGCAGGTATACGCCTGGTCGAGTTTTTTATCTGACGCATTCTGCTGAATTAAAGTTTCATTATTGGTCAGCGGTATGTTGAGCGCGACAGAAACAGATTTGCATGAGTTTGACGCAACTGCGGCTTGGACCGTCACACAGTTTACCCCTGGTCCCGATGTTCCTTGCTCACATGCTTGATTTAGGAGCAAAGCCCTTTTTGCATCTTCGATACCGGCTTGAGCCGAATCGTATGCACTTTGCGACAGGTCACTTGTTGTTGCCTGTTGTTGATCTCGCAGCATTAACTGAACAAAACTAATCGTGACAATCGTGACAAGTAGTGCAGTGAAAAGGACAATAAATAACGATACCGCGCCACGTTCATAATTATGTTGTTTTTTAATCATCATACTCCTTAATTTCCTGTCTGGACTTTATTACCAGCCCGCGCAGTAATATCAAATTGATTCACTGAACAATAATCTTCGTTACCAGCTCCATCACTAGGTGATTTACATGATGTATCTGTCGTCGTTAGCTGTTCTCCGTCATTAGTTCCGATAGTTATAGAAATCAAGTACAGTGCCTGTTTGATAATTGTATCTTCGACACCTTTGCTGACAGTAAAAACATGAACTACCAAATCACGGTCACCACCACTCAGTAGTTCGTCTGACGCATTTTTTACGATACCTTGATCAGGATTATCACATAAATTACCCCCTGGATCGTTCACCTTGACAAGCCGGATAGCGTCCGGAGAATCGACATATACGTTGTATATCGACGGTGCACCAGGACCACCCCGAAGCGCCTTGCCTATGTTCCATACGTAGGTCGATCGACCAGTACAAAGTCGTCCACCGCCTGATTTGACAATGTAACGACTAGTCGGAGATGCAATATCAAATGGCTCACTCTGAGCAATTGTACGCGTGATATCATCCGAAATGGATCGACCGGCTTGGTTGACTTCCTTGAGCGTAATACCTTTGTTGTACATATCACTTATTTGAATAGTTGTCATTGCAACAGCCATCAAAAGTAGTGCGGTAAATGTCATTGCTAACATTAACTCAATGATCGTAAAACCTTTTTGACTAACGTGGCTCATATAACCTCACAATGGTTCCAAGGGTTGAAACAACGTTGCTTCCTGGGCTATTCCAGCAGGTACGAATATGAAAGTCTACATAGCCTAGTTGGCCAACAGAACCTGATCGAACTGCTTCGATCCATATACCATAGGCATCAGTAATAACACCGCTGCCATCGTATCGTATCTGTGCAAAAGGAGGTGAACCTACAAGTGACGCAGACTTTGGTGCTTGGTTCCATACGATACCCGTTGTTGCATTGACAACAAATGCCTTAGTCGTAGGCAGCGTATCTGGACAGGTCGCACCTGAAGCACCGGCAAATGCACTCGCCTGTGCGACTGTTTTATTATTGGTAATTTCAAGCCACTGTGCAGCGATACCGGTCGGAGCTGGACCGCCACGCTGATAATTTGCGATGTACGACTGATTAATAAAACGAAGTGTTTCAGCCTGTGCATCCATTTGTTGCCGTACCAACGTAACCTCAAGTGAACGCTGTGCAACCGAAAGACTCTGGTTCATAATTGCCAAGCTTCCTACGGCAATCATACTAAACAAGGCAATCGCAAAGAGAACCTCGATAATCGTGTCGCCCTGTTCCGCACGAGATGATCGTACTAACCGCATAGTCCATCCGTTTCCAGCGGAATATTGACCGCCCCTTGGTTACTGGCAAACGCATCGATCTTTACCCCTATCTGTTTACCAACAAATGTCCCCTGTGATGCTGCGACACATAATATCTTGTCAGCAGACTGATTGGTTGGTACCACCATTGAACGAATATTTGCAGATGAAACAACACTGTCAGTGACAAATGTTTTAATTGCTCCGCTTAGCGGCGAGCGGACAATCAGTATTGACACCGAATATGGAGTTGCCGCAGGTTGCTTGACAACAACCGCCTGCCAACTTGTTTCAAGAGTCTGCTGATCGATAGTTGATATGCTCATATTGTACGCGGCGAGTTCAGCGACGTCGCTTACTCCAGCGGGGCCGACAGGTCGATAACCAATAACGTTTGATATTGTGATAGTCTTACCTGTATCAATGGTCACAAAACGGCCCAGGAGCACGCACTCACTTGTACCTCTTGGTTCACCAGTCGGATCCACGCTTGCACTAGCAGAACTATCACAGCTCCAGTTAGCTTGTCGACTATTCACTGTATTAGCTACTTCGTTATATTGCAGTTGAAGAGTTGATTTGAGCGTATTGACACTATCGCGGTAGCGCTGCTGGCCAATTGCAACCCCAGATCCAACCAAAATAGCAACCGCAAGCGCACCGGTGACAGCGAGAAAAAGCATTGTTTCGATGAATGTAAAACCGTGGGTATCAGTCGTGCTCATTTGTGCATCATTATAGCATAACCAGGTTGCAAGGTGCTCCTAAAAAGTCAGCGAAAAATACCAGCCCAACAGCTGCGCCCCACATAAGCCAGCAAAAGCATACCCGGCGATAAGGAATGGGCCAAATGGCACGTGTGAAGTTCGTTTTAATCTGCCCGTTACGATACCAGGAAGAACAATAATACAGCCGATAACATTCGCTGCAAATAGCGCAATAAAGGCTAATTCCCAACGCCCGAGCAGGAGCGCTAAAGCAAGTCCAAGCTTGACATCGCCAAATCCGATCCACGCACCTTTCGAGACAGCCCACAGGATACCATACAGGCCACTCAAGATAGCAACAGCTCCGGCCAGAGACGTGATCCGTGACAGATCAGTAATATCCGTAGCAATAGTGAGTACCGCAGCAATCACGCCGACGCCGACCAAAGGAAAAACGACCTGATTCGGTAGTAGAAACCACCGTAGGTCGTACATGAACAAAATCGCCAACATCACGCCGGATATCAACCAGACAACAAACTGAGCGGTCACAATACCTGTATTGAACGGTTCTGGCCACAGCCAAAACGACACGACAAAGAACAGTGCTACACCAAGTTCGGCAAGTGGTTCCATCGGTCCAATCGGTTTGCGACAATAGCGACACTTACCACCAATCTGGATCCAACTAAAAAGTGGTACCATGTCATACCAGGACAGCCTGTGCCGACAGTGCAGGCAGCGTGAATAATCAGTCGTCAACTTTTCTTTTGTCAGTGATAATAATGCATCGTATTCTCGCTTCGATACCTTTTCACCTTCCTGTTTGTCTTGGACGAGTTGTCTTGCGCGCAGTCGCCATACGGTCGCGGCGGCAAAACTACCCAAACATAACCCAAAAACCGCTAGAATGGCATATATTGTAATGATTTCCATATACTTCATCATACCCTACCAAATCGCTAATGCAAAACCCAGCTTGCAATTTGCAAACTGGGTATTTGGCTATGGACGAATTGTTAACTACTCACTAGTTGTTAACACAGAAGATGCCACCACCTTCAAGTCGCATCTGAAGAGCAACTTTACGCGGACCTTGACCAGTCGTTAGTAATTCGCCGTTACAGATAGAGCCAGTCGTCGCTGCGATATTAGGGCTCGTCGCGTTGAAAGCAGTTGCTATAGCACCGAATGCATAGTCGGTACCGTTTGGATCAACAAAGGTATCACCTGACGTCTTTAGATAGTTGGTAATAAACGTTGCGTCAAATGTCGGCAACGCGCCTCGGTTATTTGACTGAAAGCTGTTGACCGCTGATTGCATGCGACTAAGGTCATTCTTGCGCTGTGTATCACGTTGTCCACGCTGCAGTGCAGGCAGTGCGATGAATACCATAAGGAATATTAGTCCAGCAATCGCCAGTACCAAGACAACCTCAATAATTGTAAATCCTTTTTCTTTATTTTGTAGCTGTACGTTCATAAAATCTATTCCACCTTTCTGTGAACAAATTAATGTGTGCGTCTTTACGCTTATGTTTATAGTACAGCACGATCTCAGTCTTGTCTATATATTTACGCCATTTACCAAACTATAGATTGGCAGAAGGATTGCACCGACCATTCCGCCAGCGACAATAGCCAAAACAACCATCAGAATTGGCTCGATAAGCGTTGAGATCGCTTTGATTTCTTCGTCAAGTTCGTCTTCAAAAACCTGTGCGGTTTTACCTAGCATTTCGTCGATTTTACCAGATTGCTCACCAATTTTGATCATCTGAGGTACTAAAGGAAGAATATAGTCTTCGGATTGTAACGAAGAAGAGAGTGCCTTGCCGCCCTTTACCTTTTCGGCTGCCCGGTCGATACTTTTCCCGATCACTGTATTGTTGACTGCTTCACTGGTGATACGAAGCATGTCAAGCATTGCCACGCCCGTTGCTAGTAGAGTCTGACCGGTCCGCGCCAGACGCGCCATATACAGTTTACGAAACATTTTTCCAAACAGCGGTACATTCAGTTTGAGTGTATCCATCATCTTGATGCCACTTTCAGTTTTAAGAAACTGGAGAAAGAAGTAGACGGCAACACCGACAATAATAATCGTCAGCCACCAGAATTTCGCCAAAAAATCTGCTGACGACACCATGACCTGGGTCAGGAATGGTAATTCTTTTTTAAGGTCATGGTAGAGTTTTTCGACTTGCGGGACAACAGTAAACAGCATAAATGCCATTACGCCAAAAATAACAACAAGGACAATCACTGGGTACGTCAACGCCCCTTTAATCTTGCTCATTGTTGCAGCATCTTTTTCCTGCTGAGTCGCGATGCGGCGCATCGAATCATCGAGTGTTCCTGACGCCTCACCAGCTGCGATCAGTGCCAAGAAAACCTTGTCGAACACCTCGGAGTGTTTTGAAAATGATTCAGCCAACGAACGACCACCTTCGACGGAGGCGATAATGTCCTGAATAACACCCTGAAGGCGTTTATTTTGCGTCTGTTCTAGCACCGTCCGGAGGCTTTGTGAAAGTGGAAGGCCAGCCCCAATGAGCGTTGCTAACTGACGTGTAAACACAATGCGGTCTTTGGTTGTTACGCGGTTTTTAAGTCCACTTAACAATCCACCGCCTTCATTTACCTCTTTAATATCAAGCGGCGTAAATCCTTGTTCGATCAACAGTTTGGCTGCTGAATTTTCGGAATCCGCCTGGACAGTTGCTTTGACGATTTTATTCGTTGCCCCATCTCTGGCTTGATAGTTAAATTTCTTCACGGATTATCCCCTCATCAATCGTTCAAATTCAGTTAAATCAACCGCAAAATTACGAGCTTCATCATAGGTCACCGTGCCACTTTGGACAAGGCTCACTAATGTACGATCCATTGTCTGCATCCCCTGGTCGGCACTTGTTTGGATCACCGCATCGAGCTGATGGCTCTTGCCTTCACGGATAATATTACGGACTGCCGGATTGGCAATCAAGACCTCGGCCGCCACGACACGACCGCCGCCGATGGCTGGTACTAGGCGCTGCGAACAAATAGCCATCAAAATATTACTCAGCTGTGCCCTTATCTGCGGTTGCTGGTGCGGCGGAAATACGTCGATCATACGGTCAATTGATTGTGCTGCACTGTTGGTATGAAGTGTTGCAAATACCAAGTGCCCGGTTTCAGCAATCGTGATGGCCGCTGAGATTGTTTCAAGGTCACGCATCTCGCCGATCAGGACGACATCTGGGTCCTGACGCAGACTTGAACGAAGCGCAGCCGAGAACGAATAGGTGTCGTAATGTACTTCACGCTGAACAACAACTGATTTTTTCGACTTGTGGGTAAATTCGATTGGATCTTCGATGGTAATAATATGCTGTGCACGTTCGACATTAATCTTGTCGACAAGTGACGCAAGTGTTGTTGATTTACCAGAACCAGTCGGTCCAGTCACGAGCACAAGCCCGCGTGGATAATCAGCAAAACTCATCACTACCGGAGGCATGCCAAGTTCGGTAACTGATTTAATTTCATTTGGAATCAAACGGAGTGCCGCTGCAAGGTTACCGCGTTCATGAAAAGCATTCACACGGAAACGACCGAGTGTCCCGAACGCGAAGCTAAAGTCGAATTCCTTGTCTTTGATAAGGATTTGCTGCTGGTCTTGATCCAAGATAGCAAAAACAAGCGATTCAATCGCAGGTTCATCAAGCGCATTGTAGCCAGGGATAGGCGCAAGTGTCCCATCGACGCGAAGCATCGGTGGCAACCCAACCTGCAGATGAAGGTCTGATGCCCTTTTCTTGACGACTTCTTCGAGCAGTACTTCTATTCGTAGTTCTTGTGTATTCATGTTTCCACCCTTCTTATGCTATATCTGCCGCAACGCGGTTAACTTCTTCGATTGTTGTAATGCCCTGGAGTGCCTTGAGGTACCCATCTTGGCGCATTGTGATCATACCCTGTTCAACTGCCTTGCGCTGAATCTCAGAACTTGTTGCCCGAGCCACGATCAAATTTTGAATTTCTTCGGTGACGTTCATCACCTCATACAGTCCAGCTCGCCCAGTGTAACCCCGTGGTGTCTGCAGAGTATCCTTACCCTTGACTAAAGTATAAGCGCTTTTCCCTGCTAGTGGCAAGTCTTTATACCCAAGATCTTCAGAAACACTTAAAACGTCTTCTTTAGTTTTAGGCAAAAGATGCCCTACGGTTGCCATAATATTCTCCGTTTCAATCGGCGATGATTCATAACTATCGCGTTTTGGTGCGACGCGCCTGACGAGTCGTTGACCGATGATTGTATTAACAGTACTAGCGATCAGGAACGGTTCAATACCCATGTCCAGCAGACGCGGCAACACCCCTGCTGCAGAGTTTGTGTGGAGCGTACTGAACACTAAGTGTCCTGTCAGTGCAGCCTGGACCGCCAGGTTAGCCGTTTCTGAGTCACGAATCTCACCTACCATCACGACATTCGGATCTTGGCGAAGGATAGAACGAAGTCCTGAAGCAAACGTCAGGCCAACGTCAGCATTTACCTGAATCTGATTGACGCCGTCCATCTTATACTCGACGGGATCTTCGAGGGTGACAATATTGATACTCTCGTCTTTGATTTCTTTGATCAGTGCGTACAGACTAGTCGATTTACCTGAACCGGTCGGCCCCGATGTCAGCACCATGCCGTTTGGTTTGCGAATACCTTTGCGAATCTCGCGAAGTGCCCGGCCAGCATACCCCATCTCTTCGATGTCAAAGCTGTTCCCCGTTTTATCAAGCAAACGAATCACTACCTGTTCACCCCAGACCACGGGGCTAATAGCGATACGAAGGTCGACTTCTTTTTGAGCAACTTTAACGGTAAAGTTGCCGTCCTGAGGAACGCGGTGTTCATCAATTTTAAGGCTCGAGAGGATTTTAATTCGGCTGACCAATGCCGGCTCGATTGATTTTGGCAGCTGCATAATTTCACGAAGTACGCCGTCGACACGACATCGAATTTTAAGTGCTTTTTCAAGTGGTTCAATGTGAATATCACTGGCACGAGATTTGACTGCGTACTCGAGAATAGTACTCAGTGCACGACTAATCGGCGAATCCTGAACAATTGTCTTAATATCGTTATCACTTTTGGTAGTTGCCTCGGCCTGAGACGCCTCGGCTGCCTCATCGACACTCGAAAGGTCAGTTCGGTACTGTTCAAGGACATGACGAACCCCCGTTTCAGAGGCCATAAATACTTTTATAGGGCGCTGGATGCGATTTGCAAGATAGTCAACTGCCTGGACATTGTTGGCATCAATCATGGCGACAGCAAGTCGATTTTGTACTTCTGCGAGTGGTACTGCCATAAAACGCGCGGCAATATCTTCGGGAAGCAAGTTCAGTGCCGACTGTTCAATCAAGCTGTTTGTCAAGTTTACATACGGCACACCAGATACCTGCGCAATAGCGTGCGTCAGGAGTTCTTCATCAACAATTCCTTGTTCGGTAAGAAACGCAAGCAGCGGCTTACTGACAGCTACCGCATCGGTCTGTGCAGCCTGCAAGACTTCGCGTGTTACTAAACCTTCGTTTGAAAGGAGGTCTAGTAACTTTTCTTGGATATCACCGGTCAGAAGTGCCATATGTGGCCACCTTACCGACCTGGCCCAGAGCCGCCAACCGGAGCAGTATTTTGCGCACCGATAGTCACTTTGACAGTTGGATTGATAGCGTTGGTGGTAAAAACTGTTTTATCGGGTTCAACGACGTCATCTGATATCTTTTCCGCTGTTTTGACTTTGACTGACTCATTTCGAACATCGCCGAGGACAGCATTGGCAATAAAGTATGCAACCAGCATGCTGATCGATGCAATAAGGATAATCATAGCTATATCTGTTTTTTTCATGGCTTTACCGTTTTATCCTTTAGTTCAACTGATTTGGAGGGCTCATAGAATGCACGACCCTGAACTGTCAAAAGAATCTTACCGGCCTGGGTTTCGATGGACAACGACGTAATGTCGATCGCTCGAATCGAACTCTCGAGGCGCTGGAGGAGTTCCTTAAGCGCTGTTGGATTTGCAATAGGAGTACTGACCGAAAAATGGAAGGTAATCTGATTCGTTCCCGTGATTCCAGTGCCTTTACTCGCATTTTGAACATTCTTGTCTAATTGCGTCTCGACACCCTGTACTGTATCGACAGTAAACGATTCAATCGTAATCCCCTGGCCTGGAATAAGCTTTTCTTGTAATGATGAACCTACTGCTGTTGAGTTAGCATCCGCAGGCAAAGCATCAAGCACAACTTGCAGTGGCTGGTCATCGGTGCCTGCGCGAGCATTCATAAGTGCTTGGTTGGTGTTAAGAACACGCACTTTTGATTGCAAATCATCTATTATCTTGTTATTTTGAACGAGTGTTGTAGCCGTTTTTGATTTTTCTGCAAGTACCTTTTCGTTAAAAAGAAGTTTTTGAAACAAGAACAATGCAGCAACAACTGAAAATCCAACAACAACCGATATAGCCGCGACCCAGACGAACATTGTTTTATTCGCACCAGCAATCTGCTGTCTTTTACGAATTGCAACGTCTTTATTTATTGCTGCCATGTTATTTGTTCTCCTTGATATCATTAGCCTTAGGCGCAAAGAGACTCTCTGGCACGCCCACGAATGAATCGGTCGCGTTTCCATTGCTCGGTGCAATAATCGTCAGGTTCTGCGCATCGCGGGACAATAACTCTTCGGAATAGGTAAGCGTGATGACAAATCGAAGCACTTTTTTGCCTGATGAATTTTCCCCATAGCTTTGATCACCAAGACTTGTCGCCGTCACAAGAGGGACTGTGTGCTTCGTGCCGTCTTTGACATATTCAAGTGTTGTCGCAAGGATTGTTTTTTTGTACACCTCGAGTGCGGCAAAACTGTTTTCAGCCTGCGCTTCAATCTTAATTGTTTTTGTGTCGGTATCAAGTGAAGTTTTTGTGAGCGATATGGTGTTTGGAGCTCCCGGATTGATCATCGTTAGCATATCAAATGCACGCGAATCAATGTGTTTGCCATTATGTGTTGCCGGCAACTTTGACAGTTGGTTTTGGATCGTCAAAGTATTAGAAATGTCTTTGACGGACGATAGTTTTTTGCTTTCGTCAGTAATTGTGCCGTCAGTGAGGAAACCGCGGCCTGTTTGGATCGCAAATACCCACACGGCAAGTAGGACAACCACGCCAACAGATGCCAGTCCAATCATAATGGCAAACGATATAACAGTCGATCGAACACGCTGTGTTCTAATGAGTTCTTGTTTTACATCAGGGACAAGGTTAATTTCAATCATCGTTTGTTACTCCTCTGGGCAAGTCCAACGACGGTCGAAAACTCTGCGGCAACGGATGCAAGTTGCTGCTGATCAGATTGCGACACACTGACTTTTTGCCAAGGATTTGCAGCAACCGATGGAACGGTCGTCTTTGCAGTGACATAATCACCAAAACGAGGTACAACACTTGCATACCCGGATAGTAAAATTCCACTCACGGACGTATTGGGATAACGAGTTTGAAAGAATTTAATTGACTTCGTCAGTTCAGCGGCAAAACTGTCCAAAACATTTTCGACTGCACGGAACACCTGACCTTCTAGGCGGTCTGGTGCAAGCCCAAATTTGAGAATAAACTGGCGCGCCTGATCTTCCTGGACATTTAAATTCTGGACCGCTGCTTTAATAAGTGAACTAAGTCCAGTCGGAATCGTGCGAACCAGTCGTGGCGAATCGCCAAAGGTAATGGCGAGATCTGTAGATAATTCACCCATATCGATGATTAGGCGCGCGTCCTGAACACCAGACGGCAATACAGAACGAATCATAGCAATTGGATCAGGTTCAGCGGCAATCACATTAAACCCAAGTCCTTCGACAAATTCTAGTCGCTCTTCGGAATAGCTATTTGCGGTACTCGCAAGCAAGACTTCTTGCATGCGGGGGTCGTGGAGTGACTGACCAAGTAATGTCCAGTCAACTTTTGCTTCATCAATCGCCATTGGAATATATTGGTCGATCTGATATTTAATTGTACTCCGTAGTTCGGCCTCTGACATGACAGGAACATCAATGACTGTGGTAAACGTTTTTTGTGATGGCAGTCCGATAGCAACGTTCTTTGTTTTAATGCCGCTTTGTCCAATAGCTGTCATTATCACTTCTCCGAGTCGGTGTTGTGATTCTTTGGAGTTGGCTGCCGTGATTTTGGAATCAACCGGTGCATACCCATAATGAACTAGTGTCCAATTATTATGTCCATTAGATGCTAACTGCACTACCCGAACTGCGTTAGTCCCAATGTCTAGTGCAAAAAAGTCGCCCACGCCTTTTGTAAATACCATATTGTTTATCATTATACATAAGCGTCATGAGTTCTGGCAAGCGCTTTTGCACATTACGTAAAAAACTAAAATCTAGGAGGTGCTTCATAGCTAAAGACGGTCGTTGCAGTACCATCGTTACCGGTTTGTGTTTTTGCCCACAAGTACGCATCGGCACGAAGATTAATTCGTTCAGCGGGGTCACCAGAGGCCGCCCCGGCACCTGATCCTCCGGTACGTTGAAGATAAAGACTGGTTGAAATCACTGGGCCGTTAATTGTCAGTGGTACATTACAAATGTTTATGCTTAACTGAGCCGCAAGGGGAACATCATCACAGGTGTTAATACCGTTTGTCGCGACCAGCCATGCATCAATGTTGCTCACACTTCCATCGATATCTATGCTACTCGCAATGATAACCACCTGAGGTATTTCTGTCGCCTTAACAAATGGGCCGTTGACGTAGGTAATGGGGCCCGCAATCCTGACCCTGGCATTTGGGGCCACGATGACAACAGAGTTATTCTTTAATATATTACTCGGGTTGATCACAATATCTGCAGCGCCATCGTAACGCAGAACGCCTGTCTTGCCTGACAACGAAAGCGTGTTAGATGCCAACGGACTCGACGTTTTGGCCATAAAGTAATTTGCAACCCCTGACCGGGCCGGTAGTGCCGAACTTGGGCCGTACGACCCGAATATACCGCCCTTATTCGCAAAAGTTAATGCACTCCAGGCTCCTTGACCTGCATACAAAGATCCACTCCCTGAAAGCCCAGCACCTGACGCCATGCCGTTGTTAGTACCCAGTGAAAAGATTCCGTATTCCCCCCAGCTACCAAATGTGTGGTTACTCGCAGCGATGTTTTTTACGGTAGTCGATGTGATAATATTCGACCTCGAAATAACATCCCCGCCCCATACCTGTACTTTTGGTTTTGATCCTATTTTGACACAAACGGGTGGGCTATGACGCCAATCTGTTGAAGTCAGGTCATATGGTTGGATCGAAAGTGCGTAACAAATCTGCGAACCGGCCGGCAAATCGTCAATGATATTCGCAACATTTGGCAGTGAAGTATCACCGACATTAAATATATCGCTCCCGCTTGCAATAACCGTACAGCCTGGCGGTAGTTTGAAAAAACCAGCACACGGTGCCCCTGGCGACGTACCTCCTCCACTATTTGGTACTGCCTCGCCACTCGCAAGCGTAAATCGGCTCACCTGCCACTGGGTTGGACTGGTGACTGACGGACCATCATTATGGACTTTGGGATTCACCGTGACAGTTGCGCCTGGTTCGACAATACTACTATCCAGCGTGACCGATGGAGTAACATTATAATTCACACACGCCACTTCGGCAAAAATTGAGTTAAACGGAACGGTAAACTGGATGCCGTTACTGTTATTGACGTTAATCCATTCCCAAATATATTCATCGCCTTTATTAAGCGTGATTGGGATCGATTTATTCACCGCCTCACCACCCCAGTCTGATGTATTCGTTATAAATGTTGTATACGGACCACTACTCCCCCTAGGTCGGCTTGAGACTCTGAACTCAAGGTTAGGAAATTGATTACCGGTGCCGTAATCGTCGTCATACCAAGAAAGGGATGATGTTAACGTTGCGGGTGCATTACACGGCATTGCAAATTTAATACCAATATTCGACTGCCCCGCCGCAGACCCTGGCCGTTTTTGTAATGAAAACCTGAAGTTGTCTTGATTCGTATAACTGACATATCCACCGGGGTTGCCAGAACTGTCCAAAACCTGCACCTTAAATGCATTCACGCCATTTCCAAGTGTTAGTCGAGCATTGAGACGTGCAACATAAAAACCCTCAAGCCCAGTACCTGGAGTGCCCATAACGGTTAAGTTTGGAGTAAATGTATAGTCCTGACCTTCACAGCCAGACGCAACAGAGCTAATCGAATTATTGACGGTCGGAGCAGCGAGTCCAAGATCACTCGGGTCGCCACCTTGGTACAAATCAAACGACGTGTCTGATCCCGAGAGAATTGGTGGCATCGAAGAATCCCTGCCGTAGTTCGTGCTCCCATCCGTACAGTGATTGAAGTGCTTGATAACAATCCGAGGATTCGGTGTATTGGAATAAATGACTACTGTGGAGGTCGGGGCGTCAAGTGAAGTGCTGCTACCCCCGGAAACCTCCAGCCACGTATCGTCACTATTATCTGCAGGGTCAGGAGATTGGTAGCTCACAGCGTAGACTGATGAACTATAGAAAATAGAGGCCACAATAACCGTCACACCTAGAATGCCTATTTTTTGAAATAATTTCACTCAGCCTAGCTCCTTTACGACTGCTCGATAATCGTCATTATCCGTCGCTTTTATGGCTTCGTAGGCAGCTTTTGCTCGTTTTAACGCTTCGACTCTGGAGTCTGTTTGCCCAAGTTGCTTATAGGCATCGGCGAGGCGAATCAAACTGCCAAGATCACTCTGATAACCCTGAATTGCAAGCGACTGGTTAGTATAGTCTACTGCGAGTTGCCACTCGCCAGCGTACTGAGCAGTAATTGCCTTCCCACGTAGGCTACTAAATTGCTGCTCGGCAGATGCGTCGTAGGCAGGCGCCGCATAAATCGCTTTCCTCGTCGCCTCTTGTTTTTTCAGTATTTCCTGAGCTATTTGTGAGCTTTCAGCCTGAATTTTTGCTGTTTTTTGTTGTTTGCTATTATAGATAGTCCATCCATACCAACAGACAACAATAAATAACACCACGACAATACCAGTAAGAACTAAAAGTACTGGCTTTTTTTTACTCGGCAATCGACCTGATGCAATAATGTTTTTGTCCGTAGATGGAGGCATAAAATAAATAGTCGCTCTTTAAACTGCTAATACTTAAAGTATAGAGCCACCGGACCAAAAGCGCAACTTGGATTCATCTCTGTTATAATAAAATGTCATGAGCTTGTCTATAGGTATTGTCGGACTTCCAAACGTTGGTAAATCAACGCTTTTTAATGCACTAACAAATAATGACATCCTCGCAGCCAACTATCCGTTTGCGACTATCGAACCAAACACTGGTATCGTTCCCGTGCCCGATGATCGACTGATTGTTCTAAAAAATATGTATTCGGCTGATAAAGTCATCCCCGCTACGGTCACCTTTGTCGATATTGCTGGTCTGGTCGCCGGTGCCAGCAAAGGTGAGGGTCTTGGTAATAAATTCTTAGCTAATATCCGTCAATGTGAGGCGATCGTCCATATTGTCCGTGCATTCGAAAACGACGATATCATCCATGTCGCGGATAAAATTGACCCGCGTGACGATATCGAAGTCATTAACACTGAGCTTATGCTGGCCGATATCCAGACCATCGAAACCCGCTTACCAAAAATTCACAAGGAATCAAAGGCAAAGCCAGCCCTTAAAACCCAAGCTGAATATCTTGAAACTCTCCTTCGGCATCTTGAAGGTGGCACGCCACTCTCTGCCCTCCCGTCACTCGACGAGGAAGCTATTCGTGATCTACATCTACTCACCGCAAAACCTGTTATTTATGCATTTAATGTTGATGAAACAACACTCACCAACGAAGAAACTCGGGCAAAACTCACCGCATTGGTTGCACCGGCCCGAACAATTTTTGTATGCGCTAAACTAGAAGAAGAGTTAAAGGGTCTCGACCAAGCTGAGGCAATCGAGCTCCTCGAAAGTTATGGCGTCAAAGAAACAGGACTATTACAGATGATCCACGCTGCATACGATATCCTTGGGCTACAGAGTTATCTGACCGCTGGCCCCAAAGAAGTCCGTGCCTGGACAATTAAAAAGGGTTCGACCGCACCACAAGCTGCCGGTGTGATCCATACTGATTTTGAACGTGGTTTCATCGCTGCGCAAATCGTTGATTTCGACGATCTTGTTCTCGCAGGTTCAGAAGTCGCCGCCAAACAACAAGGCAAGCTCCGCACCGAAGGTAAAACCTACGTCATGCAACCTGGCGACATCGTTGAATTCCGTTTTAACGTCTAGTAATAATTTACAATAAAAAAGACCCGTCTGGGTCAAATCATCTATTTAGTACGGTGAATCCCCGCAGGGAGGTGATCTTGGACGCGCATTACACACATCCTAGACCACACTCACCTGCGCCAGGAATCTTTTAGAACGGCACGGCAGCGATCAGGTCCGCAAAGATCAAGACCGCGAATTCGGTGTCGACACTGTTAGCCAAATCAATGCCACATGTGTCGATAGTCAACCGATTCGGCGCTCCCTTGCGGAAATCGTTAAATCGACCAACATCGACCTTCCGAACGATATAGACTTTCTGCACGCTATAACTCAGCGTGCCAGTCTGCGTCGTCAGAACGATCATCGAACCCTCTAGACTCGGAACGGTCCTGGTCTCAACATCATCCAGGGCACCGCCATTTCGATCCGTTGATCCCATCTTTAGGATGGTCGGATCGTAGTGCTTCATCGCGTAGTCCGACAGTTCGTCAAACACACGATGACCCTGTGTCCAGGAATGACCCATGATATAGGTCGATTTCTCCGTGGACGAACCAGGTGCGACACCGAATCTGTTCTGGATCCAGTACGCCGTATTCGGACAGTCAAGATCGTCGGGATGTTCCGAACAGCTTGGAGCTGCCAAATCGTCCCGATAGTCCATCGCCCCGACCTTGGCGTCCACGACTAGGCCAAATGGCGTCGTGATCGTCAGATGGGTCGGAGGCGACTGTGGAACCGGCTGGATGCCCGGAGGCAGCGTTGACTGCGAGGTCGATGATGAAGTCGTCGACGCCACAGTTGTCGGGCTTGCTACTAGCGAAGAACTCGTCGGTAGCGTACTCGACACAGTTGCTATGCTCGTCGTGCTTGTTGCTACCGGTGTCGGCAGTGTTGCTTCGGCAGTTTCCTGCCGGGCATTCTGCGTTACACCGTAGACGATTATCAGAAAGACAGCCACTAGCGCAGCCATCAAACACCTGATAATCACCCGCTGTCGAGCGTTCACATTGCCACCTCCTTCCGAGGTTCGAATTGTATCGTGCCTAATTCTAAAAGATCCCTTTTTGGGCTATATATATAATACCACGAAAGTATCATTTTTACAAGCATATCTTCTCTGTTAAAGCTTAGGTTAAAACCTCGCACAAAAGATATAAGTGATGTTCGCCGTGAGGACGAGACCGTACTCTGCTGCCACGAATGGGCAGCGGGAGTCGATCTCGTCCTCACGGACTTGAGTACTACTACATCACGGCATCATCACTTGGCAGCGAATCCCCAGCGGCGAACCGCGAAGATGGCCGCAGCCAAGAAGACGAGCACAGCTACGAACGGCGGCACCGGGAATCGCTTCCCAGCCTCACCATTGTGACTGTCCGTCGGGTACACATCCTCAGTGAGGATGTGTACCGTCGATGTGGTCGGCGGCGTTGTCTCCGTCGATGTGGTTGGCGGAGTTGATTCCGTCGTGGACACCGTCGGCGTCGTCTCCGTTGTCGTTGGCGGAGTTGATTCCGTCGTGGACACCGTCGGCGTCGTCTCCGTTGTCGTTGGCGGAGGATCGACCACTCCCGAGTCCGGCGCGATGCCGTAGTCGTGGGTGGTGTCACCTCCCGGGAACGTCGTGTTGTCAGCGGTGACGGTCACGATGAGGTGACCGTCACTTCCGACGGACCAGCTGAGCGTGTCGGTGTTCGCCGGCACGTTCCAGGTGGCGTTGTCAGCCCCGCTGGGGTCCGTCACTCCCGGCTGAGCCGGGATGTCGATGACGGTGACGACTGGCGGCACGCAGCTGCGATCGAGTTCGATTCGATCACCGCCCAGTACTCCGTCGTAAAAATACCCACCCTGCGCAAAAATTGCAGGGTAATTCCCGACATACCCTGCCGGGTCAAGCGTCGACAACGGAATCGAGACCGTGTACGCCTGGCCCGGCACGATGCCAGGTCCGACATGCACGTTCACCGTCGCGTACGGGTTCTGAGGGTCTCCGTACAGGAGGCCCACGTATTCCGTCAAGTCCGACGGAACACCACCGGTCAGAGTGATGTTGATTGTGAAACAACCTTGACCCTGTGACAGGGTCAAGGTCGGAAGGGCCGCCACGTTGGTTGTGCTCGCGGAAGCCGAAGCTCCCACAACCGACAGACCGAGAGTGATGGCAGCAATGCCGATCACACTCACGCGCCTTCGCAAGCGCCGCGTACAGCGTGACCCCCGGGAGGGAGCCGTGTCTTGCAGAGCCATGATGGCTCCTCTCTGCTTGGGTTTTCAGTCCAAGCATCGTAGGAAATTACGCCCACTACCCTCCAGAGTAGGGGGCACGGTAAAGATGTTCTTGTAATGTAGTACTCAAATTGTCAAAAGGCGCCTCGAATGGCGTCTCTCAATTAAATGAGCAACGCCACAAGGCAGCTTTACCACACCCCGCACTCTGGTGAGTGTAGATGTCCACAACATTTTAACACTTAAGGATATTTTTGTAAAGTATTAAGGAGGTAGAACCGTTCGTGGTTGCCTTTGGCCCCAACCACGTCACTATCGCGTTTATCGACAATCACAAACATCTGTTTCGCCCATATCTCAAAATCACGCAAAATCTCTCGACGAATCGCATCATTTTTAATGACACCTTTATTCACCTGGTGTCTGCCTGCTTCAAATTGTGGTTTCACCATGGCGACAATTTGCGTCTGTCGACTACTAATCCTAGCTATGTGCGGCAAAATTTCACGCAGACTAATAAAACTGACGTCCATGACGACGATATCCGGTGTAATATCCGGGATGAAATCACGAATGTCGGTTTTTTCATGCAGTGAAATACGGGGATGACCCCTTAGACTAGGATGGAGCTGATCGGTCCCGACGTCGACTGCAAAAACCCTGCTGGCACCGTTTTGCAGCGCATAATCAGTAAACCCACCAGTACTACTGCCGACATCAAGCACGATTTTGTCACGAAAATCAAGACTGAGTAATTTTGCCACGCTCGCGAGTTTCAGCCCCGCCCGCCCAACGTATCGCTCAGACGATTCCAGGCTAATAATCGCGTCGACTGACGCAAAATGACCTGGTTTTGTCACCACTTTGCCATCAACAATGACCTTGCCCATCTTTATCCAACTTTCGGCCTGCGAACGGCTGGCGACGACACCTCGCTGGGCTAATAGATGATCGAGTCGTTGTTTGGTCATGGGTACATAATCCTTTCAATTTCACGGGTTACTTCGGCAATACGGGCATATGACTGACCCTTACTCATAATCGTCATCACGTACGTCCCCTGAGGATGGTGGACGATCGCTGTATCATGTACATAATCCCACAAAAAGCCAACTTTGTCCCACACAACACCTTTACTCCCTGTTGGAATCCCATAACGATATGGATGCACACTGAGTGAGTGAAGCAGGCGATCACGGTTCGCACCACCGAGAAGCGTCCCCTGTTCGAGCCCAATCATATACTGCGTTAGGTCTGCTGCTGAAGTGTGTTTCGCCACTGGATTCGTAAAGTCGGTCGCGTCGCTAAACCCACGCGAGTAAACAAAATCGTTCATCGCACTGTAGCCGCCGAACATTTCAAGCCACTTCTCGGCACAGGGATTGGTCGAAGCAATCGTCATGCGGTCAAAGCATTTATCAAAAGTGGTATCTAAAATCGGTGAATTCCAGGTAAACTCACCTTTGTCTATGCGTTCAAAAAGTTCTAGAGCGACGAATAATTTATAGGTGCTGGCTGACGGCGTACTTTCGTGTGCGCGAGCTTCAACTTCCCATTTTTGACCGTCAAGTTGCTGGATCATAATGCGCATATTACGACTTTTTGAAATATCATTCACGTAACTTTGCAGTCCGTCACGCGTTGCGCTATAGGTGTTATTGTAGATAATTGTCGGCGTCGTTGGTAAAAATGAAACAGTAATCGGTCGACTCGGTGTCCCATCAATTAGCTGGCGTTGCAACTCGACGTGAAGTGCTTCGACATTAACTGTCCTCCCTGAAATACCCGCAGTTCGAGCTGTTTCATGACCATTCACCACCGTGACATTCGTTTCGCCCGCCGCAACACCGAACTTTTTATTCAATTCGCTCGCAAACGTATCAAGTGATGTGTCCGACAGTTCAAGGTGAATCACTCCCTTGTCGTCTTTGGTAAGTGCCAGCCACGAGGCGATCGTATTTTGAGATAGCTCAACGGGCTGGCCCTCAACCTGGATCACAAGTGTGTGATGTAATGCTGCCTCTGCCTGAGAACGAACAGCAGCCAGGTCCTGTAGGTTGCGTTCAGCCGGTACCACCCGGGGTACAACAGTAAGACTCATCACGATACCTGGTCGAATAGTGCCCTGCAGTAATGACTGCTTTAGTTGATCGGCCGTCACCTCTTGGCCGCTCGCGGCTTCAGCGAGTCGCAAATTACCATCTTTAATTTCAAGAACAGCATCTTGCGGTGGATAACTCACTGTTTTTACTGCTTCGGCGATAGTCGCATCGATTTGTGACTGTTCAAACGCAAGTGGCAAAGAATCAACCATCGCTGGTTGCCATAAAATTGATAAGGGAATAAACCGTTGTAAGAATGGGTACTCGACCATTTTCGACACAACTAACTCCGTGTCAGGCTCTGCCCCCGCAAGTTTTAATGGCCGCTGATAGATCTTATTACCGACAACAAACTTGAATTCAGTCTGGTCAAACTGATCAGCGACCAACTTTGCAACCTGTTCACGTGGCATAAAAGCCGCCATCGTGCCACCCAGGCGTGCCAGTGGCAGGCCTCGATCAAGCGGATAGGCAAATTGCACCGCCAGAATCGCTGCAATAGTCAAAAATAACGACCAAACAATCACACGGTGATGTCGATGATTAGGCATCACGCGAAAATAGTGTTCACGAAGCAAGACGCGTATCGCTTTGTTATCTGGAACTTCGTCACCAAGATATTCTATTTTGGGAGCTTTTGGTTTACGTAGCCGAGGCATATACCTTATTTTAGCATCTATTTTTTGCGTTCGCGGTATTCACCAGTAGTGGTGTCCACTGATATCACATCACCTTGCTTGATAAATGACGGTACTTTGACTACCAGGCCGGTTTCGACGGTGGCATCTTTGAGAACGTTGCTCGTGGTATCACCTTTCACGACGTCTTCGGTGTACGTTACTTCAAGATACAGGTTCTTTGGAAGTTCAACATTAATAATAGCGTCACCAAATGACTGAAGTGTTAGGCTGTCACCTTCTTTGAGATAGTTAGCAGCACTGTCTACTACTTCAGCTGGCAACTGAAACTGTTCGAATGTTTCAGGATCCATAAAAAAGAAATCGAGCGTGTCCTTGTATAAATACTGGACGTTTCGATTAAGCACTTCGGCTGATTCGATTTTTTCCTGACCTTTGAATGTTTTTGGAATAACACTGCCATCAACCAGGTTTTTCAATTTGACGTTCACGATACTCCCACCGCGACCCATGACTTTTTGATTATAGTCAAGGACACGATATGGTTTGCCGTCAATCTGGACAACAACGCCTTTTTTTAGATCCGTTGGGTTATACATGGGTTAGAGTTTAGAATCTGGATTATAGATTATAGAATATACAATCTTAGTCTTTCATCTGTCCTTTCTCTTTGTTAGCTTTACGTAATCCGTACAGTACCTTATGAGTTTCTACGAATAGTTCTTCTGCTTTTGAAAACTGTTTACTGGTAATATAACCAACACCTTCTGCAAGAATAAGTTGGTTTTCAACTTCAGTCAAAGAGCCGTGAGTAATAGAATAAAAATTATCTTTTTCTTTCACCGTACGGCGTCCAAATCCTTCGGCAATATTCGAAGTAATGGACACCGAGGCGCGTTTTATTTGGCTCGTCAAACCATAGACCTCACCGGGCGGAAACTGTTTTGTTAAATCATACACATGCAGAGTAAGGCGATACGCGGCCTGCCATGCAATCAGATCTCGAAAATTCCTCGCTGGCTTCATTCTATAATCCGTAATCTATATATCTATCTTCTAATTTGAAGTCACAAATGGAAGCAGCGCCAAGTGACGTGCACGCTTGATAGCCGTCGCAAGTTGTCGTTGCTGTTTGGCTGAGAGGCCAGTTTTTGCAATCGGTTCGATTTGACCGTACATGTTGATGAAATATTGGAGTGATTTGACGTCTTTGTAGTCAAAAAACGCGGGGACATCTTTTTTGAATCGTTTCAGTGCCATAGGGGGTTCCTTCAGGGTAGAAGATGGAAGTTGGCTATTGGAATATAGCAACTTTTCTACTTACTACCATTATTAATTATTAATTTGCTATCTTCTAATAGCTATATTCTAAATGCCTGAAATCCTAAAAAGGGATTTCTGAAAGGTCAATCGGTTTGTCGTCAATATCTTCGATAACGACGTCGTTTGATTTCTTGTTTGCAGGCGCAGATGCTGGGGCACGTGATGAACCATTGTCGGCGTTATCGCCGTTTGGTCCATCAAGGAACGTTACGTCAGTGGCAACAACTTCTACTTTAGAGCGTTTTTTGCCTGTTTCTTTGTCATCCCAGCTATCTTGGCGAAGGCGGCCCTGTACGAGGACACGACGGCCTTTACCGAGGTATTGAACAACAAGTTCACCGAGTTTTTCCCACGCTGTTACGTCGAAAAAGTCAGCTTGGTCGTCTTGGCCACCGCGATCAACGGCAATTGAGAAATTGGCAATCGTTTTACCACTTGTGGTCGTTCGTTGTTCTGGGTCACGTGTTAAACGTCCCATCAAAATCACTTGGTTGATGCTTTTGGCCATATCCCCTACTCCTCTTCTTTTTCGCTACGTGATGCTGATCGTACTTTTGCTTCGGCAAGCGCTCGGCGTCCCTTTTCGTCAAAACTGACCAGTAGGTAGCGCAGTACTTCGTCGGTAATGTTCAATGTATTGCTGATTTTTAGTAGTGCATCAGCTGGCAGTTTGACTTCGAAGTACACATAGACTGCAAAATCTTCGTTTTTAATGCGGTACGCAAGCTTTTTCTTGCCCCAGTTGTCTTCGGTGATGATTTCACCACCGTGAGTTTTCACCAAGTCACGCACTTTTGTCAGTGGCGCTTCGATGTCGACTTCTAGGTCGGGGTGAATCAGAACGGTTAGTTCGTATTCTTTCATAGATTTCCTCCTCTGGAATCCATTATTGGATGCTTGTAGCTAGTG
Organism: Saccharimonadales bacterium (SeqCode); assembly: GCA_038319685.1. Classification (GTDB taxonomy): domain Bacteria; phylum Patescibacteriota; class Saccharimonadia; order Saccharimonadales; family Saccharimonadaceae; genus UBA6022. Next base: position 56,564 of record JBBQDN010000004.1, read on the forward strand.
CAAGCCGAGTTGATAACAGTAGTGATTATACAGTATTTAAAGTGGTCTGACAAGTCCCGTGAACCTGTCTAGATACTTGCACCGTTCACATCATCAAGGCTACTAATCAGTACTTCGCGTGGACGAGCGCCATCAGCAGCACCGATCACACCTTGTTCTTCCATCTGTTCGATAATACGCGCTGCGCGGGCGTAGCCAATGCGGAGACGTCGCTGCAGTAGTGAGGTTGAGGCTTTTTTACTGTCGATAACCACGCGCAGCGCATCACGGTACATGTCGTCATCACCACCGCCATCAAAGTCCATCACGACGCCGCCCTTACCATTCAACTGAACGGGCTGAGATACGATTTCATCGTTGTACTGCGGCGCAGACTGCATGCGGAGGTGATCGGTAATTTTCATGACTTCATCATCCATTACCCAGGCACCCTGAATACGTTTTGGCTTGTTCATACTTGGGGTTAGCATAAGCATATCACCTTGGCCAAGGAGCTTTTCGGCACCAACCTGATCAAGGATGGTTCGGCTGTCAACTTGTGACGCGACAGTAAACGCAATACGGGCTGGAACGTTGGCTTTGATAAGGCCGGTAATAACATCAACTGACGGGCGCTGGGTGGCAAGTACCAGATGAATACCGACGGCACGAGCTTTTTGTGCCAAACGCACCACGAGCGCTTCGACATCACGCGCAGCGACCATCATGAGGTCCGCAAGCTCGTCAATCACAATAACGATATAGGGCATCGCGCCGTCGTCATGTTGCTGCAAAACGCCCTCTTCGTCAGCGACCGAAATCTTTTTGCCGCCGGATTGAATATGCTGGTTATACGTGCGGATATCTTTAATTTTTTCCTTAGCTAACAGTTTATAACGACGCTCCATTTCGTTGACTGCCCATTTAAGCGCGCTGATAGTTTTTTCTGGTTCCGTAATAACGGGAGTCAAAAGGTGTGGAATATCCTCGTAGGCTGCCATTTCAACATGTTTTGGGTCAACCAAAATCAGTTTCATTTCTGACGGGCTATTACGATACAGTAAGCTCGTTAGAAGTGCGTTGATCATAACCGATTTACCACTTCCTGTTTGACCAGCGATCAAAAGATGGGGCATCTTGTTCAGTTCACCAATAACGGCTTCGCCTGAAATGTCTTTCCCGATGGCAAACGACAGTGGTTCGGCCGCGTTCTTCCATTGTTTTGAACTAAGTACTCCGTACAGACGCACGTCAGCTGCGCGGCGATTCGGTACTTCAATACCGACAGCCCGCTGTCCAGGAATTGGCGCTTCAATACGAAGTGATTGTGCGGCAAGGTTGAGGGCGATATTTGTTTCGAGTGCGGTAATACGAGTCAGTTTGACGCCACTTGGTGGACGCAGGGTGTACTGGGTCACTTTCGGACCAATATTTGCGCCTTCCATTTCAACATCAATACTAAATTCATGCAGGGTATCTTTGATAATCTGGGCATTTTGCTGGACATCACCAGCATCGGCAGGTGCTTGCTTTTTTTCGAGCAGATCAATACTTGGCGCTTCCCAGTTGGGATCAGTCACCGAAACGAGCGCCGACTGGTCTTCGGCGGCCTTATCGCGGCTAACACTGCCACGCAGGCTCGAGAGTCGTGAATGTTTTTTATCCTCAGGGAAATCGTTTGGATCAACCATCGGCACACCTTTGTTGAGTTTCAACTCACCGATTGCCGTCGAAGTTGATCCGTCAATCGCGGACGCTTGCTTCATAACCTTGACGTTTTGATCTAATTCGGCCGTATCAGTACGTGATAATGTCCATAATTTACGAAAAATCGTGATTGGCGACACGCGCAGGACGAAAAGAACTGTCACCAGAATCAACAATATGTAAATAAATGCTCCAACAGCACTATTCACGAGTGCAAGCATCGCGCTATTGGCCGTTTCACCAACAAAACCACCGGTTGTTTTACCCGCACTATCTTTCATGAGTCCAAATAGCCCCGCGCACCATACAATAAGTAACGCAGTCGCTAGTTTCATCACAAACGGTAATCGATTATTTGCGGCACGAAAAATCTCGACTGCGACATAGACAAACAGAACGGGAATGATATAAACAGCATAGCCAATGCTGTTCAGTGCTGCACGATGCATCCATTCCAGAACTGGTCCACCTGCCCCAAACCACGCAACGACGAGAAGTAGTGAGATGGCGATCAGAAAAACAGCACCAACCTGTGTCCAAAATCCAGCCGGTAAGCTATGTTGCGGGCTTGAGTGTCCCTTGTTCGCTTTTTTGTGTGTTGATTTTCGTCTTTTAGCCATAACTTTTTTAGTATACGCTTATCTGTTAGATGATAAAAGCGTTTCCATAGTTATACTGTAGCAGATTTTACAGCAAATTGCAATACGGTTACGGTTTAGCTAACACTGATGGTGCTGTAAAAATACACTCAAACATGTTGTGCTTGTGGTATCATTATCTTAAATTTAATGTCAAAAGGAGACCAAGAATTATGGGCTTTAGCACAGGCGGAGGTGGGGGAATTGCAAATGCATCAGACGTCGCAATAATTTCTGCAGCAACTAATGATTTTTTGGCATATGATGGTACCGTCGCTAAATGGCGCGATACAACGCTTACCGGTATAAGTGCCCTCGCTACTGGCGGTGGCGTCGAAACCGTTTCAGCACTCGGCAACAAACCGACGACAGCAACCGTAAACCTCGCAGTAGCAAACGTTTTTAGCGTGACGCTCACCGGTAATGTCACGTTTACCTTCAGTGGCGCAACCGCTGGGGCTGCGTGTTCGTTCGGGCTCTACGTCAGCCAAGACGCAACTGGTAGCCGAACAATCACTTGGCCAGCAAGTGTCAAGTGGTCTGGTGGCACCGCACCAACACTCACGACGACCGGTTCTGCCCTCGATATTCTCGTATTTGAAACGATCAACGGTGGCACAACATGGTACGGTTCTTTGGTAGGTACTAACTTCTCATAGACATATGAGTCAGTTTGGTCGACGGATGAAATTGCGACAATAAACCAACAATTAGAACATAAAAAGACCTCGCCGTAACGAGGTCTTTTTATATGCGCGGTTTAGTATGCGCGGTTTTCCGGACGAGCCAGTGGCTCGATTGCTTCGGTATCAGGCACCTGTCGCTCTGGGAACGTTCGCGCCGCTGGACGCGGTTCATTCGCTGGGTTTTCAACACGATAGCTATCGCCTACGCGGCCACCCTGACCTTGCCCGCGATTTTCCTGACCTTGAGGACGGTTCTGACCACCACCTCCACCGCTGCCACCGATTTCGTTAATCACCGGAATAACGATTGGCGTACGACGAGTTTGATCATACAGAATGTGGGTAATTTCGTCCTTAAGTTCTTTTTTCAGAACATCCATGTCAAATCGTTTACCACCAATACGTGATACTTTTTGTTTGAGGTACTGACGAATCATCCCCATTAATTCTTCACTGTCACGTAGATAGATAAATCCGCGTGAAATGATGTCAGGGCTAGTCATGAGTCGCCCGCTACCCCTAGCAAGTGTCAAAACAACGACGAACATACCTTCGGTTGCCATGTGAATACGGTCTTTAAGGACTACTTCACTAACGACAGCACCACTATCATCATACATGATACCGCCGACAGGAATCCTGCCATTTTTCTTGGCACCGTCCGGCGTAATTTCGATAACGTCACCAGCGTCACAGACAAAAATGTTGTCCCTAGGAATACCACACTCTTTTTCGGCGAGTTCGGCGTTGTGATGCAACATGTGGAATTCACCGTGAATTGGCAAATAATATCTTGGATTCAATGCATTGATCAGTTTCACGTGGTCATCGTAATAACCATGTCCGCTCATGTGCAGTGGACCTATTCCAGTGAGGTGTGTTTTACCGTTCTGAATAACATCACTGCCTTCACGCATCAGACCATCGACAGTACGAACGACATACTTTTCATTCCCAGGGATTGGGTTTGATGAAAATACGATAACGTCGCTATTTTTGATCTTGATAAATTTGTGCGATCCACTCGCCATGCGGTTGAGCACGGCGTTAAATTCACCCTGTGAACCAGTACACACAATCGTAACCTTGCCATCGGGCAGCTTGACGACGTCTTCCATTTTGACGACGACGTCTTTGGGGATCTTAATAACACCAGCACGAAGCGCAACTTCGAGGTTCTGAATCATTGAATAACCGGCGAACGCAACTTTACGGTCGTGCTGTTTGGCTTCTTCCAAAATAACCTGCATACGGTGAATCTGTGACGAGAAACAACTTAGAATCAGGCGAGAATTTGGATATTTATCCATCACCTGCCCCATACTGTGCTGAACATCAAACTCGCCGTGTTCATGCGTGCCTTCTGATTCACAGTTAGTCGACTCGTTCATCAGCATCAAGATGCCTTCTTTGGTGGCAATTTCAGTCATGCGCTCGAGGTCAAATTTTTTGCCGTCAACCGGTGCTTCTTCAAAACGCCAGTCACCCGTGTCGATCAGCACACCCAGTGGCGTACGGATAACCACAGCGGTTGCATCAGGAATCGAGTGATTAACGCGAACAAGTTCGATATTGAAACTGTCGCCTAACTGAACGCGTTCGTGAATTTCAGGATCAAGTTCAGTGTAGTCTGGTTCGTAGCCAGTCGTTGCTTCTTCCATGGTACGTTTGACCATACCAAGGGTGAATTTGCTGCCATAGACTGGTGCTGGGATCTTGTCGATAATGTGACGGAATGCACCGATGTGGTCCAGGTGTCCGTGAGTAAAGATAATACCGCGGATTTTGTGCTTGTTCTCTTCGAGATAGCTGACATCAGGAATGATGTAGTTGATACCTGGGTAATCGCTACCTGGGAACAAGAATCCCATGTCGATAACGATAATATCGTTATCGTATTCAATCGCCATACAGTTTTTGCCGATTCCCATTTCACCCAGTCCACCGATTGGCATGATTTTGAGTTTTGGTGCACCGTTGTCACGCGGTTTGCCTTTTTGGTCAGCCAGACTGAACTGACGTCCACCGTAGCCATTGTAGATTGATTTATTCACTGGCACATTTATCATGTGCTGGCTGGCGCGAAGGTTGACACTTTCGCTGGTGCGACGCTGCGCGCGGAACACCTCACCTTTGCGTGTGGTCGTACTGTTGAGTACGGTGTTGTTTGATTTTGGTCGCTGTTGTTGCTGTGGTCGTTTTGATTGGTCGTCGCCTTGGACGTTACCTGTTCTACGTTGTCCCATGTGTATTGTTTAAAAACCTTTCTTTGGTTGTGTTAATACGTTAATTTCGAATATATAATTAAGTGTTGAGCGAGAAATAACGGCAATATTTCGGAATGTTCTCTCTCGTCTAGTCCTACCTAGTATACCAAATAGGCAGGCCTACGGCAAGTTTACAGCTTTTGAATGATCTCTGGTACCAGTAAAAAATCTTCGATCAGCGTCTGCCTGAGGCTGCCGTTATATAACGCGGCGGCCGGGTGATACAGTGGTACAATGGTCAGTTTGTCGTCACCGAATTGAATACGTTTGGCCTGACCATGGATCTGGCTGATCTTCATATCAGGCAAAAAATATTCCATACTGTGGCGACCGAGCGTGATGACGACCTTTGGCTGAATGATTTGTAATTGTTTGAGAAGATATGGCCAAAATGCTTTCTTTTCCTCGGGCAACGGATCACGATTATTTGGCGGCCGATATTTGACGATGTTCGTAATATAGACATCGGCGCGTTCCATCCCCGCCTGCGCCAGCATTTCATTCAGAAACTTGCCCGACGCTCCCACGAATGGAAGTCCCTGTTCGTCTTCGTTTTTACCTGGTGCTTCGCCAATAAAAACAATCTGCGCGTTCAAGTTCCCATCCCCTATAACAAGGTTCGTTGCCTGCGCCGCTAGGTCTGGACAGATGTTATTTTCCACAATAGCGGCCCGCAGATGATCGATTTGAGCTTGCTTGTCCATACTAGGACTAGTATACACCTGATGTCGTACGTGAGATCTACACAGCTTGCTTGGTGACCCAGTCGTAGGCCTTGTGAAGATTATGCCTACCAGGACGAGAACCGGGTGTCGCATGCGTACCAGGTACGGTAATGATTTCGACTTTTGAACCAGCAAGATTAGCAGTCAGTTCGTCGGCCGTAAACAGTGGATCATGTTTTCCGACAAATACACCGACTTTTTTTGTTTCGGCAAGTTCTTTTAACTCGTCAACGAGATCAAAGGTCATCGCCGCATCAAAAGCAGGAAACAATGTTTTATCACGGAAAGAAGACAGGAAATATCCTATTACTTCACGCGTTGATCGCGCGTTCCCAACATCAAATGGGTTGGCTCGCGTTGCGGCAAACGCTAAACGTTTTATGGCTTCGTGACGACGCTTCTGTGCCGTATCGCCCAACTGATCACGATTAAGGCCAAATGGCATAATAAGCCCGAGGTTACCGAACAACTCGGGGTTTTCGGTCATTGAACGAATCGCAGGCGCACCACCTTGCGAACGACCAATCACGGCCATGGACGTCAGGTGTTGATCACGACGACGATGTTCATTAATCAGTCGCAGAGCTTCCCGAGCGACGACTTCTGGCACTTCAACCGAAATTCTCTCAAGGTTAAGCGGTGTCATTTCAAGCTGTCCTTGGAATGGCAGAATTGGACTGATGATATTTTCACCCAGGATACTTGGAGCAACCGATGCCGAATACGGACCCTCACCAATACCGTTCAGGTTTAAAACCACGGACGCATCAGAACCCTGCTCGGGAATAGAGTGATACGTCGGAATATAAAAAGTTGTCGGGACGCTATTAATCGTCGTTTCCCAAGGAATATCAATGGTCGAAACAGGATGCTTTTCGTGTGTCTTACGCGTCATAATGTTTATTAATTATAGCATACTAGTGGTTATTTTACAATAGCGCTCAGAGATACCCGGTGGACTAGGTTGAGCTTGTTTGTCTGCACCTGTTCTAGCCAACGAAAAAGCACTACGTCATCAGTGATTCGGCTTTAACGTGCTTTTCTGTACCGTCAGGCAGTCGGTAGACAACCCACGGGGTCTTGTCGGCATTGCGTGCGTTATATGTATCGACAACTACAGCGGTCCGACCATTAATGCTGATGTGTTAATCAACTTCAAAAGGATTCGTACCAACTTCGACAGTATCGCCAGAGTCCACTGCTGTATCACCCACATGTCAGGCTCCCCCTATACTGGACACACAGTCTCTTCCGGAATTGGCTCATTTGGTAACATAAAGTAAGCAGCGCGTCAGCGCTGCTTACGAAAGGACTTTTAACTATGCCGACAGGAAAACCAACCGATCCAAAACTAAAGAGTGAGATCATCGCTAAGATTCGAGACGGTGGCATGAGTGTCACCGACGCCAGCGCAACATATGGCTTCAGCAGCAAGACACTGTACGCCTGGTTACGTATCGGGATTGTCGATGGCAACCGCAACTTAATTCTCGAAAACAACCGACTTAAAAAGGAAAACGAACAACTCTACAAAATGCTTGGTCGGGCGACCGCTGAAATGCAGCGGTCAAAAGATTAGCCGTTCTGGATGAGGTCGATCCAGGATGGCAGCGCCACTTTGTAGCAAGACTGGGAATCTCTCGTAGTAGTTACTACGAGCGACCGCTCGTACTACAAATTCGGGACGAACAGGCGATTCGGATACTACTCACAGCCCACGAACAACATCCGCTATACGGCGTCCGCCGCTTGGCCTTGCATCTGGGGTGGAGCGAAACTAAAGCACGGCGTATCCGCACACTAGCAGGTGTCCGGATTACCCGTCCGAGCGAGAAAAAGCGCTACGACAGTAGCGCTAAAGCCGAGATACTGGCCGCCCCAAATGCACTAAAGCGGTTTGCCCACTACCGCAACGAGCAGCGGCCACAAGACGGTATGAATTATACAGGCATGACTGAATCTGGCGGTTGGGTTCAAGATTTTACGTACCTGTGGTTCCAGCGTGGCTGGCACTACCTGGCGGTGGTATTGGATCTCAAAACACGGCAAGTGGTTGGTTGGAGACTTGGACTACGCCACAGTAGCGAGCTCACGCTCGCTGCCCTGACGGACGCCCTGGAAAAGCACCCAGCCCCGACCATCTTGCACAGTGACCAGGGAACGGAATATCTCAGCTACAAACACCAACTGGTTTGTGACCAGTACGAGATAACGCTCAGCTGCAGTACTAGAGCTAGTCCGTGGCAGAACAGATTCATGGAACGCTTTTTTGGTAGCTTCAAGCCCGAACTAGGAAAACTGGCCAACTACCAGGACATTGCCCAGCTCTACGAGGCCATTGCCTTAACCGTACATTACTACAACCACGACCGAATTCACCTAGCTCTCAAGATGAGTCCGGCAGCTTACGCTGCCAGCCTCATGCCAGCTACGCTGGAAAGAGACAGGGTGTCCAGAAAAAGGAGAGCTTGACACAGGTGCGGAAAGATATGTAAAAGGAGTTATTTTTATGCCGGCACATCAGACAATCGAACGAGTTATTAAACCTATCAATGAGGATTCTTATAGGCAGTCGCCTATCGAGGAGGGGTTCGATTGGCAAACAATCGTTACGAGTATTGATAGCATCCGCGAACATTTAGCACATAAAGCGCTGTATCTCGTCGTGTTTCGATCGGTCCAAAAACAAGAAGTCGACGCCGATAAACAACAAATAAGAAGCAGTCTCGTCGCTACCCTCGACGAGGCGGCCCACATAGAAGCCAAAGAATCCGACGCACTTATTCACTATTTTGCGGGCGAACTAGACCTAGGACGACGAGCACTATCGTGGTGTTTATGGACAGATAAGCAAGCCGCCCGCGTAGCGCTGTCAGGTCCAGCCCACCAAGAAGCGGTCCGCCATGCGCCTGAACTGTATGAAGATTTCACTATCGAGCTGCTGGATGTGGCGCTAAACGAAGAGGATGAGATTGTCATTACCGAGCAATATCATCCTCGGCACAATCATTGAGATCGTAGGTACAAGACTTACTTTATACGAGTTATTGCGAGGCCAGCACACGAACACTTTTGACATCTACGAGGCGTTCTAACAGATGCACAATTTGGTCGAGGCGCTCAACATTACGAACCGTGATGGTCATGTCGGACCAGACACCATCATCGTGCGGTGCACTATGTACTGACGTAATATTACACCCACGCCTTGCAAATACCTGCGCCACGCGCACTAACACGCCGGGTGAATCGCGTACCTGTAGTGTCAGTGTATGCAGTGTATCTGGCATTATGTGCTCCCTGTTGGTTTGGCTAGTTTGACAGTTGGCGGCTCGATAATCATGTCGGTCAGGGGCGCACCCGCTGGCACCATCGGAAAGACATTTTCGGTCTTAACAACTTCAACATTAACCAGGACGGGGCGATCGGTAATCGCGAGTGCCTCGGCAAGTTTTGATTCTAGCTCGCCTTCGTTCTCGATGTGGATACCTGCTGCACCGTAGGCTTCGGCAAGTTTCACGAAATCTGGATTGCCGATAAGATCGACGCCACTTTCGCGGTTATCATAAAATAGTTCTTGCCACTGACGCACCATCCCAAGGTAGTGGTTATTAAGCACGATAATCTTGATGGGCAATTTATTGATACAGGCCGTCGCGAGTTCATATAATGTCATTTGAAATCCACCGTCACCAACAAAGGCAATCACCGTCTCATCTGGACGAGCAAACTGGGCGCCAATCGCAGCCGGAAAGCCATACCCCATCGTGCCGGCACCCCCAGAACTGAGCCAGTTGTTCGCACCCTTGGTTTTGTAAAACTGGGCTGCCCACATTTGATGCTGGCCAACATCAGTCGTGACGACCGCATCACTACCAGTTAATTGGTATAGTTTGTCGATGACCTGTTGCATAGTGAGACCCCGCGAACCATCGTAATGCAGTGGGTATGCTGTTCGATAATCGTTAAGATGACTATTCCACGCTTCGTGCTTACTTGGCTGTGCAATTTTATTCAGTGCAACAAGTGCCTGTTTGGCATCAGCACGAATCGCCACATCAACGGTTACCATCTTCCCAAGTTCACTAGCATCGATATCAATATGAGCCTTAAATGCATCAGGGCAAAATGCTGCTGGTTTGCCGACAATACGGTCATCAAACCGTGAACCAATATTCAGTAGGAAATCGCATTCAATCACTGCCTTATTGGCATAGGCCGTACCATGCATACCCATCATACCCAGACTCAGGGCGTGAGTTTCCGAAAAAGCGCCTTTACCCAGGAGGGTCGAAGTAACCGGTGTATCCATCGTCGTCGCCAGACGCGCCAGTTCTTGTTCGCCGTGTCCGATCAACACTCCGTGACCCGCCAAGATGAGGGGTCGTTTCGCAGCCCCCCAAGCGGTCATAATTTCGTCTATTTCCGCCTGATCAATCTCGTGTTCGTGAACGTATGCCGGTAAGTCCATTGGCTGATCGAGTTCACCAGTAAACGCACCTGAACTAACGTCTTTGGGAATATCAATCAGCACCGGACCAGGACGACCAGTCGTTGCGACATGAAAGGCTTCGTCGACAATACGCGGCACATCGTTAACTTCACGCACGAGATAATTATGTTTGACGACGGGCATGCTCAGATTGAACACATCGGCTTCCTGAAAAGCGTCCGTCCCGAGCACGGCGCGAATTTGTTGCCCAGTAATCACAATGATCGGCACGCTGTCCATGTGTGCTGTCATCAGCCCGGTAATGACATTACCAGCGCCGGGACCAGACGTCACCAGGACGACACCAGGTTTACCACTTGCCCGGGCGTAGCCGTCGGCCATATGGGCAGCGCCTTGTTCGTGGCGTACCTGGATAAGTTTAATCTTGGTTCCTGACGTCACGAGCGCATCAAAAATAGGAATGACGGCGCCACCAGAATAGCCGAAGATGTACTCGACGCCGTGTTTTTCCAGTGTTCGTATTAATGCTGTTGCGCCGTCCATAACTCTATCTAGTATACAACACTGCTAGTTATCGACGGATCCTGCCGTTGGCATCGACCAATGAGGCACCAGTCTTTACGATACCTCCAGTTCTATACTGACCGGCGTCATCAAAGACAATGACGCTACCGTTATGTGCCATGATGATCTGCTCGTCTTTTAGGCCAGATTCAATCCCGACTTCACGATGATACCGACGATTAAGTGCACCGCCATAAATTGGCATGAGGTAGCGCGGACGGACAAGTTCGATCATTTCGCGGTGCTCATCGCGATTAGCATGCCCCGACACATGGAGCGGCCCACAGCCATCAATCTCGTGGGTAGGATGGCGATAGACCTTAGCGCCCATCCGTGTCAGGTCATCACCTAACCGTTGGTAGCTGACTTCATTACCGGGGACTGGTGTACTGCTAATAACGACATTGTCGCCTGTCTTAATCGCCAAGGTTCTATGTTCACCGGTACTTAATTTGGTCATCGCCGCACCAGGTTCACCCTGCCCACCAGTACATATAACGAGGAGTTCATCATCGGGTATTTTTTTGGCATCTTTTAGGAGTACCAACGTGCCTTTGGGGATCTTGAGATTGCCCAGTCGGACAGCCAGTTCAGCTGTCGCCATCATACTGCGACCATCGAGCGCAACTTTGCGACCAGATGCGACGGCAGCGTTGATGATCATTTGTACACGATTCATGTTCGACGAAAATACTGATATAAACAGACGACCTTTTGTCCGGCTAATGAGTTCGTCGATACTCACCTGCAGGGTTTGTTCAGTTGGCGTGCGACCAAGCTTATTGGTATTGGTACTTTCGCTCATCAGCAGTAACACACCTTGGTCACCAAGTTGTTTGAGTCGCGTAATATCCGACGGCATGGCATCGAGTGGTTCTGGATCGAGTCGAAAATCACCGGTATTAATAATCACACCGGCTGGTGTGGTCACGGCTATAGCTGAACATTCCGGAATAGCATGCGTCACCCGGATAAGTTCGATGATGAAATCACCTAGGTGGTGACGTTCGTGAGCGTCCATCTGGAGGACGTGCAGCTTTGGTAAGTAGTTGCCTCTCGTTTTTTCGAATTGTGATCCGACCATACCAATCGTAAACTGACTGCCAAATATCGGTGCCGGGCAAACCGGAACGATGTGCGGCAGGCCACCGATATGATCGAGGTGACCGTGACTAATGACATAGCCCCGCAGTTTGTGCTTGATCGATCGAAGGTAGTCGATATTTGGAATGCCGTAGTTGACATCGGGGATATCGAGGCCGAGTTCCATGCCGCAGTCCAGCACGATCGCGTCACGTTCTGTCTCGACGACGATCATGTTTTTTTCGCCAATACCGTTCTGGCCTCCAAGTGGAGTTATTTTTAATAGTTGTTTCATATGTACCCTATCTGACGTCTAAAAACGCCAATATTCCTTGCTATGTAGCAAGGAAATTATTTAATTATAGATTAGCTCAAGGCGGGCTTGGCCAAATTCGAGCAGACATATAGCGGGTACATATCTACTCTGATTTGCTCAAGATATATTACTATTATAGCATACTTACGCTATTAAAGCAATTAGGCTTGTTGTTCGACGTCTTTGAGGGTCAAGCTGAGTCGTCCGCGGTCGTCGATACCAACGAGTTTTACATCGATGATCTGGCCTTCTGATAGGACATCTTCGACGCGTTCAACTCGTTCGTTTGACAGCTCGCTAATGTGAAGCATGCCGTCGATACCTGGAAGGATATTTACGAATGCACCAAAATCTTTGATGGTGACGACTTTACCTTCGTAAATTCGACCGACTTCAGGCTCTTCGGTCAGGGACTTGATCCAGTTCATCGCCTTTTCAATACTCGCCGTATCAACTGCAGCAATCGTAATCAGGCCGTCTTCTTTGATATCGATTTGTGCACCCGTTTCAGCGGTAATCTTGTTAATGACTTCCCCGCCCTTACCAATAACCGCACCGATTTTGTCAGGATTGATTTTGATCTTTTCGATCCGTGGTGCGTACTGAGATAACTTTTCGCGAGGTTCAGCGATTGTTTCAAGCATGTGTTTCAAGATGTGGGCACGACCAGGTTTTGACGCCTGCAGTGCTTGTTCGAGGATGGAAACAGGCAGACCATGAACTTTCATGTCCATTTGAATTGCCGTAATGCCTTCGCTAGTTCCTGTTACCTTGAAGTCCATGTCACCTGCAAAATCTTCGGCATCGGCGATGTCTGATAGCATATACGGCGTGTCGCCGTCCATCATCAGGCCCATGGCAATACCAGAAACAGGACGTTTCAGTGGGACACCAGCATCCATCAGTGCAAGCACAGAGCTACAAGTCGCAGCCATAGAAGTTGAACCGTTCTGGCTCATGATTTCGGTGACACTACGAATCGCGTATGGGAAATCTTCTTCGGATGGGAGCATCGGCGCAACCGCACGTTCTGCGAGGTAGCCGTGGCCGATTTCACGGCGACCTGCACCACCGAGCCGGCGAACTTCACCAACCGTGTAGCCAGGTGCGTTGTAGTGGTGCATGTAGCGACGTTCGTAGTCGTTTTGCTCCATCGTATCAACCATTTGCGCATAACTGAGTGGTGCAAGCGTAATAATATTCATACCTTGAGTGACGCCACGCGTAAATAGTGCTGACCCGTGTGTACGTGGTAAAATACCCACTTCCGAGCTCAGTTGACGGATTTCATCAAGCTTGCGACCGTCTGGGCGAAGTTTATGATCGACAATACCCCTGCGAACATCTTTATGGAGTGCCATCGTAAATGCTTCGTCATATTCGCTTTTCTGATCTTTGTAATCATCGTCACCGAATTTTTTAGCCATGGCTGCGTGAAATTCATCACGTAGTGTCGACACAAGTTCGTTGCGTTCTGGGTACGGTTTTCGGAGATCTTCGCCAAGTTTACCTTCGACCCATTCGTCGACGACGGTTTGGAATGCCTCATCAGGTAGGACTAGTTCATAGGGCAGTGGTGTGACACCAACTTTTTTGGCAAGTTCAAGCTGCAAATCAATTGCTGGTTGGAGCTGTTCCCACGCCCAGGTAAGAGCTTCTGCAACGGTTTCTTCTGATACTTCATTTGCACCGGCTTCGACCATCGTAATACCGCTTTTGATACCGGCAACAACGAGATCAAGATCACTTTCGGCACGTTCTTCGGCCGTCGCGAAGGCTTTGAATTCACCATTCACGCGCGCAACACGTAGTCCTGCAACAGGCCCATCAAATGGCGCACCCGTTAACATTAGCGCTGCGGATGCAGCGATCATCGCGACCATGTCAGGACGGAAGGTTGGGTCCATCGACAGAACAGTCGCAACATTTTGAACTTCTTGGCGGTAGCCTTTGGGGAATAACGGACGAATCGGACGATCAATAAGGCGACCAATGAGAATCGCTTCGTCACTTGGACGACCTTCGCGTTTAATAAACCGACTACCGCTAATTTTGCCGCTGGCATAAAATTTTTCTTCATAGTCAATTGATAATGGGAAATAGTCCATGCCACTGAGTGGTTTTTTGCCGACCATAGCGGTACCGAGAACGACGGTTTCGCCGTAGCGAACCAGGACTGATGCCGTAGTACGAAAACCGACACGGTTAACTTCAAGAGTTAATGTACGGCCAGCAAGTTCAGTGCTGACACTAATAATATCCTTGCCTGTAGGGTTGATAGTAGACATACTTGTCCTCCTTTTTGTTGCACTCGCAATAATATTGAGGCGATAAGTAACGGGTACAGAAATTTGTTCAATACAAATGACTCTATCCACCACTTACGTCGCCGGCGAGTGATATCACTATTATACTCTATATGATCACGAAACCGTGTACTCAGTCAAAAATGACTCGCGTCCAATCACTATATAATGTATACTAGGAAAAAGTGAATAGTCTTATTAACTTCCAGAGCATGTCGGCTGACCTGCAACATTTTTTTTCGAGTAGCAACGCCTTTGGATCGGTACTGATTTTTGCGTTCGCGCTTTTTGTTGCCTACTGGGTTAGTAACTTTCCTGCAAAATTGATTATTAAAATTGCTCAAAAAGTAGCGGTCAGATCAGATAATGAATCGGACGATGACCGATTGATTCAGTTGCGTCAGACAGAAACGTATCTCAGTGTTGCTGTTGCGGGCATACGAGCAATTTTTGTCGCAATTACCGCCTACATTACTTGGCAATTCATCAGCCCAACGACCAGCGGTGGTGTCGCGGCAATTGGTGCGAGCGCGTTTTTCATTGTGTTTGCCGGGCAAACAGTTGGTATTTTACTCCGCGATATGACATCGGGCATTACGATGATTATTGAAAACTGGTTTCATATTGGCGATTTTATCAAAATCGAACCGTTTATTGATGTCAGTGGTGTTGTCGAACGTCTAACGCTCCGGTCGACAAAAATACGGAGCCTTAACGGTGAAGTTATTTGGATACATAATCAGCAGATTCACGGAGTTCACGTCACGCCAAAAGGCCTCCGTACTATGGCGGTTGATATTTTTGTCAAAGACCGTGAACGTGGTGAAGCGGAAGTCAAAAAAGTCATCAGTGTCATTCCGACCGGACCAATGATGCTCGTAAAACCACTCCGCATCACTTCGACCGAACAATGGGCAGAAAGCTTATGGCGCATTACTGTCACTGGCCAAACACCACCAGGACGTGAATGGCTCATTGAAACATATTTTGTTGATGCACTAAAAGATATTGACGATGGGGTAAGAGAAAAATCGGATCGCGTTATCGTCCGCCGACCTATCGCCAGGTTTGCCGATCCTATCGCTGATAGCCGGTTCAAACGCGCGGTCCGCATTAAACGCGATAAATAACTCTTAGCGGCTCTGGAGCGCGTCAAGACCGACCGCCATAGACGCCAGTACGCGCCAATCCTGTGCGGCGTAAGACTCATCGGTCATGAGAAGTTTGTAGTGATCGCGAAAAAGCGTTGTTTTTTGATATGTTCCAATTTCGACACCAGTACTGATTTGAGTGAATTTGAAATGATAGCGGAAAAAAACGGTGACAATGTCGATAATGTCACCCACAACCGGAATAAAGCCTCCGTAGCGGCGGAAAACAGCAAGTGCTTGGTTACTTTCGGTCACCTTGATGACTGGGGTATCGCTAGCATCAAGAATATTCCAGGTACTACTAACAAGCGACTGGGCAAAATCCTTTTTAAATGCACCAATAGGTTGCCCCGCGGCGTCTTCGACGAAGTACCGACCATGGATATCGAGCACTTTTTCGGCACGAAAACTAAACACCAGGTTAGTTTTACTTTCTTCACTATAAAACAGGACTTTTTCTTTGATATTGAACCGTTTTTGTTGTGCAAACGCAACAAGCTGGCCCTTACTCCCATCCGGCATCGCGGCATAAATAGCATATTTATTCACAAATGCGGTTAGTTTTTGTTCGACGATAAGTTTTGGATTCATATTTATATCATACCGCATTACTATCAATCACACCTGATTCATGTCTCGAGTACGACATTGTAGCATTGCTACGCTGCGATGTCTCGACGTCGGAAAAACCATAGCGCAACAAGAGGGAGCGCAAATGAAAGACTGACGAATATCATACAGTCACCGAAACTTAACCCATATTTGACAATATCAACTGCTTTGAAATAATGAAGAATCGACACTACCTCTAAATCCTTTAACCAATCGACCGAAACCGCAAATGTCGTCAGGATAAAACTCCCGATAACCACCAAAATACTCGTGGTCATAGCCGCGCTCCGCCTGCCTGTTGCCATGCCGACTGCAAAGGTAATCGATCCAAAGGTAAGCATTACCAGCCACAACATCAACGCAAGTTCAAGTACCCATGTACTCTTGACTGTTTCACCGACAAGTGGTGCAAACGCATAGACTGCCCCAATAACAACCGTTGTTACGATAGCCATAATCGTCGCCATCGCGAGCCACTTGTGCACGAATACCTTTGTACGGCTAACCGGCATCGCGAGCATCGTCCGCAGATAGCCCTTGTCCTCTTCCCCGACTGTAATGCCAAGTCCAAGGATAATCGCCAGTACACCCGCAATAAGCGAACCTCGAATATCGAACAGTTGCGAAGCAAGGTAGGTCGAAAACTGTCGCAGATCAGCCAGGTTGCCGACCAAACCCTGCATTGCTGGTGGCAACTTGCCGATTAGCTCATCGAGCGCACCATTTTGATGCATAGCAGGAAAAAAAATAACCATCAAGAATGTTAAAAACAAAAATCCAAGTGACCATCCAGCCAAAAAACCCCGTTTATCGTACAGCGTTTTTGTGTAGACAGAATGTCGCATTATTGTTTTTCCTCCGTTTTGTACAGATCAAGAAATCCCTCTTCGAGATTATGCGACGATATTTCAACATCAACTATGTCTTTATGGGTCGCGAGCCACATAAGTAGTGGTTTAATATCTTTCGTAAAATGAAAGCTGGTCCGGACCGTGTCGGACTGCGATACATACGTAACGTCAGACGCACCCAGCGGCACCGATGTCGGTTTGTGACGAGTCGTAATGTGCACTTGTCGCTGGCCACTATCACGTAGCTGTTCGGTCGTTAAATCGTGGATAATGCGGCCATCTTTCATAAGGAGTACCCTGGTACAGACATCGACAACTTCCTGAAGATAGTGAGAAGACATGAATATTGTCGTTCCGCGCGTACGTTCCTCACGAATTAGCTCGACAAATACTTCTTGCATCATTGGATCAAGTCCACTAGTTGGTTCATCGAGAATAACAAGTTTTGGGCTAGTGAGAAAAGCACCAATAAGTGCTATTTTTTGTTTGTTACCGCGCGACAACGTGTGAAACTTTTTATCAAGTTGCGGCGAAAATTTTTGACACAACTCGGTCAACCGTTTGGCATGATCACCTGTTGATTGTCCGACTAAAAAAGCAAAGTATTGTCCGCCTGTCATATTATCAAATAGCGCCATGTCCCCCGCCGCATATCCAAGAGACCGATGCGAAATATGTGCATTTGCAGTTGTCACTTCTTTTTCAGCAATACTAGCAGTGCCCTTTGTAGGACGAATGAGTCCCAGGAGCATGTTAATCGTCGTCGTTTTTCCAGCACCATTGGCGCCAACAAACCCGACGACTTCGCCGGGACTAACAGTGAATGATACGTCACGTACGGCCGTGAAACTTCCGTATATTTTTGTTAAGTCATCAAAGCGAATAAGTGGGTGCGTACTATGCATGTCCTTATCATAACCCTATAAGTGCGCTATGACTATACTACTAAAAACTCCGCAATTACTTGCGGAGTCCTAGTGCGGCAACAGTTGCTTTATATGCTTCGAAGTTTTTGCCTTCGAGGTATTTGAGCAATTTTTTACGACGACCGACCATCTGAATCAAACCGCGACGAGCCATGTGGTCGTGCTTGTTTGTCTGGAGGTGTGCGGTAATCTCTTTGATACGAACCGTCAAAACAGATGATTGCGCCTGTGGCGAACCAACATCTTTTTTGTGAGTCTGTGTCAAAGCAAGTGCCTTGGCTTTGTTATCTGCTGTAATCATCAGGACGTATTGTAGCAGAGTTTTGCACAGTTTTCAACAGGTAGACCCCAGGTTACGTTATCTTCTTACGAGGTCAAGGGCAAACGGACCTAATACATCCCTGCGAGTAGCCAGTTCAACTTCTAATTCTTGTCCTATTTTCGGATCGCCAGACAATTGACGATGCAGTGCCACAAGCTTTGTCACCTGGTCGATCGACAACGTCCCAAGTCGACTAAGTGCAGCTCTATATTCCGCTGCTAGCTCTTTGAGATAGTGCGCCGCTTGATCCGCAGCTGGCATAAGTTCGTAATCGAAAATTGTCGGTTCCTCATCGGGTTGGGTTACTTTTTGAATATGTGATTTCATCATTGCCACTTGACCTGCGATGTATTTTTTCGCAGCCGTCCCGTTAAGTGAGCGGTTAGTAATCTCCATCATGATACGCCCAATTGTTTCACGGTAAGCTGTATTGAAATCTTGTTGTGACTGCTCGTCGGTTGGCAGAGTACCGTTCCAAAGTCGTATAGCGTTGTATTCCAATACTGTATCGCTCGCCTGACCAAGCGCCACGCCGGCATTATACGAAATCCTCCCGGAAAAAACAAAATCGCGAGCTTCTGGTGGAAGTTGCGCAAACCCCATCGCCTCGTTTAATATACGCAGACTAAACTTGTGTTGTGATTTGCGTAAAAAATCTGCTTTGCTTGCCCAGAGCCCGTTTTGCAACCCATACTGATAGGTTTCGACAACTGCGATTGCTCGCTGTTCTTGGGCGGGCTCACTGTGAATGTTCTCGTCAAGCTGCAGTGAAATAATCTCATCAGGTGTGTCGATCGGATGAACTTTCGCAACCACCGCGTATTCAAAGCCCGCCTCATCCTCTTTTTGGAGCTGATGGATAGCTTCTATTCGTGTATGACCAGCCACGACAACGTAGTAAAATCCATCGGTTTGCTGTTGATACCCATACTCTTCTAATCGAACGTTAGTTCCCCAGAGTCCGTTCACAAATGCGATATACGCGCTTAGCTGGGCATCAGTCATCCGAGCAACGTCAACCGGGTTTAGTAGTCCATGAGTTTTAAGTGACTCTTTGAGGTCAGGGAGTTTTGGATTCATACCGCTGCGCACTTGAGGAAGACGCACAAAACTATCGACCGGTAGTTCGATAGTTTCATGCTGGCCGAATAGCTTACGCTCGGTGGACCCTGGGCCTCTCTCCGGATCGTGGTTCATAGGTACACTATATAGATTTAGGATACTGTGTCAATTTGCTTAGGTTTGAATATCGAAATCAGCGAGAGTCTGCGCTTGATCGACTGTCCATTCACTAATCGTCGTGCGACGAAGCTCGCGACAGTATGCCCCGGTACCAAGGACGTTCCCAATGTCCTCGGCCAGCGTGCGAATGTATGTTCCACTGCTCACATGGACGCAGATCTTCACCTCAGGATAGGTGTATTCGATCAGTTCTAGCGAATAAATCGTAATGGTGCGGGCGGGAATTTCAAACACCTCACCTTCTCTAGCGAGTTTATATGCTCGCTTGCCGTTAATCTTGATTGCTGAAAATGCCGGTGGGATCTGCTGGATTTCGCCGACAAACTGATGGAGTACTTCGTCGATACGTTCTGGTGTTGGTTGGACATCGGATACGGCCGTCAATTCACCTTCGGGATCACCTGTTGAACTCGTGTGTCCTAATGTCATTGTCGCTTCGTAGACTTTGTCGAGTTTGGAATACATGCCAGCATTTTTGCACTCTTTGCCAATCACGAGGATCATGAGGCCGGTTGCGAACGGATCAAGTGTCCCCGTGTGACCGACTTTCACTTTTTTGCCTGCGCGCATAGTAAAAACGCGTCGAATACGCGCCACAACACCAAAACTGGTCATCTGCGCGGGTTTATCAATGAGTAGTATGCCGTCTGTCATCCGATGTATTATATACTGATATGATGAAAAAGATTATCTTTGGTATATTTGCCCACCCTGACGATGAAGCTTTTGGACCAGCTGGTACGCTCCTGATGGAAACGCAGTCAGGTAGCGAACTCCATCTTATTTCACTGACAGCTGGTGAAAATGGGACAAATACAGACAATCACGAAAATCTCGGTGATATCCGCCTAAAAGAATGGCTCAGTGCTGCGACATTACTGGGTGCCAAGCAAACCTATCACCTTGGATTTGTCGATGGGCACCTAGATAACATTGCCATGATCGAGGCGGCTCAAAAAATTGAAACAATCGTGCGTTATGTCGTCGAAAATCGTGATCCAGATACAACAGTCGAATTTATGACGATCGATTCAAACGGTATCACCGGTCATATTGACCATATTGTGGCCAGCCGGGCAGCCAGCCTTGTGTTTTATCGCATAAAACCAACTGACAACCGATTCACAAAAATCAAATTCGCCTGCCTGCCATACGAACAAAATCCGACTATCCGTACGGACTGGATTTACATGGACGTTGGCCGTCGGCCGGATGAAATAGGCGAAACTGTTGATGCTCGTCATATCGCTGAACAGATTAAAGCAGTCATGTACTGTCATAGTACTCAAAAAGCAGATTATGACGCAGCCCTCGCTCGCAGGGGTGACAATCTAGGGCTTAATTACTTTATCGTCAAAAATTAACTTTGACCAGGAATCTTGAATTGTCCTGGACTGTTTGCAACAGGCGGCGGCGTAATAAGTGCAGGGCCTGATCCAAAGATATCACCTAGCTTATCCGATGGCACCGAGCCAATCGGAGCACCAAAGTCCGTTACCGGAGGTAATGGTGGTAAAGTTGAAAAATCAGGTAACGGGGGGAGCGTCATGACAGGTAGAGGTGGCTGAGACTGCTCGGACATAACCGAGGCGACAGGAGGCTGGAAGGGTGACGTACCAAAAGCGGCCGCCACGGCATCGCGAGCTTCTTCGTGAGGGCTTCTGTTTTGTTTGTCTATATCTGCAAGCGTTGAACTTGTTGTTGGTTCAAATGACAAATCAGATGTTTGGGTCGCAAAAAGATCAAGTGGTGGCTGTGGTTCTGGCGGAGTAATAGACACTGGCGGCTGGATTGGTGGCGAATAGCTCGTCGCACCCATAGGTGGTGTGTTATTGTCGCGAAACGGGTCAACAGATTCGGGCTCTTCGGCAGGTGCCACGGCAGCATTGAGTGGGGATTGATAACGCGGTGGAATGCTTGATGCATACTCACCACTATTGTGGCTTAAAATCGTGCGATTACGATCGTCGTTTAATTCGCGGCGCTTTGCATCTGCTGCTTCCTCGGTGGTTGCATTGAGTGTGCCGCCAAATGTCGGTTCGACATCTTCACCACTAGCCTGTGCGGTTGACGGGGTCTGCAACGCAGCTTCGTTCACATCCGAACTTGCTTCTGTTAAATCTTTTTGAAGATCAGTCACTGATACGGTACTAGTCGCTGCAGGTGCTGGCTGAAGCCGTCTGGCAAGTTCAGACTCGGCTTCTTTGGTAGTATCATGATGCTGTCTGGTGGCGACTTCTTTACGATTATGTTCGAGTTTTTCTTCGACTGCATTGAGTGCGTCAGCTTGATTTTCTTCGGCTGTCGCAGCAGCTACCTGATCGACATTACCTTGTTTTTCGTGAGATATCGATAATGAGCCGTCGTCTTTTTTGACAGGTTCTTGACTGACCTTTTTGGCGCTAGTTTGGTCATTTTTATTTAATTTTGTCGGCTTGTCTTCGGACAGATCAGTTGTCCCGTCAGAATTGCGATTGTCGGTGTTCGTCGTTACCGTACCTGACTTGTTATCTGCACCGGGGCCAATGTTGTGCGCCTGTTCGAGTTTTGAAGCAATCAATTGCTGATTTGCACCAGCAGCCATCAATTGCGCAGCCACGGTCATCACCTTTGATGACGTTTTGGGGTTCGAGAATCGATCAGTCGCCGAAACAATACCTGTTAAAAATGCAGTTGCTGTCTGTTCGTCTAAAAGTATTTTGTCTTTTTTGAGTGAATCAGTCAGGCCAACAATCATTTCAGAGAGGCTACTAGCATTTGTTTCGTGCCAATCAATCGTCCCAAGGCTACTTGTCACGTCACCGGCGCTCATTGTCACGACGGTTGCATCGTGCAGGATACGTCCATGGGCAGTTAACGCCTGGTCAAGGTTATCTTTGTCCCTCACCCCAAGAGCAAGGACAAGTTCGACGTTGTAATCACCTTGGCTGAAATCAAGATCATCACTTGTAATCGTTGTGCGGTACGGAGTAATAAAAATCTTTACGACGTCGCCTTCGACTTTGTAACGGAGGTGATCGGCTTTTTCTTTATCAAGAGCGATAATAAAATCTCTGAGCGAATCGACGGTACTTTCAAATGTTTTTTCAGGGTCAAGAAACGTAATTGCTGGCGGAATCGCACCGCTAAACACTGCAGTAGTGTGTTTATTCATATTATTCAGCAGAATCGTCAGTCCTAGCGCTGCTGATAATTCATCGACTGACGGATTAGCACTGACCGTCACTAGTATATTACTAGAGCTTTTGATCTTTTCAACAATTTGTTGTTTTTGGGCGCCATCATTCATGGACTGATTCCTATTTTTTATTTTTGTCAGATTTTGAGTTAACTATACCATAAGTAATTTTGCTACGTCAACTAAACCACCCGGTAATTATCCCTTGGATACACGTAACATCGACACCCAATCAATCCCATTGAATATAGAAAAGATACGACTCAGGATAGATGCCGATGACGAACCGACAAAGAGTACCTTGCGATCTTTATTCGTAACCCCGTAAACACGAAATGTTCGGGAGGCTGACTGTTTTCCAGTGAAAAATAGTATGGCACATTAAGCCAACAACATCCACCAGTATCCCGTCGCTATTGCGAACGCTAAACTAGCAAATCGATCTAATACTCCACCATGTCCCGGGATTGTCATACCCCAGTCTTTAATTTTCGCTCGTCGTTTAACAATGCTATTTGCAATATCACCAATAGAGCTCGCAATTCCAATCAGAATAGCGAACGCGATATGTGGTGCCGGATATATAACTGGAGCAATAAGATAGAACCCAATAACTGCACCAACTAATTGTCCGCTAACGCCTTCCCATGATTTATTTTTATTTATCCATGTAGGTAATTTATGCCTACCTATGAAATTGCCGGAAAAATACGCAGTAACATCAGATAATACTGAGCTGAATACAATGACCAGAAGTATATTTACCGATTGTTGGCTATTGGCGGTTATAAAAAACAAGACGAGGTGCGATATCGCAAAGGCCACGCCAAACATGTATAGCCACGACACCCAATCTCTTGTGGTTATTCTTAATACTTCTCTTACGCCAAAACTGATAACACCGACCGTTATCAGGACTGCTGCCCATAACTGTATGTAAAGCATAGTAAGAAAGATAATAAAAATCGGTATCCAATAATACGTTTTTACCCAAAGGTTTGATGTGAAGTATCGAGCGTAATCCCATTTGTAGAGCCTGAGGCAAAGCAACGTGCCTAAAATGAATAGACCCGCAAATAAGGTGATCGAATACACTAGGGTACTAGCCGTCATAATTCGGTATTTTCCCGGTCAGGTTATGGCGTAATGTCCAGAGAGCAATAGTTAATAGTATGACATAATGCCACCAAGATAACGGGTCCATAACTATTCCGACACTTGCCGTAGCAATTAATCCTATCATTGAACTTCGACTTGATATTTTTGTTACAAAACAGCTGATAGCGTAAACTGCTGCACCAATCAGCCCGGCTATCGGCTGAAGTGCGACCACAACACCTAGTCCCGTAGCAATACCTTTACCCCCGCGGAACCTGAGCCATACAGGAAATACGTGACCAGCTATAGCGGTAACACCAACGAAAAAAGCTGTTGTTGTATCAACGAGATAAAGAGCTAGGAGTGTGGGTATGAATCCTTTAGTTATGTCCGCAACAAGGGTCACAAGCCCAGCTCGCCAGCCCACTATTCGGCGCACATTGGCAAACCCAATATTGCCACTCCCTCTCTTTTGTATGTCGATACCATACGAATACGCAACAAGTTTTCCAAACGGAATAGAACCTAAAAAATATGCTCCAAAATACAGAGCAACAATATAGTACAAACTCATATACCCATGTTACTATAACAACATGTTAGGAGCGATAGGATTTCTTGTACTGATGATAGCCATAGGCACTTATGCCTATACTAGTTCCATGAACTATCAGCTTGTGCCGATACGTGAACGACGGCTATTTGTAACAGCCTATAGTATTCTCGCGCTTACTGCACTTGTGTGGCTTGGAACATTCTTCGCTTCAGAGACGGTACTTTCTGAACTGGTGTTCATGACGGATATTATGCTTGTTGCTGCAACGGTATGTATTCTTGGTGTCATTCTAGATATCTCGAAACCGTTGGTCCTCGCAGGAATAACGCTCGTCGGAGCTAGCCTCCTGACGTTACGAGCGTTCGCATTCCCACCGAAGGCATTTATTAGTGATGGATTGCTTAATTTCAATTTAAGTCAGACGGAATCTCTGATAATTGGTCTCATTTTTCTCGTTATTTGGCTACCGGCTACCGTAAAGGTGGTTTATCTTGCCTTTACTACTCCGCGCCTACTGCCATTTCGTGGTCTTGTGTCCTTTGTGTTTATAGCTACTGTTTTAATGACGAGCTTCTTCTTATCCGCACGCCGACCAGCTGTGATAATAATCTCGTTTGTCTCGATTATACTTTTCTTCGCAACCCTGAGTGGTATAAATCTATTGGTAGTACGTGCCGCTCAAACACCCAAGAAGAAGGTACGTCATGGATAATCAACAAAATAACGTGTGGATTGATCGTCAAGAATACGAACGGCTTAAAGCGATTGAGACACAGCAGGCCCTACCCCAGTCACTAGCACCTGCAATTATCGCGGGAGGTTCAGTCGTTGATTCGGTGACACAAAACTCGGATGTACCGGTTAAATCATCGATAGGTCTTTTAACTATCCTCACTGGAGTTTTCGCGGTTGTGTCATTTATTTTTCCTCCTGCAATTCTTGTCTTTTTAGGATTGGGTATTGCGAACCTTGTGAAGTTCTTTAGAGGTAAGTCAAGTCACGGCACAAAAGTTGGAGTTGGCGTAGCACTTGGTGTCGGGATAACCCTCCTCTTGATAGTTGCTGGACCGTTCTTAGTACTGCTTGCTTTTATGATCTTTTGGCAAATAGGCTGCTGGACGGGGCTTGGCAGCTGTACAACGGCATAATATGTCGATTGGGTTGCTTCAATTCATAAGGCTTTCTAGATTATTTGACGCAATTTTTCCTGTAATCAGCTTGTTTCTCGGGGCTACAGTAGTGGGTCATTTTGAGGGAAGTAATACCCTACTCCTGGCGCTTGTTGTGATAGTCTTCAATTCCGTCGCGATGATTTGGAATGACATCGAGGATAGAAAGATCGATGCCGACAATGGACGCCCAGAACTTACAAAAAGTGGTAGAACCGCACTACGCAAGCTGACTCTCTACACCATCATCGCGATCCTTGTAGGCCTAGCAGTTGCTTGGATAGTCAGTCTAGAAGCTTTTCTACTGAGCATTGGAACAGTGTGTATTACCTGGGTGTACAACTCAAAGCCTATCCAGGCCTCACGACGCCCGATAGCATCAATTGTCGTACTTAGCGGAGCTGGAGCATTCTTGCCGTATCTTTTTGGCGTCTCGTTGGGCAGTGCTACCCAAAACGTACTTATTGCTGGTGTTTTTTGGTGGATAGGTCGTATCTCGTTATCAATACTCAAAGACTACAAAGATGCTCGGGGCGATTCCATGCATCATAAAAAAACATTTCTGCTACGTTTCGGGGCTCGGTGGGTGGCACGTGTTAGTGTTACGAGCTTGCTCATTGGATATGTAGGGTTCATTGCAATTATGAATATGAGTGAAAGTAGAGCATGGGCACTGCCTCTTTTCGGAATCGCCTTACTCCTCCTTGTCTCTATGCGACGCAAATTGTTCGACACAAAGGCAACATACGGCCAGCTAGACAAAGTGTTCCGCGCTGTCGCACAGTACCAACTTCTATTAGACACAGGGATAGTTCTGTGGTTGATTTAATCGTCTCCTTCGTTATTAATTTTTGCATTGTTTTTGTAGCCATCACCTTGTTCTTTCTGCCATTCGTGGGAGTATTCTGGTATCGCCGTAGAGAAGAGATCGCTGGCAATAATCCGCATTTTAACTACTTCATGGAGAAGTTTTTTCATTCCAAAGAATCGAATGCACTGATTACTACATGGGCAGCCGCAGAAGCTATCGTCTGGTTTGTGATACCAGAATTTCTCCTCATCCTCATTATGTTTATGAAAGTACGCCGAAAAGTTCAGCTTGTAACCTATGACATCCTAGGAACGGTTATTGGCACTACTGTCGCTCTTCTTATGCATTTACCACAGAAAACGCTATTGTCAGTACCATATGTTTATCAAGGAATGATTGACCATGTGCAGGGTTGGTTTAGTGAGTACGGAATATTCGGTATATTTTTTCAGCCATTTTCTGGCGTACCTTACAAAGTTTTTAATGCGTTGGCACTTGATTATCACTTCTTTATTCCGTTCTTCATTATCCTTGCAGTAGCAGCAAGAATGATAAGATACCTGATCGTCTATGAGGTTACGAAAGCCCTATACCCATTCCTGCATCGTTTTGTTAGAAAACATTACGCTATCCTGTTTATTGCAGCGATGGTGATATTTACGATGTTACTCATGAAGATATCTACTACCTACACGTAGACTTATTACTTGTAATCAAAGTATAATTGCCAACCACCCTACTTTACAAATAGTCATCTTTCCCCTATAATAACGCGTTGATTGTATATATAAATTTTGAGATAAAGGAACCGCAATGCCAATCATTAAATCAGCCATTAAACGAATGAAGCAAACTATCAAACGCAACGAGCGTAATGTTGGTATTAAGCGCGACATTAAATCTGCGGTCAAAGCATTTTTAGTCAAGCCAACCAGCGAAGGTTTGAGTGCTGCTCATAGCGAACTTGACACTGCGGTAAAGAAAAACTTGCTTAAGAAAAACACCGTTGCCCGCCGCAAAGCTCAGCTTGCGAAAGTCGCCAAAGACGCCGGAGTAAAACTTGCATCTAGCAAAAAAGTTACAACAAAAGCACCAGCTACCAAGAAAGCTCCTGTCAAAGCCGCTGTCAAAGCCGCCGCAAAAACTGTTGTTGCGAAAAAAGCTCCTGCTACCAAGAAACCTGTCGCTAAAAAGCCTGCTGCAAAGAAAACAGCTAAATAATTTTACGAATTTATATAAAAACGACTCCAATCGGAGTCGTTTTTATATACGAGAGATCTTTATCAATGCTCGTTCGATCAGTAGCCATGGTTCCGCCAGCGATGTTTTCATCCCCGCGTCGGCATCGGCAAATATGGACATCATTTTTTTCGCACCAGATGGACCTAATTTTTTAGCGACTGATGTCATTTTAGACAGTCCATATGGATTTACCCCCAAATCTTTAGCGACCTCACTACTCGTTTTATCCGTCACGCACAGTGCCGCCAACTGAAACGCCTGTCCAGATAATAGTCCAAATAGGCGGTAGGGATCTTCGTGGAGTTCAATCGTCCGGAGCATATCGACAACCCCAGCCGTATTACCACGAAGTGCTGCATCAAATAGATTAAATACATTTTCAGTCGGGTTTGCTTCGATCACCGTCTGAATAACCGCAGGTGTTATTTCGTCGAGAACAGCAAGTTTTTGTAATGCCTGTGAAAGTAACCACTGGTCAATTCCTACTCTGTTAATAAGTGCCTGAACACTTTTTTTATCTAGGACAAATCCTAGTGATCTTGCTTCTGTGACCGCCCAGATTTCAGCCTTGTTTGTATCGTATTCACGCCACAATGGAAACTCATGAACTGTCGCTACTTTGCTTAGAATCTTATATGTCTTGGTGCGCTTATCGGCCTTTGGTTCGACAAGTACGACAGAATTATCATCGGATATTCGGCTAATCCATTGTTCAAAATCAGCCCAGACTGTTTTGTTATCTGACAGATTTTTGATCACGACCAACCGTTTGTCGGCGAATAATGTGCCGCCCATAAGTAGATCGGGCAGTTGTCTTGTCACGATTTCACTGCCATCAATCTTTTCAGCAGTTCCATCAAAATTACTGACAATTCGCCGTAGTGCGCGTTCGAGTTCAAAACTATTCTCACCGGTCAGTAGCGTAATCATTGTCTTTATTATAACTTAGTTAAAGAAGAGATGGTTGAATCCTTACTTTGTTGCTACAAAGTAACAAACAGCCTTCTTTTGTCCCAACAAAAGAAGCAAAAGTTCTCAGGCCAACTCCTTCGCGCCACCACTCAACCACCACTTCTTCTTGGTAAGCTGCGAAACTCACGCCGACAGGCGCCACTGTCGGGTTCAAACAGTCCTCGCTTGTCCAGGAAGAAGTGGTAGTGTGAGCGATTGGGCTCAGTCACAGCCCTAACCCGGCTACCTGCAACTCAAGCCCCAAATCTCACAGAATACGCAAGCCAATTACTTCGGGATGTCTTTCGACGGCCATGCGACACCTGTTTACAGGTGTTCGGCCAAACGCCATGGGATGGCCTGCGGCCACCCATAGAGTGGGGTCAGAGAAAGATGTACCGAAGGGATTGGTTGTACGAAAGGGTATTCCGCAGCGACCAATCTTTTAAAGCGAGAGTCCCCGACGCCAGCGAAGCCCGACCAGCAGTTTTGTGTTCTTTTTGCTGCCAAAAGGAACAAAGAAGTTGCTTCTTTGGAAAAGAAAGAGCTAAACGATCTGACAGATCGGACAAATATGCGTCCCGCGCCCGGCTGATTTGAACTTGATGATCGTTGTTCCGCAGCGAGGACATTCCAGCCCTTCACGTCGAAATACTCGTGCAAAATCCATATAACTTCCCCGCTTGCCCTCTGCATTCACATAATTTTTATCGGTAGAGCCACCTTTTTCGATCGCCAGGTTCATGACCGCACGTAGTTCGGTGTAGAGTAATGCAAATTCATCAGGAGTAATTGATCCTGTTAAGCGCTTCGGATGGATCTTGGCACCCCACAGCGACTCATCGGCATAGATATTCCCAACGCCAGCAATGACTGACTGATCCAAAAGTGCGGCTTTGATACTCGTTCTCGCCCGCCGAGTAAACCGGGCAGTAAATTCATCAGTCGTAAAATCAGCTTCTAATGGTTCGGGTCCAACCTTTTTCATAAAATCAATATAGGGAACTTCGACCGTCGGCATCAGTTTCATCCAACCAAACTTGCGTTGGTCATTAAAATATAGGTGCGAGTTATCGGTGAACATTATCGTGACGCGCGTTGAACGATCGGGTAGTTCACCAATTAAACTGTCGTTTGGATGTCCGGCACCAAAAACAGTCTCGCCGCGAAAAACGAGCTGTCCTGTCATTTTAAGATGAATAACGATCGTATAGGCAGTCGACAGATCAATCATTAACACCTTGGCGCGACGTCGCACGTCAGTAATCGTTGCGCCAATCAAAAATCCTTTGACATCAGCCGGTGTGTTCGGGAATCCCTTCGGTGTGTCGTGCGTGATATTTTTGACCACCAGTCCAATAACCAGACTGTGCAAACCACGTCGAACAGTTTCGACTTCAGGTAATTCAGGCATCGTTATTCGCCTGCAAGGAGCGCGTGAAGGTCACCCGCAGTTTGCCCCGTCGACACATACACAATGCCGTTGAGCCCAGTCTGACGTGCGCCACTGATGTTTATTTCGAGGTCATCGATCATAACACATTCTTCCGGTAGCAGTCCCATGCGCTGAGCAGTTAGTTCAAAAATAGCCGGGGCGGGTTTGACCATATGAAGGTCACTGGACAAAACGACAACATCGAATAGGTCTGTTAATTCTGCTGGGGTAAATAAACGATCGATCACGTGCGTACCGGCATTGCTGAGTAGTGCGGTGGTATATTTAGGATCAATCGAACGTACCAGTTCAAACATTTGTTCGTTACGAACGTGGTCCTGAGAAATAACATGATCTACTTCTGACTCGGTCCGACCAGTGAATGCTGCGACTGCCTTTAGATAATCTGCACGACTGACATAGCCAAGGTCTGATGCACGACAAAGATCAGCCAAAGCGCCCCGTTGTTCAACCGGCGTAATGTCTAGTAAATGATTCAAACTTCCGTGGTAAAGCACGCCAAAGCAGTCAAAAATAATACCGCGTATCATACTATATAGTATACGCGGTATTACACTATTGGGATAGGTTCTATAACTTTAGGGGGCTAAGGAGCGTTTTGTTAGTAGGAATTTGTTGCAAAAACAGATTTTGTAATTGTGATACGCTTCCCTTTAAAGAACCTTGCGATCCTTTGCAGCTCGACGTCCATAATCGTTTTTCAACATCATTACCCGACAGGATTTCAAATTCATAGATTTTACCGACAGCACAAATACCACGGGTATCGTCTTTGTCACCAGTAAAACTTGGGCCTTGCATCATATTTGCCCGGTTGAGTGCGAAAACAAATTCTTCATAGGCTTTGATATTATTACCGAGTCGTTCGCTGGCGATTGGCTGGGTAATGTAACCGGTGTAGGTGGTCAGTGTCCGTTCGTTGGGGGTGACAAAAATCTGGTACGAGCGAAAATTCTCGTCGGCAACGATCGATCCCCGAACGGTCATACGAACACCGCGGTCGGGGTTGGTATTTACGAGGTCAACTTGGCTGGTATCAGTCACACTCTGTGTGCTGTCAGTTCCGCCGAAAATAGCGCGCCCAACAGAAACAAGTGCAGCAATGGCAATGGCAATAATAATCAAAACGAGTGCAATCGGCACAATACGAGACATGTTGCTTCTATTCATAACTATATTGTATCACTTAGATGGATAAAAGTCAATCTCTCCCACCTTGCACGAGCGTTAAAGCCCTCTGACCAAGCTGCGAACTCGAGCCCGAAGAGGCGTCAGCATGCAGTTGTTCAATCGGGCGTAGCAACGATGCTGGACGATGAGGTCCCGGGAAATAAGTAAAGCGTTGAGTGAGCTCACTAAGCTCAACCCGTGGATAGTACTCAGGGGGTACATCATCGTACTCGGATGCAAAGTAGATAATCGTTTGCAGCCCCAGTTGCGCATCATAGAATTTTTCTATCTGCGAGATATATGGCATATCAATCGTACCTGTTGTAAGATCGCCTATTGCTACTAAAAAACCCTCTGGCAAATCATTGAAATGTGGATCAACACGAATATGGACCAGTTCGCCAAGCCCCGTATACCCAGTAAACATTTCTTTATCGATATTCCACTCAGTACCCTCATCGGTATCAACCGGAATAAATGGTCGCTGCTCACCACGACGCCGAGCTGCAAGGTCAGGTGTGCCTACATAGTTCCACATAAATTCAGCAAAGGTTCGACGAGCAAGATCATTGGCTGCAATAAGCTCAGCCGGAGAGATATATCGACGCGAGGGAGGAGTCTCTATCGCACTTTTATTTGATACAAGTTCTAACGCCAAGGACATACCGACACCCCTTTATCGTAGCGATTAAACAAACTACGTATTGATAAAATCTTATCATATAAAGAGATGTTTTGACTACTGGATTTAGAAGGCACCTATAGCAGTCCCCAGTTTTTCCCCGTACTGACATCAACCCGGAGACTAATGACAAGTTCTGGCGCGATCGATTCCATGGTTGTTTTTAGGAGTGTGGCGACCTTTTCGGCGTTTTTAGCCGGACACTCGACAAGGATCGAGTCATGAACCTGAAGGATTTGCTCACCTAGATCACCAAGTTTTTTATCGACAAGAAGCATGGCTTTTTTCATGAGATCCGCTTCTGTTCCCTGAATTGGCATATTGGCGGCAGCTCGCTTTGCCGCCTCGCGCACGATAAAATTACTACTATTGACATCGGGAGTGGGACGGCGACGTCCGTAATATGTCTCGACATACCCTTCGGTCTTCGCTCGTTCGAGAGTAGCGTCAATGAATGCACGGATCGGTGCACGGACGGCAAAATAATGATCGATGAAGGTTTTAGCCTGCGTAAAGTTCATCCCCGTCGCGGTAGCAAGACCATGGGGGCTCATGCCATACAATACGCCGAAATTAATCACTTTGGCGTCTCGTCGCTGCGATTTAGTGACGTCATCAACCGGAATGCCATACACTTCGCTAGCGGTTTTGGTATGGATATCAATCGTACCATTAAAATCATTGATGAGTTTTTCGTCGTGTGCCAAGATTGCCGCTAACCGAAGTTCGAATTGTGAGTAATCGGCGCTCACCAGTACATTACCTTGTTCGGGAATAAAGGCCTCCCGGATCCGACGCCCAAGATCGCTGCGCACCGGGATGTTTTGAAGGTTTGGGTTGATACTGCTGAGTCGTCCTGTCGCTGCGACGTCCTGGTTGAATGTCGTGTGAATACGGTCGTATTCATCGGTTTGTTCAGGTAACGTGTCGACGTAGGTATTTTTGAGTTTCGCCAGTTCACGCGTCCGTTCGATGAGTTCGATAATTTCATGTTGACCGCGTAATTTATCGAGTTCTTTTTGCCCGGTCGAATACCCCGTTTTACCCTTTTTAATTCCTTGGGTCGGCAGGCCAAGATCGCTAAAGAGAACTTCGGACAATTGGGCTGGGCTGGCAATATTAAACTCATGACCGACGAGTGTATGCATTTTTTGTTCAAGTAACTTCAGTTCGTCACCCAGTTCTTGGCTCATATCGCTAAGAAGTGTCTTGTCTACCTTGATACCGCGCCTTTCCATCCGGTACAACATGTACGTCAGTGGGAAATCAAGCGTCGTAGCAACTGATGCAATTTTGGGTTCATGTTCGAATGCCAGGATATGCTCGTCGTAAATCTGCCATAACCCAGCCATAGTTTTACCCATGTCAGCTGGATCGATTGCGTCATGTGCCAGTCCGGCAATTGACCTATCCCGGTTCAAAGGATCAATCAAAAACGCACCTTGGCGAATATCATGAACTGTGTCAAATCTGACCTCGACATGCTGACTGTGCGCGGCATGATAGAGCGCTTTGGCGTCATAGGTGACGACTTTTGTCATTTCAAGCGCGCGCCAAATACTACTATCAATATGGGTTAGTGGGGCCCTAGAAACCGTCTTTCTATCCAGTGATAACCAGGCCTCATCACCTGCTGCGTTAAGCTGCAACAACACCTCGCTACCTGCATCAAATGTCACTGTTGTTGGCCATGGTACTTCGATGAGCGGCACAAGATAAGAAACCTCAGGTTCACTAAATAAGTCCGTTTGGGCTGTTTTTTGCATGCCCTTTGGCAGTTTACGAAGTAATGACGTAAATTCAAGTTTTTTCAAAAGATCGGCAAGCATGGCTGTATCAAGATCAGTGACGTCTGTTGCAACCAGGTCAAGCGTCACCGGTGCATCGCACCAAATTTCACCAACCAGTTTACTGGTATAAGCGCTCTCCTTGCCTGCTTCTAGCTTTGCCCGAACGGTTGGTTTGATATCGTCCAGATGTTCGTAAATACCGTCGAGTGTTTTGTAGTCCTGCAACAACTGCACGCCTGTTTTTTCGCCGATCCCAGGCACACCTGGAATATTATCTGACGAGTCGCCTTTGAGTGATTTCAGGTCGAGGAATTGATGAACCGAAATACCATATTTTTGTTCAAAGTGAGCGACGTCGAATTGTTCGAGGTTACTGAGACCACTTTTCATTGCATAGACATGCACTAACGGGCCGACCAACTGAAGCATATCAAGGTCACTGGTGATCAGGCACGTTTCAATCCCCTGTTCGGTCGCCTGTTTTGATAGTGCACCCATGATATCGTCGGCTTCGTAGTCGTCAAGTTCATATAGTGGCCATGAAAACGCTTCAAGCAGTTCATGAAGCATCGGAATCTGCGCAAAGAAATCTTCGGGTGGACGCTTACGACCCGCTTTGTAGGTCGGGAGGATTTCCAGACGCTTTCGAATGCTTGTTCCCTTTTTATCCCAAGCGACGGCCACGTAGTCAGGTTCGAGTTTTTTGATAAGCTCCAGCGCAAGAGTCGTAAACCCATAGACACCGCCAGTTGGCGTGCCGTCTTTGAGTGACAATCCCGGCATCGCATAATACCCGCGGTAAAATACCGATTTTCCGTCAATAATAGCCAGTCGTTTCATAGGTCTAGTATACCTTAGTTTTGCCACCTCTGTAATCTAGGAGTGGGATTTGACTGATATTATCTGTGTCGACTATGATAAAAGGATGAATACTCCCACGTTCCATGTCGCTATCATTCCTGACGGTAACCGTCGCTGGGCGAAACAACATGGTATTTCTGCATACTCAAAGTTGTATAAACAAGGTCTCAGCCGGACACTTGAGGTCACCGAGGCGGCATTTGCCAGCGGCGTGACTCATGTGTCGCTCTGGGGCAGTTCGTACGCTAACATCGCTGACCGTAGTGGAGATTTTTCGTCAAGTATCGACACCTTATACCGAACAGGGGTTCATAAGTTTGCTGATCATCCACTCGTCAGTACGTATGATGTCAAAATTCAAGTACTTGGTGAATGGCGCGACGCATTAACTGAATCAACCATCAAGGCAATTGATAAAGTCGTCAAAGACACGAGTATGCGCGGTACGAATATCTTAACGATTTTACTGAGCTATAGTGGATCACGTGAACGCGGTGCGGCGATCCAAAGTCTTATTGATAGTGGCGTTGATACACCCGAAACTATCCAATCGGCCAACACACTCCTCCATGAGCATTCATGGACTCGGTCCCTCCCGCCCGTTGACCTTATTATCCGAACGGGTGCTTGGCAAGATCCGCACAACAGTGCTGGATTTATGAGCCTTCTCGTCGATGAATCGCAAATCGTATTTCCAGAAATGTTCTGGCCGGATTTCACTGCCGAACATATGGCCAACATTCTCGACGATTTCAAAAAGCGTGAACGTCGTTTTGGCAAATAGCGACCCTAGGACTTCCGTTTGGTCACATAGTCCGTCAGTTCGCGTAAAAAATCAATGAATGCACTGTCGATGCCTGAGGCTATATCGAGAGCCTTAAGCGCCTCTTGCTCGTGCCACAACGAACGACTAGCGGCGTAATCCTTGGCACCTGTATCGAGGAGGATCTGGCGGACGGCACTACACACATCGTCAGGTGCAGTACTATCACCCAGGGTTGCTTCCAATATGTCTTTTTGCGCTGGACTAGCATGGGTCAGTGCATACTGAATCAAAAGCGTCATTTTACCTTCGTGAATATCGTCGTTAGTTCCTTTACCGGTCTGATCTTTATCACCGAATGTTCCGATGGTATCGTCAGTGATTTGAAATGCACAGCCTGTATGAATCGAGTAGGTACGCAGTGAACTATCTAGGCCATCCGCTCCAGCAAGGCACGCCCCAAGTTCAAGAGGGCTAAGAATTGTGTAGTACGCAGATTTTCGGGTCAATACATGTTCGATTGCTTGCTGGTTTGGAATTTCACGGCTGACTTCATTAAAAATATCATTCATTTGTCCGTCGATTGTCACCGCTAGATTGTCGTGCAGTGATCGCATTGCGCGTCGAGTAATCGAAGAATCAATATCAAGAGCCAGAAGTTCGGTTGTCGCCTTGTGCATGCCAGCAACGGCCGCATTCATAGCCTGAACCGTTCCATAGTGAACCGGATCACCTTTCATTGCTTCGTTCAGTGCATACGATTCAAGAAGTTTATGGGCGGATAATCCCCCGCGTCGTGTTTCTGAACGATCCGCAATATCATCGAGTATCAATAGATAGGCCTGCACAAACTCAAAAACTCGTGCTGCGACAATCGCTACTTTCTCATCACGTCCGCCATGAGCATAATAACTCTGCATCGCAAGCATACCACGCAGTCGCTTGCCACCACGCAGTAGCACCTCGCAAAATGCAGCGATCGGTTGCTTACCACCGCCTTCAAATTCCGATTGCCAATTGGTCGCAGTTGCCTCAAGATCGGTGTTAATTGCACCAAGTCGAGTTACGTCCGACACACTAAAATGTCCATCAAAAGTCATCTCATCATTATACCACTGGCGATACAAGCGAAACGGAGGTTTATTGTTCACACCTCTGATGTAAGGTATACTATAAGCAATGACATACCATGAAAATGTAAAGATTGTCGCATTTGTCGGTCTCACTGGCAGTGGCAAAAGCGCAGCGGTTGACTATGTCACCGAAAAAAACTACCCAAAAGTATATTTTGGCGGCATTCTCTATGAAGCCATGAAAGAAGCCGGCCTTACACCCGGTGACTGGGCGGTAGAAAACCCATTTCGTGAGGAAATCCGCAGAAAAGAAGGAAAGGACTTCGTCGTAAAGCGTGCAGTCGCGCAAATTCGCAATCTTATTGCGGCCGGGCAACATCGTATCGTTGCTGACGGTATCTATAGCTGGACTGA
This sequence comes from Saccharimonadales bacterium (SeqCode), assembly GCA_038319685.1. Taxonomy (GTDB): domain Bacteria; phylum Patescibacteriota; class Saccharimonadia; order Saccharimonadales; family Saccharimonadaceae; genus UBA6022. The sequence goes on from JBBQDN010000004.1 coordinate 93,606, forward strand.
ATACAAAATTATGAAGCACGAGTTTCCTGGTGAACTCGATGTTATTGCGATCACGACGCCCAGGCATATGCGCTACCATCGCCTCACGACCAGGCCAGATCGTCCTTTGACCGAATCCGAAGCACAAACACGTGACTGGGCGGAAATCGAAAATATCGAAAAAGGCGGCCCAATCGCCATGGCTGATCATTTCATTATGAATGACGGTGATCTCGATAACCTCTATAAACAAATCGATGATATTCTAGAAGAAACGTTTTACAAATAATTAAAAACTCCGGCTATCCGGAGTTTTTAATATATGACTTCCCTGATCTAGCTCAGGTATTCGTGTAACTTCTTGGCGTCTTTGTGTTTACGAAGTTTAGCAAGTGCTTTGGCTTCGATTTGGCGGATACGCTCACGCGTGACGGCAAATTCCTGACCAACTTCCTCAAGGGTGTGTGACTTCCCATTTTCAAGTCCAAAACGCATCTTGATGATCTTTTGTTCGCGTTCTGAAAGTGTCGACAGAACTGCTTGCACCTGCTCTTTTAGTAGCTGTGATGCGGCTGATTCTTCCGGCGTAGCACCGTCTTCGTCTTCGATGAAATCACCCAGGACTGAATCTTCGTCTTCGCCATCACGTCCAACACCAGCGTCAAGTGACGTAATGTCTTGTTTGATTTTGATAACGTATTCCACTTTTTCCGGTTCCATTTCAAGTTCTTTGGCAAGTTCCTCGATAGTTGGCTCACGGTTGAGCTCTTGGGTCATACGACGCTGCGTACGAAGTAGTTTATTGATTGTTTCCACCATGTGCACCGGAATTCGGATCGTACGCGCTTGATCGGCAATCGCACGAGTAATCGCCTGGCGAATCCACCAGGTTGCGTAGGTACTGAATTTAAATCCTTTGTCCGGATCAAATTTTTCAACAGCACGCAGTAGTCCTGTATTACCTTCTTGGATAAGGTCCAGAAAATCGAGTCCACGGCCCGAGTAGCGTTTTGCAATCGAAACAACCAGTCGCATGTTGGCTTCGGCCATTTTATCTTTAGGACGACTTAATTTTGTTACTTTCATCTTTAACTTGTCATACTCGTCACGAAGTGATTTTGAAAGAGTAGCGTAATCACCTTCGCAGTCGGCATGAATCTCTGCAATTCTTCCGAGTACCCCAACTAGTTCGTCACGGTTTGCGACAACACTGTTTGCGAGCGCAAGTTCTTCTTCACCATTGAGAAGTGGAATTTTACCGATTTCACGTAGGTACAAACGAACACTGTCATCGGATACGTCGTCGAAATACTGGTTAGAGTTAAGCGTATCTTCGTCGTCTTCTTCTTCGTCCTGAAGCTCATCGATTGCAGGTTCATCGATATCACCAAGTGCAGGGACAATTGTCTCCTCTAGTATCGCTCCGTCATCAATTTGATCGTCATCTTTGCCCACTAGTTATCTCCTTTATTAATTCGTGCAGTTGTGTACGAAGTTGTATTGCCATCATTTCATCACCAATCGTTTCCGCATCACGCAATTGGCTGGTTAATAGATCTTTTTGCTGTTTCTTGTGTTCTTGTGTTACTTGGCGGAGCAATCGTGCGGTTTCAAAGTAACGATCTTGGTCGTTCCAGTCCGCATATCGAGCGTCGGCCTTTAATAGTAGTATTTTTACATAGGTGTCGTAATTTTGCAACCCCCGAGGAGTATCGCTGAACCGAGTACCTGGGTTTTCTTTTATGAACCGTGCAATTGCCTGTCTTGATTCACCGGCAAACATTTCGACCTCAACGGTACGAAAAAGCTCATGGGTTGCCGCGTCAATTAATGGGATCGACAGCAAATTATCTTGAAAAGATTGCTCATCATAATAACTTTGAGAATCTAGCGGTGCGCCTGGTTGGCGTAACGTTGGGCTACTTTCTGTAGGCATTTGGTCGATTTGATCAAGCAGGTTTTGGGCACTGCCTCCTACTTTTGTCGCAATAATAGACACATAATGTTCACGGACCGTACCGCTTTCGATCAACTGAATTGTTTTCAGCGATTCAGTAATAAAGTTCCGCTTTCCTAGTGCCGTAGCAAGATTTTGACGTTTTGCATATTGATCTAATAGCCAGTCGACAATAGGCATCGCCTGATCGATTGCTTTTTGCCATAATACTGGATCCTGCTGAATGAGCTCGTCGGGATCTTTGGCATTATCAGGCAAAGTAATGATGGTTAGTTCTATGCCAATCGCCTGCGCAATAGGAATAGCTCGTTCGGTGGCTGCAATCCCGGCCTTGTCACCATCAAACGCCAATCGAACATTCCCCGTTAATCGACGAAGTGCGCGTAAATGATGTTCGGTTATGGCAGTACCCGCAGTTGCAACGACCTGCGCAACATCGACCTGATGGCTACTAACAACGTCCAGGTTGCCCTCGACAATAACCGCATAATCACCAGAACGGATCGATTCTTTGGCCTGAGACAGCCCGAAAACATGACGGCTCTTGTCATACAGTAAGGTTTGAGGTGTGTTCAGGTATTTCGGAGCATCTTTGATATCAGCCAAAATCCGTGCTGTAAACCCAATCACCTGGCCGCTGCCGTCCATCAGCGGGACCATCATGCGTCCACGAAATAAATCACCACCATATCTATTCGTCAGCCCGGCATCCTCTAGCTCTTTGCTGGTGAAACCTTTTTTAGTCATGAATCGAACAAGCGCATCGTTACTATCCGGCGCGTAACCGATTCGAAATGATTCAACAATTTTTTTATCAAGACCTCGTTTTTTAAACACGTATTCGAAAGCATGCGGATTGCTAATCAAGCTGTGTTGATAGTACGAAGCAGCTAAGTCAAGTACGGCATAAAGTCGTTTTTTCTTTTTGGTAATTTCCTGACTGCCTTTAGATTCATATGCAGACAAATCAACACCCGCTTTTCGTGCTAAAAGTTCAAGTGCCTGTCGAAAATCAATTCCTTCAATTTCCATCACAAACGAAAACACATCGCCACCTTTGTTCGAAGAGAAATCATGCCAGATATGTTTGTCAGGACTAACAATAAAACTTGGCGTCTTTTCGCCGCTAAATGGACTGAGTCCTTTGAAGTTACGTCCAGCCCGTTTTAATTGGACATATTCACCCACAACATCCTCGATATTGATCCGTGAACGAACTTCTTCTTTGGCATCCTGCATAGCTTTATTGTAACACTCTTTACCTCTGTAAAGAGGTGAGTGAATAATAATCTATACCGGTGAAACATGAGCATTTTATAGATTTGTCACGTATTTTATCGTGACAAACTGAAGTCACTCACTTCAGTGCGAAGCGAAAAGTACCGTGACAAGTGTAAAATATCATGTTTTTAACCGATAGCATTATTGTTCACTGGGCTCTATTATGGTTAAATACATACAGATGAATCCAAACCAAGAAGAATATTCGATCGACTATTTAAACCAAATAGCCGTGCAACCTAAAAAGCCCGGGCTAGACAAAAAGTTTCTTATACTGATTGGTGGCGGCTTACTACTTGCGATTGCCCTGGTGATCATTCTGATAAGTATCAGTGGGAGCGGTGGTGCAAGTCCGTCAAAGCTACAGGCAATCTTTATTCGTTTTAGTACGCTCGACACTGTGGCGCGTGATGCCAAAAAGAATATCAAAAGTAGTACGCTTCGCGTCACCAATGCGAATCTGATGATCTTTCTCACCGACGCGAACCGTGACATCGTCGCACCATTTACCACTGCTGGAATCACCAAAGACAAGATTGATCCGACTATCAAAGCCAAGTATAGTGGCGAAAAACTGAAACAAACTCTCGAAGATGCCCGACTTAACGCAACGTTTGATCGAACTTACGCCCGTGAAATGAGCTACGAACTCACGACACTTCAAGCTCTCATGAAGGAAGTCTATACAGCGACCGGTAGTAAATCAATGAAGGATTTTTTAGTGACGACAGAGGATAACCTATCGACAATTCGCGATCAGCTCGCCCAGTTTAACGATTCAACTAGCTAGCATCGACCAGATTATAACTGAGTCGAACCAAATCGAACAGTTCGTCGTCAGGTACCTGGCCTGTACACAAAATAGTGTTCCAATGCTTTTTATTCAGGTGATATCCAGGCAGCACTGTTTCGTATTTCTCGCGCAGGCTCACCGCTAGTCCTGGTTCGCATTTCAGACTGACGCGAACCGGGTTGCTGTTATCAGCGATAATCGCAAATAGCTTGCCTTCACCGGTTTCTTTGTGGCCAATCTTATATACCGATGTTCCTTCGCCAAACGGAAAATCGAGCCAGGTATTTGGAAAACTAAGGATGTATTGTTCGAGTTCAGTGTGAGTCATACCTACAGTTTACAGGCTTGCATAGGGAGCTTGCAACTGTGTCATGGTTTTTTGCCAATTTAATCGCTGTAAAATGGATGCTTGCTGGTCAGCTGTTGCTGGCTTGACGATCTTGTCGGCGTCATTACTGCCAACAACGCCAAAACCATATGTTAGCGGTAATTTTTTAAGTCCCTGCGCTGTTATTTGCGCCAAACAATCATCCTGAAATGATTCACAGGTTGCTCCCAACCGTAGCCACGCATCCAACTGGCTACTGTCTGCACCTTTTGGAAGCTGCATAGTAACATTGATCGCTGCAGAACGGGTTACTTCTTTTGTATCCTGCTGGTCAAATATAAAATTACCCATTGAGTAGACAATCAGGTGGCCTTTGTAACTTTCAGTGCTCTGTATCCAGTGCGCGTGATCACCGATTACCATGTCTGCACCGTTGTCAATCATGCCGCGATAAAGGTCGGTTTTAATCTGGTCAGGGCCAGTTTTATATTCTTGACCCGAATGTGGAAACGCGATCACCGGCATGACTTTTGCATACGCCTGCATGACCGCCAGGCTCGCCGCCGAGGGAATTTTAAATACCCCATGGTACCCACACATAGCCACCGGAAAACTGCCTTTTTTAGTCGTTTTATCGTCCATTGCAATAGTTACCGGCATGGCCGTGACTTCGCAAACATCCTTTAGCTCTTCGGGATCGAAGTGACCAAAATACTGAATTTTGTTTTGTTTCAAATGTTCGCGAGTTTCCAATAATCCAGTTAATCCGCCTTGATTGTCACTATGGTTATTTGCATCACCGAAAATTGTAAACCATTTCGCCGCTTCTGGTAAATAATCTGGTGAACAGTTAAACGTCAGGGTCGCTTCCTGCTGAGCACTCGTCATATTTACACCAGCAACAGACGGGCATTCCAGATCGGCAATCCAGGCATCGTACTGACTACGATGAAACTCACTCAGACGCGAAAAGGGATAGGCGGTTTTAAGCGGACTTGCCTGTGACCAATCGTTGATATATCGGCCCCAAAACACATCGCCCATAAACAGCATATTCGATGAAAACGTTTGTGGCTGTGCTAGTACGGCAGGTTTCGTGTCGACTTTTTGCTGTTTAGGTGAATGAACACCTTGGCTCAAAAAAACAGTGACAGCGCCCGCAAGTAACAAACATAGTATGATAATCCCCCACCATACAAATTTCTTGTGACCGTGTCGCGCCCGTATAGGTAGCATATGCTGTTATTGTAGCACTATTTCAATTTAGTCAAATAATACTTTAGTTCCATGATACTGCCACGGATATCTTCGAGTGCACGATGGGCTTCGGGTTTTGCGAACTTTTTACCAAATTTGCCATCAAATACAACCTTCCATGCGGTGACATCGAGCATGCGGTAATGTAGTCGTGCATCCAATCGCCCCCATTCATTCACGATGAATCGTCTATCCTGATGGATCGAATTGCCACCCAGCAGCACTGGTTTGTCGGGACTAAAATGTTCATCAATAAATGCCAGGAGTTCGTTTTCAACTGTCCGTCCGGATAGGCCGTGTATGTTCTGCGACACCAATGCATCACGCGCGGCCGGGTTTGCATCCCAAAACGCTGCACCGATTTTCATGCGTTGTTCCATCAACCGTGGCCCGACTTTTTTAACCGCCGTATACGTTGCAATCTCGTTAAAATCCCAATCAGTCGCAATCACGGCAACTTCGAGTATTCGGTCCTCGATCGGATCAAGTCCGGTCATTTCCAGGTCCATCCATAATATTTTTGCTTTTTTCGTCATAACAGTTAGTATATCAATCTATTAGTAGATTGTATGTGCATGGTTTTGAGTTATAGATGTTTTATAGGTTGTTCTTGAAAACTCATTTTTGCGCACACTTTTGTATGCGAAATGACGAATCTTCAGAATTATTGCCTGGTTTCCTGTTTCGTCGTTTCGGACTCATCAGCGCAGATACGCATCTGCGGACAGGGTTTTTTGCCATTCGGCGGGGTGAGGAGCATAAGGCTCGACTCAACCCCACCGAAATGGCGGTGTGTTTGCTGCGGGATATCCCGCTGTCGGTCGAAAACACAATTGACCGGATTGTTTTACGTCATAGTCGCGACGGCCAAGAGATTACGCGTCACAAGTGGCGCAATTATCCGTAGGCAACGGAGCTCTGTTTTAGTCGTGAGCTCGACAAAAAAACTACTGACCAGCCTCCTCCATTCTCATCTTGAAAAGAATCCTTTCCAAGGCCCAACGATCAACTCCGCAACAGCGGAGTTGATTCACTGCATGAGCCTCCCACAGGGAGGCTCCGGTCAACCATGCCAAAACGGCATGGTCGGTTCGGCAAATAGCATCGAGCGGCTCTCCATGCCGCTCGACGGTAAAACCGTCTATACCTGCGTGGAGTTTTGTCCCTCCGGTACAGGTTGTGTGTTCGACCGAATGGTCGAACACACCTGGCAGCACTGGGTCGGGGAGATACCCGCTCGGGTCCTTCCCTTCCTCCCAGGCAGCCTCAATGGCCACCCGGTATTCATTGAGAGTGAAGGGCTGTTCGCCCAACACCCAAGCCTCGAGCTGTTCGCCCGAGATAACCGCGGTATGCCCGAGGGCATACCGCGCAAGTTCGAACCGAACAACTGCGAAAAGCAGCCTCCGGTTCTCCGACAGTGGCGCCGGAACCGGCGCCACTGTGCGAACGTACCCTAACCTGCGAGCAGGACCAGGCATTTTATCCTCTTTCGATCATACTTCCTGTTGTACAGCATGCTACTAGGTAGCTACTGTCATGCTGGGTATATCAGATGAAACCCAGGCGTTAGTTTTTTATCTGCGGACGCACCGCAGTACTACCAGAGGGTTCAAGCCCTCACCCGGATATATCTGTATTGCTACACACATACCCTTCGCAAGAGCTTGAACAGTCAAAGAGCCGTTAATAAGGCTTCCTGGGTGCTGTTTCATGCTGGAGCACGAAAATTGAGAGGCTTCGACTTTGTTTAAGAAGTTACTCCTAAAACAACGCTCAAAAACTCTTTTTCGTGGCTCCGTGGTATCCAAACTACTTGTCAATGTTCTGAACCTTCTCCACCTCGCGGTGATTTAAAAGCTCATGTATAAACAGATTGTTCATTGTCATGAGATTTCAAGGAATTCACCCGAGATGACACTCTCGGGCAGCCGGCTCAATTTTACTTCGTGAGCGAGAAGGTATGAGATTGATCCCTAGCGTGCCAGGATAGCAATCTCCTCATCAATTTCAGCCAGTAGGCTGAAGTTGAGGGACCCTCCTGGAAGCCCCTCCAACTGTCTCCTGTAGGAGAGCAGCTCCGTGAGCCTGTTCGGGCTCAGGCGGAGGCACGCGGCGTTTTTTGTCCGATTATTTTTTGACAAACAATACACATAACGGCCTCCTTGGACCCCGTGGGGTTCGACCGTTTCGGACCCTCGCGGAAGATATCACCTATTATCAGGTGCATGTCTTCTGTGAGGGCTCGAAAGCGGCTTTATTTCAAAGTACGCTCTAGGGTTACTACCCCGGAGTTGGGCTGTTTCCAGCCCACAGATACGTCATACTGGTCCTATTCCAAGGTAATACCTTAGAAATAGCCGGATGACCTATCTGTGGGCGGGCAGATATGATAGCGAAGCCTCTCACAGGTTCACTTATCTGCCCTACCTCCTTTTAGTGAGGCGTGTACTACGAGCGTTTATTCCATGGGAGCGATTCATGACTATCTCGATGCAGGGAGCCATACCGACTCAACCGTGCGCATGTCCATGATAGTCTGATACTCAAACCATAGTGTTGGCGCTGAATACGTGATTTCAATGTTCGGGTCGAGTGCGAAGCCTCTACGTTTCGTTCGACTGTACATATCATACCGCAACTTGCCTTATTTGTCAATCATGTGTTGATATATAATATATATTACAGAGGTGGATTATATGTTTATAATGTCAAAATAGTTTTGACAAATATACATATCTGTGCTATATTGACTATATATGGATACGACAATACTCAAAAAAGCTGGTCTGACCGAAAGCCAAGCCAAAGGCTACCTGGCCCTGATCGAGCATGGTGAGCTTTCGCCTGCGGAACTTGCTGACCATACCGGTGAATCTCGAACTAACGCCTACGCTATCGCAGACAAGCTTGTTGTCTATGGCCTGGCTACAAAAAAAGACGGTGCAAAGTCCGTCTATACCCCTACTCACCCTTCCGCTCTCGAATCACTTGCCGAAAAGCGTCGCAAGACTCTCGTGCGCAACGAACAAGAGGTTAAGCAAGGTATATCACCCCTTATCGACCTGTTTTATGCCAGTACTTCACTCCCCGGCACGCGTACATTGCAAGGTATCGATGGTATCAAAGAAGTGTATGCGGACACCCTGAAAGTCAAACAAGACATTTACCTATTACGTACCACTGCGGATGTGCCCGATTTGGGGCTGGAATATCTAAATAATTACCGCCAGCAGCGTGCTCAAGCTGGCATCAACACCTACGGCCTAGTACCAAATACCGAAATTGGTCGACAGCATGCCGCCAGTGGTGAAGACGAACGAATGCTGTTCCACCGTACTATCCTCCCTGATGGGATTTATACAGCACCGGTAGAAATTGACGTATACGGTAGCAAGGTAGCATTCATCGCATTTAGAGAGACCCAAATGGCCACCATCATTGACAGTCCGCCTATCGCCGATGCTATCCGTCAGTTACTCCAGTTCACTGGTACTTTTATCACCGCGCAGCAGAGTCAGTTAGCGACAGCTGATACATCAGGTTATTCGCAAATCGACGAAACGCCAGCTGGTCAGCCATCTCAGGTGTAAACACTTCGCGCACATGGTAATCTGCTTTTTGAGGGACAATACCAAGCCGTATGGCAATCTGCTGCGAGCCAACCGTCAGCGTACGCGCAAGTAATGCGTTAAGTGGCTGCGTCTGGGCGTGTAATTCGTGCAGTCCACCGATGTCCAGACTAAGGCCGCCTGTTGCCCGTTCCAGATCAAGGCGTAGAGATAACTTAGTCGGTTTTTCCGTTACAGCATAACCCAGAATCATCCGCTGTTCTTCGGGTGTTATGCTCACCGTCCAGCCTATTCGCGCTTCGCCATTCTCTGTCGCCTGTGGGCGAATAATCACTGATGTGCCTTGGTTATGACCTACGAATCTGCCCACTCCTTCACGTGCAAGTATTGTGGATTCAGAAAACCTACCTGTCTGATCGGCGTTCAATTTTGTCAGCATAAAATTAAAGAGGTGCAGGCTATTGATAACATCTTGCATAGTACTGACTTCCAAGTCTTTGACTGCATGTTCACCGTAATACAAGGTTCCTCGTTGCGTCGCACCGCCGATAAGCCCTGGCACAAGACCTATTATTTCAACCACCCGTTTTTGCAATGCGCCCTCGATAGCTTCGGCATATTCCCTGTTTTCGGCAGTATCACGAGGTAATCCACCTGCAAACACCTGCGCATTAGCCCGTATAGCCTCTACACTTTCAAACACATCGCGCAGAATCGCCGTGTGTTTCTCCGGACTCGCCACGTCGCTTATATCAAACAAGAGGTCTCGATACGCCAAATCTTGTTCAATAACCCCAAATGCTGCGAGTGGAACAATTCCTTTTTCATCCACAGCACGAGCACGCCGCGCCATTGGCCCGTTGTACGGTGACCTACGGTTATCCAAAGCTTCTTGTTCCCGTGCAATCAACAGAGCTTTCCTATATTTTAACGGATCGCCCTGCGCGTTCCGTGCAATAGTTCGCTTCGACCGGCTATCAGTAAAACCACTTGCATACGCTTGCATGAGCTGACTGTCGATACCTGCAACCTTTTCGTCGATTTTCTCAAACGTTGCAGCGCTGGTACCACTGTGTAGCAGAAGTTCAAACACTAGACGTCCATCTGCCTCTATAGCGCGTGGGTATGCACTCGCTAGCTTTTCATAATACTGAGCTACCTGACCTATCGCAAAATCTGCTGATCCGGGGAAGCGACTAGTGAGATATAGCGTTGCTACAGGCGTCAAGTGACGCACGAACCCTGGATCAGCAATAGTCCCGGTCACTCGTTCAATATATATAGTTGGATCCTGTAAGATATCTGCCGCTTTTTCGACCGATTCACGCACATCCTGCAAGACGTTCTTGTTATTCACAGCACGACGCAGTAGTTCTTTGATGGTAAAGAAATTGCCGATAGTATGATAAAGCTCGGGGTCTTGATCTTCACCGACCATATCTTGCAAATCATAGATAAACTCTTCACTCAAATAATATTCACCCGTTTGAGTGTCGGTATTTTCGATAAGTCGCGTCAGACCCTCTATTGATTGTTTCGTGTCTGGGAATCCTGCAGCGGTGGCTAGGCGGCTAATTTTATCGGCCACATCGTACATGATCGTAGAAGTTACAGTAGCTTCCGATATACCTTCACGGTCGATAAGCTTGTTAAAGGTCGTACAAACACTCCCTACGACAGTGCTCGCCTCGGGCCATTCTGCTAGTTCCGGATCGAGCAGTTCTTGTACGTTTTGTGCGACCAATACCTGTGGCGCATTCCGGCGTTCTGGACCGCTTACACCTTGGGCGCGGAGTGCAAGTCGACCAACCAAATCATTCACCGAAATAGCCCTAGCTGTATGAAATTCGGGAGCAATCAAGGATTCCTGTACGGTTGTTGATTTTGACATATTTTTTATTTTTGCGGTTACTTAACAATATCATAGCAAATTATTGATAATTTGTCAATCATTTAACGGGGGTTGTCACCGGGTATAAAAAGACAAATTAAAACCCCTCAATTGAGGGGTTGGCCGCGAGGCGGGGTGAGGAGCCACTGAAGGCTGCAACTCCCCCGCCTCGAGCGGGATTCTTGCTGCAGGAGTTTCCTGCTATCGGTCGAAGGAATAATTGACCGGATTGTTTTATGTCGCAATCTCGACACATGGTGGCTTGAGTAGGCATATAGGTTTGGCTGTGTCACGAGTCGATGATTGCACACCGACCCGCGACACAAGTTTCAGGAGGGGATGATCCCGGACAATTTTCCTCCCATAAACACCAGGTACACATATTCGTCGATCCAGAGTGCCTCCGTGGCCGCCTGGAAATCAGCCGGGGAGACACCCAGCATGTTGAGCGCCCGTCGGGCACTTTCCCAGCCATCGAGACCATCTCTTACGAGAGCGCCCATGGTATTGACGCGTGTGTGTATTGTGCCCTGGATAATCCTCATCCGAACCACTGCGTCTGCCTCTGTTTCAGTTACTGAAAGTGTCACGTGCACACCCTTCTTTGTTCCGGAAAAGCACCCTACTTTCCCTCTAGCAGCATCGTCAATCAGACGATACCTCTAGAGGAAAAATAAACACTGTTCACAGGGAACTAGATTATCATATCACTTCTTGATTCTTTTACAAGTACTATGTACTCTTGGGATCAAACTTAAGACTCAGCGAATTAATACAAAATCGTTTATCAGTCGGCGTATCTAGCCCCTCACCTTCAAAAATATGACCGAGATGACCGCCACAATTGCTACACGTCACTTCCGTACGTGCCATGCCGAGGGTATCATCAGTGTGGAATTCAACCGCACCTGGTTTAGCGTCATAAAAACTCGGCCAGCCACAATGAGCATCAAATTTCGTACCACTTTCAAACAAAACTTGCCCACATGCCGCGCAGGCATAGACACCATCGGCGAACAAGCCGTCATATTCACCGCTAAACGGCGGCTCTGTTGCCTTGTCACGCAGAACAGCAAACTGTTCAGGTGTCAGCACTTGTTTCCACTCTTGGTCGGTTTTCTTCATATATCCTATTATACTGGATTAGTCTTTTTTCTTGTCGAGTCGATCGAGTTTGGCGATATGAATCAACCAATAAATTACCAGTGCCGTCGCAAGCAGCGTAATGACTGACGACAAAATTGCGCCCCATCCGATGACCAGTCCACCGGTCCCCTTTTGATTTGCTTTGACAATCGTCCAGCTCAGATCACGTAAATCAATACCGCCAATAATAAACCCGACGATTGGGTTGATAAAGCCTTCGACAATCTGTTTGACTGATGCACCCGCCGCAGTACCAACTGCAAGTCCGACGGCAAGTCCGACGACACCCTGTTCACGAATAAATGCAATAAAACCATTTGAATGTGTCGAGCTTTTTTCTTTGAGCATAGCAGCTCGTTCTTTTGCTTTTGCTGCTGTCTTTGCTGCTGTTTCTTTGGATACTGTCATATAATTAAACTCCTTATATCTTACATCTGGGACGGAACTTCGATACCAAGCAGATCAAGTCCATGCGTAAATACATGACTCGCCTTGCTTAGTACGCCCAGTCGTGCCTGTTTCTGAACATCCGTGACGTCGCCCGTCGCGACCGGCGTTTGTTCGTAATAGCGATTTAGCTCACGGGCTAGTTCGTATAAGTACGTCGCGATTTTATGTGGTTCAATGTCACGTGCAGCCAAACGAACAACCGCTGGATAGTCGAGAATTTTTGCAAGAACAGCCTTCTCTGGTTCAAAATCGTATTCATCCGCTAGCCCGTTAGCATTCTGATTGTTATCACGTAAAATTTTGTTGACACGCACAGCAGCATATTGAATATAGGGTCCTGAAAAACCAGTCAGCGCAAAAATACTTTCCCAATCGAACAGAATATTCGTCCGCCGATCAGCGGCAAAATCAGTAAACTTAATCGCGCCCAGTGCAATCTTTTTAATATCTTCGTCGGAGATATCACGTCCGGCAGTTATTGTACGCGCTTTTTGTTCGGCCGTATCGAGCAGTTCTTCCATCAAAACAACACCTTTGCGACTGCTCATTTTTGCACGGGTACCGTCTTCGTTAATTTGATCGATAATCCCAAACCACAGGTGAATCAGTTCGGTCTGAATACCTAATTTCTTCGCCATGGCAAACAGCTGCGCAAAATGGAATTGTTGTTCACTGCCGACGACATAAATGACACGATCAGGATGCCAGGTTGATTCACGGTACAAAATCGTTGCGAGATCAGTCGTTGCATACAGCGCCGCGCCGTTAGATTTTTGGACGAGCATTGGTACATCAAACCCATAGTCGTCAAGTGGCACAATAATCGAACCGTCGTCGTTTTGCAGTGCGATGCCGTCGGCGAGTAATCGTTGGACTGCCTGTTTACCTTTTGGTGCAAAAAACGCTTCCCCAAACTCGTGGTCGGTTGAAATTTTTAACCGGTCCATAATCGCATGGATATGATCGAGACTGATTTTATTAAATCGGACGCTATAGGCAGCCGCTTCGCTATTATCGTTTTCAAGTTTTAATAACCAATCTTGCACTTGGTCGGCAAGTCGAGATTCACCGCGCTCTTTTTCATCTTTTAATGCTTTTTTCATAGCAATATAAACACGTCCAAGTTCATAGACGCCGTCGTGTTCGAGGGCCTCATCACTACTGAGTGTCAAAAAGCCAACAACCCAGACACCGAATGGTGCACCATAATCACCTAGGTGATTATCGGTAATCACCGTCCAGCCAGTTGCTTCCATGAGTCGTTTTGCCGCCCAGCCCTGATTACCCGGTCGGAGATGTCCGATACTGTATGGTTTTGCCATATTCTGGCTTGGATATTCGACGACAACTGTTTTGCCAGCACCGTCACTATTTTCACCATACTGTAAATTCCACTGTAAAGACAACGTACTCGCGAGACTTTTTCCTGTTACACGCAGGTTAATAAACCCGGGGCCTGCAACCGTCACTTCAGTAAAATCACCCGTTTCACGTAACTTAGTAGCGAGTTCGTTTGCAACCTCACGTGGATTTTTGCCGAGTGGTTTTGCCAGTTGCAGTGCGACATTTGTCGCATAATCACCAAACTGTGGATCGGGACGTGTCAGTACGACGTTTGATTCAACGTTGTATAATTCAGACACAATTTGGGCAATTTGGGATTCCATCAGGTTTATTATACCAGAGTAGTTAGGGTTATTTTTTCGCTGCTTTGATCAACCCAACAAAAAGCGGGTGTGGGCGTGTTGGGCGAGATCGAAATTCTGGATGAGCCTGCGTAGCTGCAAAATAGCCCTCGCCTGGTGTTTCGACAAACTCAACAAGCGTGCCGTTTGGCGAGGTACCGCTAATGACGAGGCCACCTTTTTCGATGTCAGTCGTAAATGCTTGGTTTACTTCGTAACGGTGGCGATGGCGTTCGATAATTGATGTTTCGCCGTATGCCCTTGCGACTTTTGAAACTTTTTGCAGTTTTGCGGGGTAATCACCCAGGCGCATTGTGCCACCGGTTGATTCTTTGCCCTCCTGGCCGTTCATCAGGTAGACAACATTTTGTTTGGTTGTCGGGTCAAATTCGGTACTGTTCGCTTTTTTAAGTCCACTGCGACGTGCCGCCGCGATAACAGCAACCTGCAGCCCTAAACAAAGGCCGAGGTACGGAACTTTGTTATCGAGTGCGTAGTTTGCGGCGGCGATCTTGCCCTCGATGCCCCGATTACCAAATCCTCCCGGTACCAAGATACCGTCAACTAATTTAAAGTCGTCGTCACTTGCTGTTTCGGCATTGATCCAGACAAGTTCCAGGCCAACTTTTTCATGCCACGCAGCAGCCTTTAATGCTTCGATAACAGATATGTACGTGTCTTCGTTATCAAGATATTTTGCGACCACACCAATACGAACAGTATGATCATGCTTTTTGTTTTGGGCTTCGATGATTCGTTCCCATTTTTTAAGACTTGGTTTTTTGGTAAAACCAGTAAAATCATCGAGTACTTTTTGAAGTGGTGATTCGGCGATGATCATTGGAATACGAAATACCGTATCGACATTTGGCATTAAAATAACTGCTTCGTCGGCAACCCCACCGAACATCGCTATTTTGGCTGCAATAGATTTTGGAGCTGGCGCATCGGTCCGGACGACGACGACGTCAGGCACGATACCAAAACCACGCAAATCATTGAGTGCATTTTGTGCAGGTTTTGTTTTGAACTCTTTGCTGGAACCGATAAACGGCACATAGACAACGTGAATAAATAGACAGTTGGCACGACCGACTTTGCGACTGAATTCACGGATTGCTTCAATAAAACTGAGCGCCTCGTAGTCACCGACAGTCCCGCCAATTTCGACAAAATGCACGTCGCTACCTTTGGCTGCTTTTTCGATATCGCGTTGGATAGCAGCCGTCAGGTGCGGAACAAGTTGCACGGTTTTGCCACCAAATTTACCGGCACGTTCATCGGCGATCAAATCACGGAGTAACCGACCAGACAGTGTCGCGGATTTTTGAGTTAATTCAATATCGAGGAATCGTTCATAATGTCCCAGGTCAAGGTCGGTTTCGGCACCGTCACGAGTGACAAAACATTCGCCATGTTCCGCAGGATTCAAAAGGCCCGCATCTACGTTAAGATACGGGTCACATTTTTGAACCGAAATATCGGCACCTTGCGCTTGTAGTACTGCCCCAATACTAGCGGCCGTGATGCCCTTTCCTACCCCAGAAAGGACTCCCCCAGTTACAAATATGTATTTCTGTTTTTTATCCATGTGATGCGTAGTCTCCATGGAGCTTCATTGTAGCACTCTCATATACAAAAACGCTATATGTAGAGTTGTCTGTTGTTTATTCTACGCTATAGATGTTGATGACGTGCCTAATCTTGTGACTGATTATTATTCATTTTTACAAGTCGCCAAACGACAAGACCAACAAGACAGAGGCCGAGTAGTCCGAGCCACAAATACACATAGCCTTTGATAAAGTATAAAATAGCCAGAACTGATGCAATCACTCCCCACCATACGGCCCATTGTCGGCGCGTCAGCGCACCAACAACCAGTAAAACAAGATGCTCAATGAGGAATAGTAGTTGATAGATACCACCATCGATGAGTGCGGATAATCCTGTTGATAGGGTAATAAATGCGACACCCATGACAATGCGGGTCATCATGTCCGTTCTACGCCACCAAGCGACAAGCCAGATAATAATTGCCCACCAATGTGCATAGAACACAAAATTTATATCGGGCACCGCAATAAACACGATTCGCTGTAGTCCGACTGTTGCGACATACACCGCAATCTCGATGATATCCTTGCGCTTTGTCACGTAGCCCTGAATCGCAACGGTCAGTGCACCCGCAATTAGTGTCGCGGCACCGGCAATCTCGTGAGTTGTGTCCGAATCAATGTAAAGTAACGCCACACCAAACAGTGGCACCCATGACGACACAAGCCCAATTTGTTGTCGCAGCTGGTCATGACGACGAACGTACAACCATGACTGCGCATAACTTACCACTGCGATTGCCCAGACAATCGCGAATACCATCCAATAGTCTGAAAATCCTTGCCATATCCATAGGTAATACAGTGCGGCGACAAAAGTAATATTTCCTGCAAGTGTCAGTAGCGGCATGCGTTCAATGTGTGATGCGGCCCACATGATAATTGTCGCAGTAATATACGCAAGCACGAGCCATCCGCCACCAAGCTGCATCGCAAATAACCACACGAGCACTAGATAACTCGCGTATCCTGTCGTGAATATACTATTCAAACGTACTGACGATCCCCGGACGACCAGTCGCATTATACATGATCCAAGCAGCGCGACGAAAAGTAGTACAGTATTTACCTGTAATACGGCTGTCGTGGTACCTGTGAGTAAATCAAGACCAAGTCCACCTAGAACGAACAGTGCGAGTAGCAACAAGTTATTTCGACGTTCTGGATCATTTCGGAGGACATGATGAATACCGACGCCAGTAGCAATAAGGACAAATGATACAAGCGTTAGGATCATCAGATACCACTCTTCGAGCGGCAATTCACCAAGCCACAGTGCTACCGTAACAATACCAATGATCGCACCAATTACTTCACTTGATCGTGAATGCGCTTTATATGAATAAAGTATCGTGAATAAACTAGAAACCGCAAGTGCTATACCTGTCGTCACCGCATCGTACGTCACTACCCAGTACAGTAACGCTGCGACGAGATAACTTGCCGCTGAGCCACTGAAAAGCGATGATTGTCGAAGTATTGTACTGCCGCGTACCATGGAGGCATGGATACCGACCGTCAATAACCCTGCGATGAGTGTTGGAATAGCCGCCAGTCGTACTATCCACTCCGAAACATCACTCGTATATCCAAATAGGGCAACTGTCAGCAGTATCCATACGACCGCAATTGACGACAATTGACGAAGCTCGTCACCTGCCCTGACATACATGCTGTACACTGCATAGATAATTCCTGCAGCGATCCAGGCAGATGCCGTAGTGCGCCATTCAGTCGCAAAACCTAGCCATGTCCAGGCGTTATAGACAGCCGCCACAAGCGCGATATTAGCGACCAATGTCATAGACCAGACACGTTCAACATGCGACCCAAGCCAGAACGTCACCGCGCTCAGGAGAAGTATGGCAGTTACCCAATCAGCACCCTGCGTCGTGACGAGTGCAACAGCAATAAGCTGATAAATTATATACCCAGATGATACTATCCCCTTCATATACTCAGACTTGTGTGCAGTAAACCATCTTGTAACAAGAAACCCGACCGTACTGACAGCCAAAATAATAATACTTGTTTGTATAACAACAATATCCTGCGCGAACCCATTCACAGCCAGTATGGCAAAAATACTCATACCAAGTATAAGGAGATTATTGCGACGTTCACGGTTAGTTCCACGTACATAATGAATCAGCGTCCCGACTGCTACTACTGCTACGGACAATAGTGTGGCTACTGTGATACGCCAAGCCGGTTCAGTCGGCGATTGGCTCACCCATAAAAATATTGCTACTACTGCCATAATGAATCCGATTATTTCTAATGCACGCTGGCGCAACACATAGGAAATCGCTGTCACTAACCCGCCCGTGATAGCAATCGACCAGCCGACAACAACGTAGTCACCTGATAAAGCACCGCTTATAATAAGCATTGCCATATAGACACCAATCGAAGTCGTCAGAAATGTCTGAGCAGTAACCGACCAATGCGCACGTGCCAATACGATCAGTCTTACGACGACGGCTCCTAGTACGCCAAAGTAGACAAGTATAATAGGCCAATAAAACGCCATTCCTTCTGCCAGATGTGCCGCCGAAAACGGTACAAACATAGATGCGACAAGTCCCACATATCCCCAACCAATCATCCTAAACCGTGCGACCGCAATCGAACTGACCGTCGCAGTACTGAGGAGACTCATAGTCGTCCAGAACCAGGTATGATTACTGAAAAACCAAAATGCAATACCGATCAATATAGCTGCCAACATGGTCGCAACCCACATACCCTCCGCGCTCCTACTTTTCTTGTTGGTAACGTTTACGCGCAGGAAACTATACATCACCTGCAGTAGCACCAGAATCAGCCAGAGGATACCAAACACAGGCAGACCATCTCTATTGATTGATTGCATAATGTCATAACTAACAATTAATAACGTCAGCTGTGTCAGCAACCGTACGACTGTTTCGTACATAAATTTCCGCGTCTGCAGCCACACGACAAGGTAATGTGCCGTTGCAACACCAAACACAACTTCATACATTCCCGTTGTCATCCGGTCGAACACAACAAGGCTTGCTGCCATGGCGACAGGTGTCACAATCTGTGCAGTAGTATCGATCGGTTTTCGGAATACTGCTGATACAAGTGATGGTCGAAGGATACTAATGCTGCTGACAATCAGCGATACCCCGATAAGTACGATAAAATACCACATAATTGGGAGGCTTGCCGCAGCAACACTCGAAGTTGCAATCGATAAAATAAACGCCATCGTGAGATATGATACAACCTGGCTCCGTAGTACAACACTCGCATACCCATAGGCAACAAGCCCTAAGACAGATGTTACTAGCCATGCAATACCAACATCAACTCCTCCAATCAATGTCAGCGCAGCACCAATGAATGGCAGGATAGCAAGTCCAGTGCCAACAAACGCTATTCCGGCTGGACGTAGTCGTTGCGATCTCTTATAAAGGACAATGCCAACAATATAAAATAATGCGACTGCAATGATGAGGCCTATAATACGAACTGTTCCTGACATAGCTGCAGCCACAAATGTTGCGGCAGCGGCAATAAACAAAAAACTTGCCATATAAAGAATCGTGTTTAGGTTACGTAGCGTTTTTCGTTCCTTTTCGGCCGGCGTTTCTTGACGAACCGGCATGACTACAGGTTTTCCTGCGTCTTTATACCCAATCTCGTCTTCCTGGACGGTATCGTCGGAATCTTCGACAAATATGCCGGTATCTTCCGTCCATTGCTCGACATAGCTAGGTGCGGTGTCATCAGGAATTTCAGATCTCTTAGCACCTGCGGTAATTTGATCTTCAATATCTTGTTTTTTATAGCGAGGATGATTGATGATGTCGGTAATTTTAGCACCGAGTGCCCTGTGACCATCCCAATAGCCTTGGCTGTATTGCTTTTTGCTTTCAGACTGTGCTCCCAGCCAAAGTATAAAAAATAGTAAGGCGATAATAAACCAAAGCACAGCGATTCCCCTATTACGTTTACAGTTATAGTACCGTAGTTTTTATAAACATTCTAGAGCTTCAATAATAATGTATTTATATACGACTATCCAAGGGCTCGTTGCGGACAATATCTATTTAAGTAATTAACGCTTCACGAAACTATCAATTTCTATTATACTTATGACTAGAATGGTTTGTAGTACATATGGGATTTAGTGGCGGCGGCAGCGGGTCCGGAAGTATCGGTGGTTCTTCTGACGTCGCGCTAAATAACACGGCTAACGACGAAGTACTGACGTATGACACGGCACTCGCCAAATGGCGCAACAAATCAGTTGTAGGATCTGGTGGTGGCACACTCGATAGCCTGAGCGACGTTGTCGTGACGACCCCAACACGACGTGATATCTTAACCAACAACGGTACCAGCTGGTTGAACCGATCTGATAGCGTTTTTAATGTGACTGATTTTGGTGCAGTCGGCGACGGAGTAACTGATGATACAACGGCTATCCAGGCAGCGATTAACGCCGCCGCAGCGACAAATATGCCGGGTATGAAATTACAGAACTCTTCTGGAGCCTTCCAGGCTGGCGCAGCCGCACCCGGTGGTGGGACGGTCTATATCGGTGAGGGCGTCTATATTGTTACCGGACTGACACTTGGCCACCGCGTGACGCTGCGCGGCAGTGGCTGGGGAACGGTCGTCAGACAAAAAGCCAGTTCAACCGGCCCACTCGTCCAAAACCGTCGCGACGGCACGGTGCATGCAAAATTCTGCTCGATCATCGATATTAGCCTCGATGGCAATAAAGCAAACCAATCGGCAGCTAATCACGGTATTGTCCTAACCGGTGATACAACAAATAATTACACTAGCACGCTTGACGAAGATTATGACGAAAATCATTTGGTGTTTAACGTGTATGTATGGAACTGTAAAGGCGACGGTATTCGCCTGGTCGGCAGTGGCGAAAACCGTGTGCTGTCATGCAAGATTCATCATTGCAACGGCATTGGACTCTATACATTCCAGGATAATTACATCAATCAAGTCACAATTGGCTGGGCTGGACGAATGGGAATGCATATCGATGGTGACGATTGTCGGGTCAGCAACGTCAAAGCCTGGTATTCAGGTTCAGTCATTGCGTCTGATGGACAGGGATTTTATATCACCAGTGATTCTGGAGCCATGAGCGGCTGTAGCGCCCAAGACAACACCTCGAGTGGATTTTTATGGGACGGCGCATTTGGCTGGGACGCGACGGGACTGATGTCTGATAGTAATAGCCGAAACAGTAGCGGAACATACCCTGGTTTTGATGTGTATGGATCAGGCTTTATCCATATCACTGGCGTCGCCCGTAATCGCTATAATGCCGGTGGCCCGCAAACATCTGCCGTACGAGTAAGAACATCGAGCACAATTATCATGGACATGGTTGCAGCGACCGGCGTATGGGGTACGGCTAGCCTTTTGCAAACCGGCAGTAGCACAAGTGGCAATACGATTACGATTAATGGCACGGTTCAGTAGAACGGTAAACTTCAGATCTGCGTGTCGTTCGATAAACCGATCTAACCCACCGATAACCACAAGTTCAGCGTGCTCGAGGCCTTCCATATACGGTGACCCTTCTTTTGGCGCAGGCAATTCCAAATACGGAACCGTCCAACCACTAACTTGCAGATACTCACCTAACTCGTAGGTTGCAATCATACGACCACTAACCTCTGTTTCACTAAATAGTAACGCCTGGCCTGCGAGTTTTCGTAATAATTCCTGATATCGCGCTTCAGTCTCAACTCAGTAACAAACATGATCCATCATGGCCAGCTCGTCACGCTCGATGCCTAGTTCATGTAAACCACGATTTATATTATCGATGAAGCCGCTATAGTCACCCAGTATGTCGATCATACCATTCTTTTTAGACACAAACGGGCGCTCTCGTATGGCGCCCATTTGTGAACAGTTAGTTATTTTATTGTTTCAAGATGCTGTTATCAGGATTGTTTTCATCCCGATCAGCTGCTGGACTTTGTCCGGCAGGTTTTGAACTAGACCCACCCGAGTTCACTTCGTAACTCGTGTTGGTACTTTCGAAAAAGTTCACCAGTTCGAGTGTATCATTGGCCGCAGCCATCCACTTGGCAGGGTTTGAAACCTTGTAGTGTGGTTCAAATCCGAGCTCTTCGAGGCGACGATCAGCTAGGTATTTCACATACTGGTTGATGTAATCACTATTAAGTCCGAGGATACCGTTCGGGAGGAGGTCGCGGTTGTAGGCCTCTTCCATCTCGACACCGTCGAGGATCATTTGCTTGATTTCGTTCGCAAACTCTTCTGTTTGCAAATCTTCGTTCTCTTCTAGTACGGTCAAAATCAGATTGATACCAAACTTAAGGTGCAGTGATTCATCACGAACAACCCAGTCAATCAAACTACCGAAGTTTCTAAGGAGGTTACGCTGACGGAATGAAAGCGCCACCATAAACCCACTGTAAAACCAGATACCTTCGAGGATGATATTATACGCAACCAAGTTACGGACAAAATCTTTTTTGCCTTCAGTTGTCGTAATATCAAGCGTCTGTTCGGTCATACGTTTGATAAATTTGGTCTCAAACTCCTCTTTACGTGCCATTGATGGCGTTTCGACGTGTGCTGCGTAGGCTGTTTCGCGGTCGATTGGGAATGTTTCTAACACGTATTCAAATGACATACAGTGATTTGCTTCTTCCCACATCTGTTTTGCGAGGTACAAGTGACACTCGGCAGCGTTGACATAAGGATAGACACCAAATGCGAGGGCTTTGTTGACTAGTAGTTCATTCGGGTTGAAATAGCTCATCAGGAATGTCAGTGCATGTCGCTCTTCGTCGCTCATTTTCTTCCAGTCAGCCAGGTCCTGACCTAACTGAATCTCGTTTGGAAACCATGTGTTTGCGACTGCCTGATCATAGAGATCCATTGCCCACTGGTAGTGAATTGGTTTGAGCAAAAGCCCATCTTGGATACCTGTTCCTAAAATTCCTGGCATGATATTCTCCTTCTTAAGATTACTGGCAGCCTTCGCACATTGTTAAATCTGCTGGATCGAGTGGTGCAGCGAATGTTCCGTTTGCCGCTGCTTCTTCATTGGCCTGTGATTGAGCATTTGCCATAGCTTGATCGATTGCAGCAAGTTTTTCTTCAAGTGTCATGTCGTCTGTGATGATTTGTGATGCGTTCATTGTGTTATCCCCCTAATTTGATTACTTATACGTTGGTTGTTTGTTTCTTGGTAAATCCGAATCCTGTTTTGCGCTGTCCCCCGCCGCTTGTCTCGGCTTTGTTCACCTTGACAGTGCTTTGTTCGGCCTGATGCCGGGGTTTAACGTGCAGATAGTACGTCGTTTTGAGTCCTTTTTTCCAGGCGGTTGTGTACACATCTACCATGTCGTCGATGTTTCGGGTTTCAAGATACATGTTACGTGAGATTGCTTGGTCAACCCATTTTTGTGCCCGGGCTGCGACTTCGATGAAGGCATAGGGGCTGAGTTGGAAACTGGTTTTGTAGACGTCTTTGATGTGCTGTGGAACTGATGGAATCTCAGTTAGGTCACCCTGGAGACGCAGTACATCTTCTTTGACCTTATCCCAGAGTCCAAGTACACGTAAATCGCGAACAAGGTTTGTGTTCACTTCGAGGAATTTACCATTGAGCGTTGAGCGACTAAAAATCTGGGCGAATTGTGGGTCGATACCAGGAGTAGTACCGGCTATGTGTGCAATATTCGCGGTTGGTGCGATCGCCATAAGCGTTGCATTACGCATACCTTTTTTGACCTTAGCGCGGAGCTTCTCCCAGTCAAGACGTGTTTTGCGAGTCACATCAACCTTCACTTTACGGTCTGTCGCCAGTTGATCAACAGTGTCAATCGGAAGGATACCTTGGCTCCAGCCACTTCCCTTGAACCTTGGGTAGGAACCGAGTTCTTTGGCCATGTCAGCTGATTCGTCGATTGCATTGTAGCTGATGAACTCAGTCAATTGATCCATTAAGTCGTATGACTCTTCGGATTCGTAACTATGGCCAAGTTTTTCAATGACATCAGTAAAGCCCATCATGCCAAGTCCAAGTGCGCGGTTCTGCTGGTTAGAAAACATTGCTTCTGGGATTGGTGTGTTGGTGATATCACATAGGTTATCGAGCTGGCGAATCGCACTCCGAGTACTGGCCGCTAGGCGGTCCCAGTCCCATGTTTTATCAGCCTGTAGGTGCGCTGACAAGTTAATACTGACGAGGTTACAGACAGCAGTATTGTCTTTGTCTTGTGGCAACGTAATTTCAGTACATAGGTTAGACAAGTGAATAGTCGATGTATTGTTATTGAGCGCACGAACATTGATCGTGTCTTTCCATGTTAACCATGGGTGTGAAGTTGCCTGAAGGACAGTCAAAATCTGACGGAACTGTTCGCGGGCACTAATTTTACTGAACTCACGCATTTCACCAGCTTCGGCTTTTTTAATGTACTCAGCAAATCGTTTGCTAAAATCAGCACCATATAGTTCTGGCAGATCAGATACTTCAGCTGGATCAAACATGTACCAGTCCTGGTCTTTTTGGACGCGTTTCATGAACTCATCACTCAGGAATACAGCGGTGTTTGCCAGACGAGTACGAAGGTAAGGGTCGCCAGAGTTCTGTTTGAGGTCGAGGAACTGTGGGAAATTGAGGTGCCAGTTTTCCATGTAGAGTGCTGCTGCACCGGCTTTTTTACCCTTACGGCTCACCGCAAATAGCGCTGTGTCGATCATTTTCATGAACGGAATAGGGCCAGTTGATTCAGTGTTGGTTGTTTTAACTGGGCTACCTGCCGCACGAAGTTTGTTCAGGCTGATACCGATACCACCGGTACCTTTTGCAATCCACATAACATCACGCACACCTTTTGCAATAGACTCCATGTCGTCTTGAACTTCGAGGAGGAAACAGTTAGACAGCTGTGGGAATGAACCACCGGCGTTCACACGAGTTGAACCACCAGGAACGTAGTCGAGGTTCGACATGTGTTTATAAAAATCAATCGCTGCAGTTGTTGGGTCTTTTTCGTTAAAGCTCAGGCCCATTGCAATACGCATGTGGGTAAACTGCGGCACTTCGATCGGTGCACCACTTTGTTTACGAAGTGCATAACGGTTTTTGTTAGTGATCACCCCGAGGTATTTACTCAGGTTATCGCGAGAAGGATCAAGTGCAGCAGCAAGTTTTTTCAGGTCGTAAATCTTGCTGTTCATGCGAGCATCGAGCAAGCCATCTTTGACACCTTGTTTGATGTATTCAGCAAACTTTTGTTCGTGCAGTTTTTTCAGTTCAGCTTCGGTCTCGTAATTGCCTAAGATATTCTTGTAGATATTCTTTAGTAGTAAACGGGCAGCAATTGTATCAAAATCAGGATCGTCTTTGACATTTTGGAGCGCAGTGTGAATAACCGCCTCGTCGAGTTGTTCGCTCGTGATGCCATCAAATAAGGTTAGTTGTAGCTCGGTTGCCACTTGGACAACTTTGCTGATCTGGTCTGGTAGTCCTTCGCTCGCTTTGACCAGTGCCAAGTTGATCTTGTTGGCGTCGAATGGTTCGCGGGTGCCATCGCGTTTTACCACATGTATTTGACTCATCCTGATTCCCCTATTGCTACTGTTTATTATGTTATTGTTGCTCCACAGACCACCTCCCAAAGTGGTGCAAGAAAAATACCAGCATAGCTGACAGGTTACCCTCCTTGCAAAATGTGTGTTTTTGTTGAACCGCTACATATGTAGTGTCTACATAGAATAATAAACCCTATATGTGTGGTTTTCAAGCATTTAGCTCATGTTTTTTTGACTACACACACAAATGACCCGACGTAACACTTTAGACACAGGCTCTAGCGTCATGTTTCTTATTTACAACGCTATATATAGCGTATGTGTTATCGTGAACCTGAACAGATGAGAAATAATTTTGGCGGAGAGAACAGGATTCGAACCTGCGATAACATTGCTGCCATACACGCTTTCCAAGCGTGCGCCTTCAACCACTCGGCCATCTCTCCAATACATTTATTATACCAGTTGTATATAACACGCCACATTAAAGGTTGCGGTAATGCATACAAGGTCATTATAATAGAGCAAATGCCAGAAACACCCACAACACCAGTAATTGAACTGCGTGCGCTCACCAAGCGCTTTGGTGTCGGTGACGCGGAACAGTTGGTGCTTGATACAATCGACCTTACGATTGATAAGGGTGAGTTTATCGCCATCATGGGGCCAAGTGGCTGCGGCAAGACAACACTCCTCAATATCCTTGGACTACTGGACCGATCAAACGACGGTGACTATCTACTCGACGGTGTATCAGTCGAAAGCCTCAGCACTGCGCGTCATGCGCGTATTCGGAGTCAGCAAATAGGCATTGTGTTCCAAAGCTTTAACCTGATATCACGGCTCAATGTCATCGAAAACGTCGCCCTTCCACTCACCTACAAAGGCATTCACCGCACCAAACGACTCAAAATGGCCAGTGATATCCTTAAAACCTTTCACCTGGGTGAACGTGAATATTATATGCCCTGGCAGCTGTCAGGTGGCCAAACCCAACGCGTCGCAATTGCCCGAGCACTCGTTAATGACCCGTCGATTATTTTGGCTGATGAACCGACAGGTAACCTTGATTCTAGGTCAAGTCATGTCATCATGGAAGAACTGTCCGAACTGCACAAACGTGGAAATACTATCATTATGGTGACGCACAACCCTGCCCTGACGACCTATGCGAGTCGGGTCATTAAAATGCTTGATGGTAAAATCGATAGTGATACAAAAATACCTGTTGTATTTGAAACAACAATAGACAAAATCCCTCTTGGAGCTCACGCCACTGAAATAGTCGTTATTGCTCCGAAAACAAAGAAAAAACCGGCCAAAAAGCGGAAACAAAGGATGAAAAAATAATGCGATTTTTGTTGATTAATCACATTCAGATTGCCAGCCAGTCTTTGCGGGCCACTCGTATGCGCACAGCCCTGACGGTAATCGGAATTACAATTGGTATCGCAAGTATCACCCTGATACTGTCACTAAGTGGCGGTATCGCGACCGTCGTCAATAGCCAGGTCGATGCACTCGGTGGCAATATCGCTATTATTCGACCTGGGACACCGTCAAAAGACCTCGGTGACCTGACTAATCCGACACCCTATCGGGGGTTTGCTACCAGTACAATTACCGAACGTGACGTCCAGGACATCCAAGACACAGCCCAAGTTGACGCCGCAGCACCAATCATGGTCATTAATGGCCGTGTCCAAGCAAACAAAACCGCGCCCGAACACACCCCTATTGTCGCCACCAACCCGCAGCTTATATCGATTGCAAATATCGCAATGCTGGACGGACAATTTATCGACAGCGTCACCAACAAAGATACGGCAGTCATCGGTAATCAGTTATCAGTCGATCTATTTGGGACCGATAGTTCCATTGGCCGGACATTCACTATTCGGGATCAAACTTTTACTGTGATTGGGGTGTTAAAACATGCCAACGATCCAATCAACTTTAACAATATAGATTTTGATCATGCGGCTATTATTAGCCTCGAAAGCGGCAAAGCCCTCAACAGGGGTATTGCCCAGATACAACAGATCAACGTTCGGGCTAAATCGGTCGACGCGCTGCCAGCTGTTCTGACCGAAATCAATCAAACCTTGACTAAAAATCATAACAAGCAAAATGATTACACGATTTTATCTGGTAAAGAAATTGCCGATCCAACAAGCGAATTATTCTTTATGATCGGAAGCGTCACCACGGCTATCGCGGGAATTTCACTAATCGTCGGTGGGGTCGGTATTATGAATATTATGCTGGTGAATGTTGCCGAACGAACCCGTGAAATCGGGCTCCGAAAGGCCGTCGGTGCGAGTAACGGTAATATCATTGGCCAGTTTATGATCGAAGCCCTTATCATGAGCCTGCTGGGAGGCGTTATTGGGTACGGCGCTGGGTATGTGCTTGCGTTCGTGATCAGTAGTAGTTTCCTGACATTCGACCCGGCGTTTACATGGCAAATAGCTGCGATTTCTTTGGGGGTATCGATCTTCGTCGGTGGTCTGTTCGGTTTATATCCAGCTATTCGTGCGGCTCGTAAAGATCCGATTGAATCTTTACGGCAGTATCATTAAGAGCGTACAGTCCTTTCTTTTCCAAAAAAACAAATCCTTCACTACTTTTAACAGTAAAAGTAGTACAAAACTGCTGGTCGGCTTCACTCCTCCGGGGACTCCCAGTTAAAAAGACTGGTCGCTGCGGAACGACCCTTTCAGGGATCGATCCATTACCATTTCTTTTAGTTATTCGTAATGGACACGTCCTCGCGAATTACTCCAGTC
>JBBQDN010000005.1:0-100670 GCA_038319685.1 Saccharimonadales bacterium (SeqCode)
TCCATTCTGTGATACGACATGGGTAAATAGCTCGCCGAGTTGCAACCGAGTTGCTCCACTTCATGAATACACTGTTGCCCCAGGACAGATAGGATCATTTGAATTCTGGATCACAGCACCGGATACCGGATCGTATAATGAATCGTATCTTCCTGTTATGGAAAATAAAGCATGGCTAGACACGCCTAGTGCTAACTTTAACCTTGATACCCAACCTTATACGTGGAATCAGGGAAGTCAGGCGCTATACGAAGATAGTTCAAAATTAAAAGTAATTGACCAAAATAACCTCAAACCAAATACAAGGTATTACTCAGTATTTGAAATTAAAAACACCGGAAGTATTATTTGGCAAAAGAATAGTAGTACTCCAGCCAGTCTAGGTACTGCAGCTCCGAGAGACCACATGAGTAACCTTTGCGATACAACTTGGTCAGGATGCAATAGACCCGCTTTAATACACGAGTACACTATCTCGCCCGGTCAAACAGGTTCGTATGAATTCTGGATTAAAACACCATCATCAACTGGCACATTCAAGGAAACCTTTAATCCGCTTATTGAGGGTTTGAATTGGATGGGTATGAAAAATATTGAATTAAACTATACAGTCAAAAACTAACTGATTGTTAGTTTATATACGAACGAATCTGATCGAAGGTATTATCCCAACTAGTTGGTTTATAGCTTTCCTTAATCCTCTTCTCTTTAGTACGAAGTATATCGGAATCACTACTGTAGTGTATTATTTTATCCAATAATGTAATTGCATCATTAGGTGAGAAGTAGTCTATTAAGCTACCCGCAATCTCTGGCATCGATGACCGATTACTAGATAGGCAAAACTTACCATAAAACATTGACTCTGCAACAGGCAAACCCCAACCTTCATAAAATGACGGAAAGATAGTAAATAAACAATTTTGATACAGCCAAGATAATTCATCGTCATCCGGTTGAATAAGGAGTATCTTTTGACTCATTATCGGGTCATTTTGTACAAGATAATAGAAATCATCCACTAACCAACCTTTTTTACCGGCAATAACCATTGCTGGAATTTCAACACCTTGAAGTATAGATTCTCTCATCGCATAATACATGATTAGGTGATTTTTTCTTGCCTCGACTGTTGAGACGGTTAATGTAAATTCTCCACTTTTAAAACCCTGATTTTTTGGTTTCTTGGATGGTACTTTTACAAAATCATCACCTAGCCTAAACACGGTAATTTCAACATGATCAATTTTATTTTGATACATAAAATCTTTTATATCATTCTTCGTCGACTCTGATATGGCAAAAATTCTATCGCAGTTTGCAAACAACTTTTTCATGTAGTTACTAAATTGATCCGGCATCCCGGGGACAAAATAACTTGGGTAAAGCGCAGGTAGCATATCATAGACAATTTGAATAATCTCAATACTATTTTTTTGACGTTCATTTGATACAAGATCGGCAAAAGAATTATCAGACCAATCACCGCTTAGAATAAGTAATCTATCACCCTTATTAAAATCAATGGCTTGCTGAGGTGGCGTGTTTTGCTTAAACCCGTTTTTATAAGTTACAGATAATTTTTTATGTATATTATTTGGTAAAATATTCCTGATTAATGATTTGATGTGTTTCTTTATGAGCCTTGTCTGTACTTCATTGACAGGTTCATTAATAGTACCGAGCTGTTGGTGGGAAATTTTATACTCAATGTGTTTAAATTCAAAATCAACTAATCTATTCATGGTTTTATTAAATACACAAAATCTGACATTTTCATATTTCGAGAATCTACTCGCAAGATTATACTCAACCCTCTGTATGCCTGTCATTCTCCCAGACCAGTTAACGAGCATTGTTACGTCAATCCATAGCACCCCACTTAACGGCTCATTACTTGACATTTTTTTTAACTCCTTTGCCTCTGAGTACACTCAATACTTCATTGAGACTCCTTGAATTTTTTATAGTATCGGCTTTAATCGATTGTAGTGTCTGTTTCTTGTTAGATATGGCGTTATGTATGGAATCTAGATAAGTTATGGGTGAGTGTGTTTTTTTAACATATTCACGAGCTGCTGTGCCAATTTTTTGTCTCATATCTCGCGATAGTACAAGTCTACGAACGGCATTTATTATATCACTCTTGTCAGCAACCTTTAAGACGGCTTGATCGGGTAGCTCTCCAAACCAACCGAGATCACCATTTACAATCACCGTACAACCGTATCGCATCGCCTCTAAAACTGTCAGTGATGTTTCACCCCTGTAGTTGGTTCTATAGTTAACAAGTATGTCTAGGTTTGATATTTGAGTTTGATATTCTAAATCAGAAAGATTCGTCATTAGATGAACGTTTTTATATGCCGCTAACTCATCAATAATAGTCGGTTCAATAAAATTAAAACCAAATACATGAATTACTACATCAGCAGCAACCGTCTTATCGAGAGCGAGAGCCTTAATGGTATCTAGACCTTTATTACCCGTAAGTATACCTGCTAACCCAATATGTACTTTCTTTCGTTCCTGGTTAAGAACATTCCTCTCCGGTAATACAACAGGAAGTTCCGAATGAATAACATCTACGGTGTTCTTGGTAGCTGTTTTAAGCGCTTTAGCCGCATATTCAGAGTGAGTTAAAATACCGAGTTGACCCGTAGCAACGGATGTAATATATTTCGACGTCGGATTGTCCAAGCCCGACAAATTATCTAGGATATTTTCAGCATTAAATCGATCTGAAGACATATACCCTAATCGAACCATTTCACCAAATGCTTCTTCAAGTACCGTATCATGGAAGATTGCTAATCCAGGTAGGTGTAGTGCATTTATTATTATATTGAAATGATACTCACTATTTCCGATATGATATAGTACGATATCGTAGTTTCGATAAACACCTGCGTTAAACATCTCTACTGGATAGCAATTCGCTACTGCCTGTAGATAATTTGGACGGACGCTGATGTGTTCGCTCTCTTTTGTTTTACCGCTCTCGAGGTAGTAGTCTACATCGAATTGCTGACTTATTGCAGCATGCAACTCCTGAACAACCTTTCCGATTGCCGAATAGCCGTCAGGGGTAGGACTAAGTATTGCAATCTTTAATTTCTCGTCTTTTATCTCTACTTTTTTATTCTGCTTGATGACTTTTCTTAACTCATTCAACACTAATTTTGCAGATCTATCCCATTGATATTTTTCTTCAATGGCAGAGTATATCTTTTGTTTCGATACCCAATCCTTACCTTGAACTGCATCGTAAAGAGCGAGTGTTACATCCTGTACATCTAAAGGATCGAAATAATAAAATGCATCCTCTGAAATCTCACGAAATACAGGAATGTTCGAACATGCGATTTTATTACCCGCCTTCACTGCTTCAAGTATTGGCAGCCCTAGCCCTTCGTATTCGGAGGTGAAAAGAACAGCTTTTGCATTGACATATAGCCACGCCAACTCTTCTTCTGCAATATTACCAGTAAATATAATATTCGTAACTGAATTCATTAACTGATCTCTTTGCTCTTTATTGAAAGTTGATGTTATAACTAAAGTATAATTTTCTTGTGATAAATTTCGTAACTGTTCAAAAGCTTTTACTGCAATGTGGTTATTTTTTCGAATATCACTACTACTTGGCAGGAGTATGTATTCTCCTTCAATAGAAATACTCGGCTTTTTTAGATTGGTAAACATTTCAGTATTACATGCGCCGTCAATATTAATAACCTTCTTAGTGCCACTACTAGCTACACCGAGATAGATTAATAAATCATCCGCAATTGTCTGAGATATTGTAAAAATAATATCAGCATCGAATAACGTCCTGTAACGATCAAGGTAAGCATCGTATGCAATAGCATTTTTATATCGCTCGTAATACAGAAGTGGTATCGCATCATAATACACTAGACTCTTTGTGACGCCTTCTGGAAACACACTAACGGTTGGTTCCTGGAATAAACAAGGTATTATGTATATTAAACTACCTGTTACGTTATTATCATTATCCTTTTCAATAAATTCATCAAGCAACTTCTTATTGTGTATTGTTGCTTTATTTATTTTACTTTTATCTGTCGATAGCAAATTAAGATTAGTTATTCTAGCATCTGGACATATTCTACTTAACGCACCGATCGCAGCTTCATTATGCGACAAGTTTGTCGAAAAGATTAATGTGCATTCGAAAAAAGTGTTATTTGCATATATAGAGCCAAGTAGTGATAAAGTATATCTTCCCATACCCCTATCCCATGCTTCAGTTTGAAAGAATTGACAATCAATATATAATTTATTTTTCAAGACTTTGATCCTTTATTTTTTTATAAGAAACCAGCTTCCGAATACCCACCATACAACCTCTGATTGATCCATATAAAAAACTCACAGTATTGTACGTAATATTGCGACTGCGATGTTTTGTTGATTTTATCGAATAGTAAGTCATTAGATCATTATAGTGAATAGACTCTAGTAATTTCTTTCTGTTTGTAAGGTCGAAATTCGTATTACCTGTAATGTTCCGACTAGATTCGGTTGTTTTTATTTCAGCAGAGCGTAACCGCTCAATATGAGCAATGAAAAATCGATCTAAAGCCCTAAAGAATAATTTAATCGTAGATTTTAATCTTTGCTGTTGAATTATCTCCAACTCAAGAGTTTCCTTGTCTTTTTGAAGTTGTTTGGCGTGTATTTTTTCAAGTTCAAATCGTAATGCTTTATTATCCACCTCATCTTGCAGTGTATTTATTTTACCTAGAACATGGTATGGCAATATTTGCGGTCCAAGTAGCATAGTGTCAACGTATGAAAATTTCGTACTCTTATCTTTATATTCCGATGCAAGATAGTAATCATTTAAACCATCGTTATAGACTTTGAAATATTTATTTTTTTCTAGTAGTTTTTGCCAATCTCTCTCGCCAGTCACATGATTAGATTCAATACAAAGCATTTCTGGCCTAAATTTCTGCCAATTATTGCCTTTTATAACTTCGTACTCCAAACCCTCAACGTCTATCTTCATAAAGTGTATGTGCTTGGTTTTATATTCTGTAAATATATCCTCAAGAGTAGTAATAGGAACAGTAATATCCTTGTAGCTGCTTGTTTTTTCTGTCTGTGAGTTATTTAAATATTCGTCTTTAATAGTGCTTGAAAATGTCGAAAGTCCGGTATTGCTATATTGTCGTAAATTCAAAGTACCTTTACTATCGGAAACGCCTATATTTAAAACCGTGTCTCGTGGACGATCTTCAACTAACTGTTTATATAGGCTCTCTATAGGTTCAATATTAATTCCAGACCAGCCATTATTATAAAAATGCTTTGTTACAGAATCTTCAATTGGGTGATTAGCACCAACATCAACATAAAAACCATTCTTTATATCCGAGAAGAATGCATCAAGAATTACATCTTCTTTATTTTGAGCATATGTAATAAAAAAACTCATTTTTTTCCCCTATCTACTAATGATCTTAACTCTTTAATTAAAGAATTTGTTGAATTTTCCCACGTAAAAGTACGTGCATTCTCCCTACCTAGTGTAGTTAATTGACTCTGTAGCTTACTGTTGCTGAGTACATGTTCAATTTTAGTGGCTATATCTTTTATATCATATGGATCAATATATATCGCTGCCTCGCTACATATTTCACGTAAGACCTTAATGTCACTTACAATCACAGGAGTTCCACACGACATAGCTTCGATAGGAGGTATTCCGAATCCCTCATGAATCGCCGGGTGAACAAGTACTGATGCATTTGCTAATAAAATAGGTATGTCTTTGTCTGGAACATACGAATCGGGTTTAATAATATCCCAACCTTCCGATCTCAGTTCATTGATCTTTGTATATATTGACGTATTATTCCAACTCATCCCGCCAACTAAGACGATTTTGTATTTATTTTTATAAGCTAATGGTAGATTTTGTAGTGCAGCGAGTAGGCGTTCTACATTCTTACGTGGTTCTAAATTACTTAAAAACATTATATATGGCTTATCTATACCGTACCTCTCGAGAATCACACCCGATCGTTTAGTGTCTGTGGTGGTAAATAATTGAGTATCAACACCGCAATAGATAGTCTTAATTTTTTCTTTATATTCATCGAAATGTTCTCTAATTTCATCATTCGAGGCATTAGAATCAGTAACAATAGTTGTACTGTTCTTCATCCAATAGTGTATATTATTTTTTAACATCTTTAGATTTTTTTCCTCAGTGAATTCAGGGTAAAGTAAAAAAGATATGTCATGAATATATGTAATAGATTTTGATTTATATAGTGGCCATGCACGAAAATTAGGGAATATATATAAACCCTTACCGATAAAAAGATCGATTGGTGGAATAAATCTTAATTTCGGAATTACATTCCATATACGTGCGGGTAGTGGTATTTTTACTATTTCAATATCATCTATACTCCAATGTGAAAGAAAATGTGTTTTATTAATCGGTACGATAAGTTTTAGTTTGTAGTTTAATTTAAAATCCTGATTATCACGCAAGCCTTTAATCATACTAAGTGTTAGGTGGCCAATTCCACTTAAACGATTATTCAATAGAGCGCTGGATTCGATATAGATAGTTGTCTTATCTTTTGCAATTAACCGTGACATACTTCTATTTAATATTAACTTTAAATGGTGGGTTAATAATATAAGGCGTAACCTTATCCTTGTGAACAACAAATGATGCAGCCTCTTCCCACCAATCATAGACATTCGTCGTGTTATGTTCCACTAATGATGGATCGATGTAGTAGAGTCCTCTACCGAATACATGAGGAACCGTCCATGTAATCGTTCTAACCTCACCTTCCTTCATATTATTTATTTTCTCACCTTCAATATGAGTATTCGTACCTAGAATGGGTTGTGCAGATTGATTTTTAATCATAAATCCAGCTACAAGATCATTAATGTCGGTGTTCGCTTTAAATCGAATTTTAATGTTGATGTCACTGGCATCATTTTCAATCTTTAAAGGATCTACTTTGACATCTAGAATACTAACTTTTTCATTGCCCCATCGTTTTTGTTGTGTCTTTTGAGTTCTGGCTTCTTCATCGAAAAATAACTTTGCGTACGCAGATGCTACTTTTTCTGCATTTCCTTCTAAGATTATTTTATTATTATCAATTAAAATAGCACGGTCACAATACTCTCTAATCGCATTCATGTCGTGCGTTACGAATATTACTGTTTTTTTATTTCTTTTAAGTTGTTTGAAGAAATCAAAACATTTTGCTTGGAAATCAGCATCACCTACTGCTAATACCTCGTCAACAACGAGTATATCTGTGTTTGCTCGAGTTGCAACCGAAAAGGCTAATCTAACCTGCATACCAGATGAATAGTTTTTCAGCTTTTGATCCATAAACCGTTCCAACTCTGCAAATTCAACTATATCCTTATACATAGAGTCTATTTCTTTTTCAGTGAAACCGAGTAACGCACCGTTAAGGTATACGTTCTCCCTACCTGTAAGTTCCGGGTTAAAACCAACACCCAGTTCAATGAATGGAACTAGTTTACCTTCCGTTTCTACTGTGCCTTTATTGGGTTGGTATATTCCGGCGATAATCTTAAGTAGAGTACTTTTACCGCTACCGTTACGACCTACGATTCCAAAAAACTCTCCTTTTTGTACATTGAATGATATATCTCGAAGTGCGTGTTGGGTCTCGAACTTTTTACGATTCTTACTAAATGGATTAACGAACAGACTTTTTATACTATCCGCTCTCTCGTGAGGTAGTTTGAAATTCTTAGAAACATTCTTTACTGTAATCGCATTTTTTTCAGTCATTATATTTCCTCCGCGAAACCAGGTGATGCTTTTTTAAAATACCATACACCAATAATTGCAAATATCGCAACGATTGAGATAGGAATAATATAAACATAAGGTGTATTATAGATATCCGAAATAGTAATAGTATCAGTAGATATAACAAAATAACGTGCATCTTGTATAATCTGTGCAACCGGGTTTAGCATCATAATTTTTGCAGCGGTGAGTGAGACAGTTACTACTGCCGCAAGAGGATAAAGGATGGGTGTTGCATAAAAACCCGCTTGTAATACAAGTTCCCATATGTAGTTTACATCTCTAAAACGAACGTATAATGCACTTAGAATAAACGCAATTGCTAATGCAAAAATAAACAATTCAATAATTAAAGGTATCATCCAGAGAATATTTAATGTAAAAGGAACTCCATTAATAACCATAAAAAGTGAAATTACAACGAGGTTGATTGCAAGATTTATTAAAGCAGAAAACGAACCAGCTACTACAACTACGTAACGAGGAAAAGCAAGTTTACGAAAAAGATCACCTTTTCCTACAATCGCCGAGAGTCCATTACTTGTTACTTCTACGAAATAATTCCACAGAACAATACCTAATAGTAGATATACTGCGTAGTGTGGTATGCTCGATCCTATCCGAAGAAAGTGAATAAACACTACATACAATACTGCAAACAGAGCAAGTGGCCTAAGCAAGGTCCACACATAGCCCAGTGCCGATCCCTTATAACGCAGTTTAAAGTCAGTTATAACTAACTGTTTTAATAATATATACGAGTATTTATATCGTTGTACAATTTTATTTAGAGTATTCACAGTAGTGTCTATTATAGAGGTAATAGGTGTGTAAATCAATGTTATACTTATGTTATGAGTAGAGATCGAATAGTCATTTCTGGAGTTAACGGTTTCGTTGGCCATCATCTCGCAATAGCATTACATAAAGCAGGTATGTTAGTTGTTGGTATCGGTCAGGATAGTGGGGTAGATACTATTATTGAGGAGTTCGTGGATGAATATTATCAAGCTGACCTGACTACCACATGGCCCGTTACAGGCCACGTAAAGGCTATTATTCATCTTGCAGGTATAGCTGCTGTTGGTCCGTCATTTGATAGTCCGCAAAAATATATTAATGTGAACAGTTCGATGGTAACTAACTTGTGTGAATATTACTTAAATCAGGAAATAGAACCACGTATTATCCTAGTGAGTAGTGGTGCTATTTACGAGCCTAATCAATCCATGCCCATTAACGAAGATTCAACCATTGGATTCAATTCACCTTATGCACTAAGTAAGGTATTGAATGAAAATCAGGCTACATACTATCGTAACCGCGGGCTCGACTGTATTGTCGTTCGACCATTTAATCATGTTGGGCCAGGCCAAGCGGAAGGATTTATTTTACCAGATTTTTATAAACGCCTATCTCGTCTTGATAAGGATCAGACTGTGATTGGGGTTGGTAATATCGATACAAGACGTGACTATACAGACGTACGTGATATCGTACAGGCGTATATGAAATTAGCCCTCGCACCTGTACTTAAGGATACTGTTTATAATATCTGTTCAGGGAAAAGTTTATCAGGTAGCCAAATTCTTGATAAACTAAAGGTTATCCTGAACCGTGAAGATGTAACGTTCCAGACAGACCCATCTCTAGTACGCCCTACTGATATACAGGAAATTACAGGTGATTCGTCGCGATTGAGTAATGAGTTAGACTGGCAACCTAAATACGAAATTGACCAAACAATCAAAGATTTCGTAGATTCAAAATCTAACTAAAACTCTCTGGAAACGCTAGCGCGAGTGCCGCTAGTAAATATGTCGTATTAAATTTACCGGATTTTCTCATTTCTCGTAATTGAGTCGTCGGAATGAGCTGAGTCTCACTAATCGTTTCAGTGTCCTCATAATCGGCGTTAGCTACTTGTTTGGCATTCTTTGCTCGAACGATATAGTTAGTATGCTTAATTTTTGAAGGATACACATATAGCTCTGCTAGTAGTTCTAGATCATTTGATTCATAGCCAGTCTCTTCGAGAAGCTCCCTTGCAGCGGCCACCATAGGGCTTTCGTGTTCATCAATACCACCCGCTGGAAATGTAAGTACTGTTGCGTCTACAGCATATTTATATTCATCAAACATAATTAAGTTGTCATTTTCATCCGTCGCAACGACTATAACGCCATTTGGAAGCGCAGCAACACTATAGTCATCAACTATACGTCCTGATGGTAATTTAATAGTATCTTGCCATACCTTCATATACGGGGAATCGAGAAGCGTCTCTCTATTGAGACGCTTCCAGTGTACGTCTTGCTGACTCATACTTTAATTTCTAACTTTCGATTTCGAGATCATGTTGAACCATAAGCTTAACAAGTCCCTGGAAGTCCACTTTTCTTTCCCACCCAAGTTCAGTTTCTGCTTTCGTCGGATCGCCAAGTAAAACATCAACTTCGGCAGGTCGCATAAATGCAGGGTTTTGCCTGACATACGGCTTCCAATCATCGATTCCAATTTCTTTGAATGCTAGTGTTAAAAACTCTTCAATAGAGTGTGTTTCGCCTGTTGCAAGGACATAATCTTTCGGTTCGTCTTGTTGTAGCATACGCCACATACCTTCTACATAGTCACCTGCATATCCCCAGTCACGTTTTGGCCATAAATCACCAAGTTCAATATGATCTTGTTTGCCTAGTTTAATACGTGCGACTGCATTTGTAATTTTACGAGTTACAAATTCAACACCACGGCGGTCACCTTCGTGGTTAAATAAAATACCGGATACAGCAAACATTTTGTAGCTTTCACGATAATTTTTTGTTATCCAATAACCATATAATTTCGCGACACCGTATGGGCTTCGTGGATGAAAAGACGATTCCTCAGTGTAACCAGTTACTGGACGGTTATATTCTAGACCACCAAACATTTCTGATGTTGACGCTTGATAAAATCTCACTTTATTTTCACTATCAGTGAGTCGGATCGCTTCCAGCATATTCAAAACACCCTTGCCAGTAACGTCATTTGTTAGTTGAGGGTTTTTGAATGAATACCCGACATGACTGATTGCAGCTAAGTTATACACTTCGTCTGGCTGTGCCTGCTTCATTGCACGAATAAGTGATGATTGGTCAGTTAAGTCGGCTTCAATAAGTGTGACGTACGGGAATTCAAGTTCAGTTTCTTGACGTCTTGGGTTATGTTGCCCACGAATAATACCAAAAATTTCATATCCTTTTTCATAAAGTAATTTCGCAAGATGACCACCATCCTGACCAGTAATACCTGTTATTAAAGCTCGTTTTTTAGATTCAGCCACGCGTTAACTCCTGTAAAGATATCAATAATGTTACTATTCTTTCACTATTATAACATTGTCTTTATCCAGCTTGAGAGTTAATTGTTTAACACGAGACAGGAGTGTTTATTTGCTGTACTATGATGATATATAATTAATAATACTCAAGGAGTACGTCATGGATTTACTAACAAGAGAATCATTTCCAACAGCGGAACCATTGAATCATGAGTGTCCATATGAAGAAGTGCTTAAAGAAAGGCGCAGAGTACTTGGTGAACGAGGAATTTCGTCAAGCCTAGTAGTAGCTCAATTACACCAAGGTACTAAGTGTCCCCCGACACATGTCGACAACCAACCTACAATTGAGTGGTCTGACTTTCTAGACAATACATCACTATAGTCATCGATCAGTAAGTACCCCGTTACATACAGGGAAATAGTTATTTTATCAGACCGTGAGCGCGCATTTCAGGTAGTTCATATTGGTTTTTATTTGCAGAGAATCCCGCCTGCTCTGCTTCAAGTGCTGTGCAGAAATAATTTACGTATCCATAACGTCCTGGTTCAAATGATTTTGATTGTACATACCAATGAATACCCGCCCCGGGGGTTGTTGCCGTTTGAACTGGTTTTTGACCACACTCGATCCATGTGCTATAAAACCTGATATTCCCACCAAATGGTGACAGGTCGAATAAAAGAATACCTGTCAGAACTAAGACAACTGTGATTAGTCTACGCATACCACGGCTAAGTTGTTTTGATGATTTTTTATCAATTACCTGTTGTTTACTCATAAGGTGTGTCTGTTGTATCAATCAGGAGTTAAAAGACTAATTAGAACGTAATGACAAAAGTAAGTGCAATCCAACCATAAATAGTAAGGAGTAAACTAAGTACCACTCCTAAGATTGGTACGATTTTTAACCACTTATAACACTTAGTTATAGA
The DNA here is from genome assembly GCA_038319685.1 of Saccharimonadales bacterium (SeqCode). Taxonomy (GTDB): domain Bacteria; phylum Patescibacteriota; class Saccharimonadia; order Saccharimonadales; family Saccharimonadaceae; genus UBA6022. The sequence continues at coordinate 12,117 of JBBQDN010000005.1, forward strand.
TATAACACTTAAGATAACACTTGTAATCCCCAGTAGTAATGCACCAATACCGATAGTACGTGAATTATCGACTTGACCATACGACAACATAGGTCCGATCAGTAAAATATAACACGGCACCAAAACTACTGTTATTATAGATATGACTGTCCATAGTTTATTTATCTGTAAGTTTCTATTAGTACTCATATTTTTCTACTTTTATAGTAATTATAGGTAGAGCTGTGTCCTAAAATTACTGCTCTCCATTTTTATTTCTTTCAATATCACGTTGATGCGATGCGTTTGACAATGGTCCAGGTTCTACATTATCTGCCGCTGCGTCCTGTGTCGTACAGTAATAATACTTCGTTATACCGGGAGAATACATAGACCCGTCTTCTGGCTGGTAGTAATATGGAGTGCCTGATCCTCCAGCAAAAGTCGATCCCGGCTGAGCCATAACGGGCATCTTAAAACCACAACGAGTATAAGCGAATGCAAACTGCGGCCAGCCAATGATAAACGAGAGCACGACAAGTCCTAAAACAAGCTTCATGAGCAGTTTTTTAGTATAGGGATAGCGTTGCTTAATAGGTATTGTATTATTGACAGTCGACTGTCTATGGATTATTTTTTGTTTCATGATTTTGTCTTAATTCAATATGTTCACACTAGTTCTTATTTGCCGAGAAACCTGCCTGTTTTATCGGATGTTATTTAGTAACTCCTAAATGAAATAGCATGGTCAGTACGAGTGTGGTTTCCGTGTCACTAATACCCCCCAATATATCTAGTAGCGTATATGAATATAATTACACCTATACTACAAATGAGCGTGACAGCTGTGATAGATTTTTGCCATTTACGTAAAATAAATAACCCAATGATAGAACTCGCTACGCTTATGATCGCCGTCGTAGTACCTAAATTCAAATAGAGACCTATGAGCTGCTTATTCGGTTCGTAGCCAGTATGACCTGCGTATATAGCGACAACGTATGACGCAACTCCACCAATCAGACCAGCTAAACTAAGAATTATGATTATTTTTTGTTTGGTTATATAATTTTTATTCACAATACTATCCTCCTGGCAATATAATACATTACCATTAATTTTTTATCTTCATAATAATGTCGTATATCGTATAGCTATATATAGCACCAAACTCACAATTGTACCTATGATGGCGGTTATTATTTGATCGGTTTTAGTAAGTAAATTTATCTTGTTTTTTATCATTTTGTTCATAGTAGACTACTTTTTATATTACTAAAAGAGAATATATTAATCCTTTTGCTTGCGTCGAAGTAACTCATTCGAAAGTGGTCCGGGCGTTGCATTATCTGCTTCGGCTTGCTGTTCATTACAGTAATTTAGTAATTACTAAACCAAATCACAAAATAAATATTAGTAGCTAGTGCTAGTTGAAAAAGAATTACTAAAATCGGTAATGAAAGCTTGATTCCCTTGACCTTGAATAATGAAATAATGCTTATGATAATACTGCCAATGATAATAACCATTAAAATATATGCCGATTGTTTGACATCTGATATTAACGTGTCCGCTTTGCTCACTATCATATCGTTTCTTATGAACAGACCTATCGATAATACTAAGCTTGCGATACATGCAATGATCCATTTATTTTGATTGGTTATTTTCTGATTATTTCTATTCATAATTGCTCCTTGGGCTAATTTAGATTAACTTAATCTCAAGTATTAAACATGCTTAGCTTAATAATAGCAGTGTTTTTGAATTGGCATAAACAATGCATTATCGTCGAGTCTTTGTCTTTATATAATGTCGTATTATAGATATACTACCAACGATAAGTACGTCATGGACTTACTAACAAGAGAATCCTTGCAAGCACCGAAATCATTGGACCATGAATGCCCATATGAAGACGTGCTTAAAGAAAGACGCAGAGTACTAGGTGAACGAGGGCTACTAGTAGCTCAATTACACCGAGGTAATAAGTGTCCCCCGACACATGTCGACAACCAACCTACAATTGAGTGGTCTGACTTTCTAGACAATACATCACTATAGTCATCGATCAGTAAGTACCCCGTTACATACATGGAAATAGTTATTTTATCAGTTTTATTCATAATATACTCATTTTTGTATAGGTTTATATGAAAAGATCCGTACTTTTGTTTACATCCGAAGGAGTTATTTGCTGAATATTACCAGCTTATGCTTGTTTAACTTATAGTAAACTAGAAGCTAAAATTAAATGATAAAGTAAAAATTGCCCAAGCAAAAACAATTACTGTGACCGATATACATAATAACGGTAATATCTTTAGCCAACCATTCAATTTATAGACGCCATAACATGCAAAACCAAGACTAAATATCGCAGAGACGATTAGTATTATCGTAACTACCTGGTAGATCTCGTTAAATTTTTCGTTTGATAATGTAAAGGTTGAAATAATGTAGAGGGCAGTAATTAGTATCATAGGTAAAGTACTCTTTATGAGTAATATTCGAGATTCGTAACTTCTAATATTATTTTTCATATTTATATATCACTCCTATATATCAATTAATGTTCACTATTTAAATTTTCTTTTGCTAATGAGTAGTATAGCAGTAAGTGTACAGAGAGTAACTGTCGTTATTGTGTAAATAAATAGCGACTTCTGTTCTAGTAATATCGCAGGAATATCGAAAGATATATGGTTTATATCGTTATTTGCTTTTATTTTATTATCCTTCAATTCTTGTATGTCAATCTTTCTATCAATATTGCCTTCTACACTAAAATTATTGACTATTTTTTTATTATCGAAAGATGTATGAATCTTTTGATAATCATAGAGTTGTGACGTCAGCGTTGTATTGATTTGAGGATCACAGGCGTCATCTATACCATCAAAGTCTATATCTATATTTATCGCAGGAAGGAAGAGGCATTTATCTATATCGTCCGAGATACCGTCTTCGTCAATATCTGAATCACTTAATCCCAATACTAGAATAGTTTGTTCGTATTCTATTAACTCACCAGAGTACGTACTACCTTCAATTATAATCGTATGGTAACCTACAGGAATTTCAGATGGGATAACTGTAGTCGAGGTAAGTGAGCCGTCCTGGCCTACTAAATACCTCCCTAACTCAACCGGATCAGAATGTAATGTTATACGCACCGTACTGCCCGGTAAGAATGTGTAGCTTTCTAAGAAGATATCAATTGGCGCACCTTTTTTTACTTCTTTAGATGATATGGTTTTATTTTTAATATTTTGATCGGTCTGTGATGATTGAAAATAAACTGGAATCTGAACAGAATCTTTTGTCGCACTTAGGTCGGGGCATATATCTTGGTCACTGCCTGGACAGATATTATAATCAAATAAACTATCATTATTGACGTTGCCTTCGCGCCAAACCTGCGAAGCTATGGCGTTATTTCCTTTTGAGTTTGGGTGGAATGATTCTTGATTTTCACTACGACCCCAAGCAGCAATACCTGTTACATACACATCGTCACCGTCACAAAGCTTATGCCCATTAAGGCTATCTTCGATGTTAATATACTTCACACCCGCAGCCTCTGTTGCTTTTTTGATCACATTATTTAAATAACTTACACCCGCTGTTATCATTTGACGCTCTTGGTCATCGAGAAATCCAATGTTTGTACCGCACGAAGCATTCTTATTACTATTTATAAATTGAGGATAGCCAAGAACGTATATTTTAGACAAAGATCCTGATGCAAGATACAAATCTTTATAAAGTGATTTTAAACTATCAAACTGGTCTTTGATTATACTGGCGAGTGACGACTTACTTTCGTCTGTAGCATATTCGCATGTATTAGGAAAGATTAAGCATTTTTTTATCTTATCAGCAAAACCAACATCATTCCCACCCATAGTTAAAGTAATGACTTTTGGCTTATATTTTTTTACAAACTCAATTTGCTTCTGACGACCGGGGATGAATTCGTTGAGTGCTTGGGTTTTTAAATCGTCCATGCTGTAGCGAATAAGTTGTTTTTCTTGACCTTCGTATAGACTACTCGCTTGTCCTTTTACGTCCCATATTTTTGCACCAGAACACGCTACTGTCGCCCATTGCCTAGGTTCGTTTAATGCCAAATTCATACTACGTGCAAGCAGGTAAGGATACGACCTGGTACTAACGTGACATTTTTCACGCGGTCGTCCTAGACTAAAATTCTCTTCTACGTCCGTAAAACTTGTATAATATTTTCGACCAAATTGATCTTGCTCGGTGTCGCCTTCTCCACTCGAATACGAATCACCTAGGGCGAGGTATTCCAGACGCGGCGCGACATATCCGGGCGCACTGAGGGTAAAAAGTTGGAAGTTATTTGCATTGGGACCGCCGTAAAAACTAAATTGTCCGTTATCACCAGAAAACGTATAGTCGGATGTTTCGAAATGCCCACTAACTGGTTCGCCAATGACTGTTCGATCGATATGTCGACTTTTACAGGCAAGGGAACTATCGAAAGGATCGGCTTCGGATAGGTTGACTGATCCGCAGTCACCTAGATGCCATATATCTATATCAGTCGCCAAACCGATGGCGACATACTTGCCGTCATTTGATACGCGGATTTTGGGCCAATATGGCGTCGCCTCATCAAAAGCATGTGGCTCGCCGTAAAATGTTGTTATTTGTTTTGTTGTAAGGTCAATTAGTTTATACCTCGTGCCAGAACTGCTTGAATTGACCCAGGCTACAAATCGACCGTTTTCCGATTCACCGTGCGCTATCATTTCGCTGTGAACATCGCCCGTGTCGTTTGTTTTACTACTTATATACGGCGCGGTTTCGTTAAGATCAAAAATATACTGCGTATAGAGTGATCCCTGTGTATCTCGGTGAATATATTTAGAAACATTTTCATATATGCGCATTTCGACATTAAAATATCCCGTTGGATCGGCTGGAAAAATGAATGTGTCTGTTCCTTCGACCAAAACACTACTCCAACTGACACCAAGTAGTTTATACATGCGGCGGTCTGACCCAAAACTTACGACCGGCGTATAGTTGTCGTACACGGCGTAGCGTATATGTTCACCGTGTGTCACACATAACTTAGCGTCTACACTAGTGGCAAATCCGGTAACAACCGTGACTGTTTCGTTGATACATTTTCTGTATGAACCACGAGGAACCGTCCCTCCAAGGGTACTGTCTGATGCCTTCGTCGCTGTTTTTTCGACAGTAATGTTCTGATTATTTGTCCAATCAATTGGATTATCAGTAGCCTTAACGTTCAGAAATGCCTGCAAGATGCCCGTAATAAAAACAATACTACTTATGCCAAGTAGTAAGGTCGATGAAAAACGTTTTGCGCGCATTCTAGGCCTTTGCATGCTTTTATCTTAGGTTATGCTGAGAGAAATAACAAGATAGTTCGAAATCACAATAAACAGGCTAGTATAGATATATGCGATTACTCGAATATGAAGCAAAGACAATCCTCCGAGAATATAACATCCCGGTTCCTGACGCGCTTGTTGTGACGAAACAATTCACTCCTGAATTACAATTCCCTGTCGTTCTGAAATCTCAGGTCCCGACGGGTGGTCGCGGCAAAGCAGGTGGCGTTGTTCGGGTAAATACGCCGGACGAAATGACGCCGACAATTGATCGTATTTTTGCACTGACGATTAACGGTTTTGTGCCGAGTGCGATCTTGGCCGAGCAGACCATTGCTATTAAGACAGAACTCTACCTGTCCCTGTTTATTAACCGTGACCTGGGTCGTATCGAATTGATGGCACATACAAGAGGTGGGGTGGAGGTAGAGCGAGAGACGGAATTTGGAATATGGAAGGTAGAAGGTGGCAAAGAGTCAGCCGAGCTACTAGGTCAAAGACTGGCGGAGTATTATGAATTACCAGATCAAACATTCGCCCTTCAGGACCTTATTCAAAACCTCATGACATGTTTTATCAAAAATGATGCCACGCTGCTTGAGATTAATCCGTTGGTTTTGACGGATGATCATGAACTTTTAGCGGCTGATTGTAAAATGGAATTAGATAACGCTGCACATTTTCGTCACCCTGAATGGAATTTTGAGGATACTGTCGTAAATAGTAACTTCGTTGAACTCGATAAAAACGGTACTGTCGCGACGATCGCCAACGGAGCTGGCCTGGCTATGGCAACAGTCGATGCCGTCAGTGCGATCGGATTACAACCCGCTAACTTCCTTGATATTGGAGGTGGGGCAAGTAGTGAAACGATCCTGGGAGCATTTCATAGAATTATGGAATTGTCAGATATTAAGGTGATTGTCATTAATATATTTGCCGGGATTACTCGTTGTGACGAAGTCGCACGGGCAATCATTGTCGCGAGGAAACAGATACCCACCCTGCCACCTCTATGTATACGACTGGCTGGAACTAACTTTGAACAGGCAGTGGCAATCCTATCAAAAGAAGGTATCCCTACGCTTGCAACTCTCAACGAATGTCTAATATCAGCCCAGGAGATCGTTCATGGATAATACATTACTCACTGCAACGAACGTGATTATTCAGGGCATTACAGGTGCACAGGGCGCATTTCATACCGCGAGTATGCGCGCTGCAGGGACAACTATCGTCGCGGGGACATCCCCGAATAAGGCTGGTGAGTTTGTCGACGGTGTGCCGGTGTATGATTCAATTGCCTCTATACAAAAAGATTTCACGGTCGACACGAGTATTATCTTCGTCCCTGCACCTCATGCCAAAGCTGCGCTTATCGAAGCAATTACCGCCAAGATTCCCCTAGTCGTCTGTATTACCGAGGGTATTCCTGTTCACGATATGATTATCGTAAAAAAGATGGCAAGGGAAGTGGGCGTCACATTAATTGGGCCTAACTGTCCCGGAATTTTACTCCCCGGAGTTCACAAACTAGGCATTATCCCCACGTATATGGGTTTGCCGGGATCGGTCGGGATCGTCAGCCGATCAGGTACCCTAACCTACGAAGCAGCTGCGGAACTGACCGCACGTGGGATCGGACAAAAATATATTATCGGTATTGGTGGTGACCGAGTCCGTGGAACCGACTTTATTGACTGTTTAGCATTATTCGAAAGTGATCCCGAGGTGAGTTCAATTGTATTAATCGGTGAAATTGGTGGCGATAGCGAACAACAGGCCGCTACCTACATTAAAACATCAGTTACAAAACCGGTGTATGCCTATATCGCAGGTAACTGCGCACCTGTCGGTGTCCAGTTAGGACATGCGGGTGCGATACTCGGCAGTGAAACAGAGTCGGCAAAAAGTAAAACCAGCGCTCTGCGACACGTAGGCGTGACGACAGCCGAAACCATTACGGATCTTATTAATTCTGTATTAATTAATAAATAATATACAATTAGGACATGTCGTCATTTATCTCTATTGTTGTGCCACTATATAATGAGCAGCTCGGCATCACCTCTTTTCACAAAAGTCTTGTGAAAACATTGATCACTATTCCTGATATTACCTACGAAATCATTTATTGCGATGACGGCAGTACCGACAATACGCTAGAGGTTATCACGAGTCTCGTAAAGAAAGAAGGATTCGTTCGAATCATTTCCCTATCAAGGAATTTTGGCAAAGAATACGCACTAACAGCCGGTATTCATAACGCCAACGGCGATGCAATCGTCATGATCGATGGTGACGGTCAACACCCGGTTGAATTACTGGGAAGTTTTATACAAACATGGAAAGATGGTGCTCAGATTGTCGTAGGTGTACGAAAAAGTCACACTAGGTTGCCCCTTCGGGTACGTTTTAATTCATGGTTATTTTATAGTTTATTCAACCGGATTACGCGTCAAAAACTCGTTCCTAGTTCAACCGACTTTCGATTAATTAATTCTGATGTACGGTCTGCTTTTTTGAAACTTCAAGAATCAAATAGAATTACGCGTGGACTTATAGATTGGCTTGGGTTTAAACCAGCCTATATATCCTTTGTCGCGAATGAACGTCAGTTTGGTAAACCTTCATATGACACACGTCAACTTATCGAACTGGCGATTAATAGCTTTATATCGCTCAGTCCTAGGCCTCTTTATATATTTGGATATGTTGGTATTGTTATATCTATTCTGAGCGCAATTTTAGGATGTAGTGTTATTATTGAACAATTCTTGTTGCATGATCCGTTATATTGGCATTTTAGTGGGACTGCAATGTTAGGTATCGTGATACTTTTTCTGGTTGGTATTGTTTTGATGTCACAAGGAGTTCTTTCGTTATATGTTTCACATATTCATACCCAAAGTAAACGACGACCTTTATATATTGTTGATTACAAGCATTCCATTGGTATAGATGAACGTGATAATTAAACTGTTTCGTACGAATCAGCTGTTTCGTTACTTTCTTATTGGTGGCCTGTCATTTGCTGTAGAAATGGGGATCTTATTTACCCTACGATATGTCTGTCACTTTTCTCCGGTTGTGTCGGTTGGTATTAGTTTTTGGGTTGGGTTCTCGGTCGCATATATATTGCAAAAAGTTATCGTATTTAAAAGCACTGACTATTCTAAAAAAGTCATTGCCAAACAAGTGACACTGACGTTACTTCTTGTTGCGTGGAATTATATTTTTACACTCACCGTCGTTCATTTACTTGAATCGGTTTTTTCGGTTATTATTATCAGGACGGTAGTTATTATAATGACGACGACATGGAATTTCTATATATATAAGATAATCTTTAAATCAAAGACTGATTAACATGCGCTATCGTAAGAAAAAGACATTTTTTGAAAAATATATAACACCCGTATATACTTCTCGTAATTTCCCTGTCATGTACCTGCTTGTAAGTATTGGCATACTGGTGTTCACGACGATCCTCTGGTCAATTCTAGGAGCAATAATTAACCTCGGCAATGCTGATAGTAGCGTAAATCCACTATTATTTGAAAGCTCATCCACCTTTCACGGTGCAAGCCTTCCTGAGCAACATACTTTCCTATTTAAACAGCCGCTGTTTTTACTTATTAAATTTCTAGGTGCAAATGATATAGCGTTTATCGTTAGCACGGTACTTATAGTCCTACTTACTATAGGTACGCTCGCCTATCTCATTTCTCGGATTGAACGACGACCCGTCGTACTAGCGACAATATACCTCGCCCTGGCGCTCTGTTTACTACTCACCCCGACCGAACCATATGCAGGATCTTTACTGCCAGTTAACCTAGCAATGCTTGCGACAAGAAATATTGAATATGTCGTATTGATTGCTGGATTATTACTCGTTATACGATCGGGTGGTATTCGAACAAAACAATTTATCTATTCCTGTCTGGTATTTGCGGCTTTATTTGCAAGTGACAGACTATTTTTAGGACTCAGTCTCGGTGGAGCTGTGGCTATGAGTATTGTCTACCTTATTGGCCGCAAAAAGCCACTTTTGAATCTATCTCTTCGTTGGGCGTTCGCGTCGATACTAGGTTATATGATTTCCATGGGTGTTATTTTTGTGCTGCAAATCACGCATATCATCACTATCGGCAGTTCTGCCGGAAGTAGCCCATACTCATTTGTATCTTCATTAAAGGATGGGACGCTGGCGATTATTTATGGGTTTTTGGGTATTTTTACTAATTTTGGAGCAAATCCGGTTGTCGATATTCGTGTCGCGGCGTCCATTCCTAGCGAGTTTTTCCATAGAATGATGAGTTTAAACGGTGTCGTTTTTGTTATCACAATCTGTATTACTCTACTTATCCTCGTTAGTATGGCTATAGTATTTATCCGAAGTCTGAAATCGGAAAAGAAGAAAGTAATTCGCTACCCTAACCAGGCTGTCAGTCTGTCTCTTTTACTGTTTTTTACAACCCTTATTGCCGTCGTGCTATTTGTGAGCACAAACCATTACTACCCTGTTGATTCTCGTTATTTGACGATTGTTTTATTCGCTGGTTTCATCGCCTTTCCAACTTATCTCCGGGGAGTGCGACTAAAGCGTACTCGTATCATTTTGTGTGGCTGTGTTATTACATTGGGAATTGTTTTAGGAAGCTTTATTGCTGTTGATAATTTCAATACATCGATCATAACGATGAATACTGTAGTAACCCGTAATGAACGCATAATACAGACAATTAATAGTCATCCAGGAACGACACTTATTGGTGACTACTGGCGAGTTATTCCTATTAAACAAAAGAATCAAGGACTTGGCATAGTCCCGCTCGAAGACTGTTTTACGCCGCGAAAAGCACTGACAAGTAGTACCTGGCAGTTAGATATATCTCATAAAAGCTTTACCTATTTACTATCACTTGACGCAACAAGCCCCGCCTACCCACACTGTACGCTCGATCAAGTCGTAAAAGAGTACGGACGACCGAATAGTAGTAGTGTTATTCAAGGATCACTCGAACACCCACAGGAGTTATTGCTTTTTTATGATGGTGGTATTCACAAAAATCAACCTTTGGCAGTCACCTCACCAACTCCAAGTACTGTTGTGCCCAAGAATTTAGCTGATGTTAAAAAACGTGTTTGTAACAACCAAACAATTATGAATTTTTCTGCTCATGAAGATGATGATATTCTTTTTATGAATCCCGATCTATTGCATGATATAAAAAAGGGAAGTTGTATACGAAGTGTTTATTTTACCGCAGGTGATGCTGGTGCTGATAATAATTATTGGACGGGTCGGCAAAAAGGTACACAGGCCGCATATGATAGTATGCTCGGCAAAAATGACCAGGTCTGGATTGATCAGATTATACGATTACCGAGTGGTCAGTTCGCAACCATATCTAACCCTAGTGGGAATAGTGCAATATCGTTATTGTTTCTCCATATACCTGATGGAAATATGAATGGAAACGGGTTTGCGAGCACACGACACGAAAGTCTGGGTCGGCTTTATTCATCGCACATACCATTAATACGTACCGTCGATAACAGCTCTACGTACACACGTGAACAACTAATAAACACTTTGGTTTCCCTGATGCAATTTTACACCCCTGAGTCCATACGATCTCAGAGCGCTGATAAGAGCGGGCAATTCATAGACCATAGTGACCACACAAATGTCGCATATTTCACAACGGATGCATACACCATTTATACACAGGCTATGGAGATAAAACCTCAAATAGTGTACTACCTGGGCTATCCTGTTCATAGTCTGCCTGGAAATGTGTTTGATGAAGATTTAATAGAAAAAACGAAGGCTTTTGAGGCGTTTGGACGGTATGATAACGCCGTATGTCATAGTTCGGTAGAATGTGATACCAAATCAGTATATGGCTTTTACCTTCGAAGGCAATATATCCGTGATCACTAGTTTAGTGCAGATCTATTAATAGCCTACGTGGTATTATAAGAGTATATATGAAAAAGATTTCATTACTAATCCCTGCGTATAACGAACAGGAAGTCATCCGTGCACTTTATGAACGATTAGGGATGCTTGCAGAAAAAACACCAGATTATGATTTCGAGTTTTTGTTCGTCAATGATGGTAGCCGTGATAAAACGCTTGAAATAATTAAAGCGTACGCTGAAAAAGATAGGCGTATTGCTTATGTGAATCTATCTCGTAATTTCGGCAAGGAAATTGCGATGATCGCTGGACTTGATCATGTATCGGGTGATGCAACCGTTATTATCGACGCTGATCTCCAGGACCCACCAGAATTAATCCCTCAGATGATCGAGTTTTGGGAACAAGGCTACGATGATGTGTATGCTCGCCGTAGTAGCCGCAAGGGTGAAACTTGGTTTAAAAAAGCCACGAGTACATTATTTTATAAAATACTCCAAAAATCGACGAATATTCCGATCCAACGTGATACCGGTGATTTCCGATTACTTAGTCGCAGGTGTGTCGAAGCGCTCAAGACAATTCGTGAATCACAGCGCTATACAAAGGGATATTTTAGCTGGATTGGCTACAAGAAAAAAGAAATTACCTATGTTCGTGATCCGCGTTTGGCTGGTGAAAGTAAATGGAATTATTTTAAACTCGTTAATCTTGCTATTGATGGAATTGTATCTTTTACAACAGTACCCTTACGTTGGTCGACGATTTTAGGTATTATCACCTCCGTTCTTGCCTTTATATATATCATTTATCTCGTTATCCGCACAGCCCTGTTTGGAACTGACCTGGCCGGCTACCCTTCCATGATGGCTGTCATCCTATTTCTGGGTGGTATTCAGCTGCTTTCTATCGGTATTATCGGTGAATATGTTGGAAGAATATTCAATGAGACCAAGAATCGACCTCTGTATTTTGTCGAAGAACTCCATAAAAGTGGCAATAAAAAATAAAGCACAAAAAGGCAGATTTGCCGTTGTTGGCATTGCCAATACAATCATTGATTTTGGGGTACTATTCACTCTTAAAATAGCAGGTTTGCCAGAAATACCAGCTAATATCGTATCGACCTTTACTGCATTTTGTTTTAGTTTTTTTGCGAACAAAAACTACACGTTTAAAACATCTGGAACTAATGTTGCACGCGAACTAGGATTATTTATACTGGTCGCACTGACAGGAGCCTGGGTTATACAATCACTTGTCTTAGCGGGTATGCTATCTGTCCTCTCACCTCTCCATTTATCTGAATTAATCACGCTGTTTATCGCAAAAATTATCGCTGTTGGTGCGGGACTAATATGGAGCTATGTGATGTATTCGCGGGTAGTATTTAAAAGCAAAGAAACTACTGTATGAGCCATATTGCGATCGATGCACGAATCATTAAGTCGTCGACGGGTCGCTATGTCGAAAGATTATTACATTACTTACAAAAAATTGATCATGAGAATAACTATACAGTTTTAATTCGTTCCAAAGACAAAGATTTTTGGAAACCATCATCACCTAATTTTAAAATTGTTATTGCAGATTTTGACGATTATTCGTTCGGTGAACAGATAGGATTCAAACGATTACTCGATTCATTATCACCTGATCTGGTTCATTTTTGCATGCCGCAGCAACCTATATCGTACCGAGGTAAAAAAGTCACGACTATTCATGATTTAATACTGCTAAAAACATATAATTCCGACAAAAACTGGTTTATATTCCATACTAAACAATTCGTTGGCCGGTTTGTTTTTAAACGAGTCGCTAGATCAAACAACCATATACTATCCCCCACTAAATTCACAAAAGACGATATTTTGAAATTTGTTTCCGTGCCATCGGATAAAATTACGATCACGTGTGAATCAGCAGATGTTATTAAAAGTAAACAAACTCCTTACAAGCACCCGTTTAAAACATACATCATGTATACTGGTTCGCAAAGTGATTATAAAAACATCAAACGACTAGGTGATGCACACCAAAAACTACTAGTGACTCACCCAAATCTTGGCCTCATTTTAGTGGGTAAAAAAAACGATAGTGCACTAATTAACGAAGCATATTTCATGAAAAAAGGCTATAAAAATATTCATTTCACTGGGTTTGTATCGGACGAAGAATTAGCTTGGCTATATAGCAACACCGAAGCATACATATTCCCGTCGCTTATGGAAGGGTTTGGACTGCCTGGACTCGAGGCAATGGGATACGGCGCACCGGTCGTTAGTAGTAATACAACCTGCCTACCGGAAGTATATGGGGATGCAGCGCATTACTTTAACCCACTTAGTATTAGTTATATTGCATCATCTATTAAGGACGTCATTGATAATAAAGTACTTAAAAAATCACTGATTAAAAAAGGCTACGAACAGTTCAATAAATATTCATGGGAACGAATGGCGAAGCAAACTCACCAGGTATATATAGATGTGTTACAAAATAAGACTTAAGAACTTTTTTGCGCAATAATAATACGACGCTCACGACCTTCACCTTCAGAAAAGGTACGAATGTCATCATACTCACTGGCAACATGATGAACAATCCGTCGATCGGCTGCGTTAAGGTCGGCTATATATGAGTCACCGGTCGTGCGTACACCTTCGATCCATTCACGGGCTTTTTCGGCTAGTTTTTCAGCACGTTGTTTTTTGTAGTCGGCAACATCAACATTAACGCGTGCAACGACTGCTTCGTTATTGCGAAGTGTCGTCGAGATAAGATACTGAATACTCCGAAGTGTTTCAGCATTACGACCAATCAGTAGACTATTATATTCACTAGTCGGAACAGATAGTTCGATAACGTCCTCCTGGCAACTTGCCGTTACTTCAAGATTGACACTAAAAAATGACAAAATATCTTCGAGGTATTTCTTTGCAAAATCAATTGATGCTTGTTGATCCATTATTTGCCTCCTTTTTTATAGCTATCCTTGGCGACGATACGCGTTACTGTCCCCGTCTTAGCAACTTTTTCGCGGGCTTTGGCAGTGGCCTTTTTGTGAGGTGCAGTACCAGGTGTTTTTAAATCTGCAATTTGGTCAAGTTCGATTTCATCCTTTTTCAAAAGGTAGCGTTGTTGAGCGACCGCGACAAGGTTTGATACTGCATAATATAGTGCCAGTGCACCAGGAACAGTAATCATAATAAAGAACATAAAGAATGGAAGTACTTTGACCATTTTTCCCATAACGATCGCGTTCATTTCGGACTGATCAGCTTGTTTACCGTCGGCTGCTTCGGTGATAACATCGCGTAGACGTTTTTTGTTTTCGGTGTGTGGCATTGTCTGTTTTGACATAATATATTGTGTACCTGCGGCAATTACCGCGAGGATAACAAGGACGATATTAACGCTACCGTGAGAAAATGCACTCTGTGTCAGGTTAACGACACCAAATAATGTTTCGTTAAATTTATCAGGATGTTGGATAATTTGTTTGATTGGTTCAAGGTTTTCAAGAAAATCATAAGTAAATTTTGCTACTTGATCACGGTGAAGGGTAAAAACCTGAATAACACTGTAAAGTGCGATGAAGATCGGAAGTTGAATCAAAAGAATACCGATTGATCGGAACGGACTTACACCGTGTTGTTTATACAGCTCGAGCATCTGCATACTTTCGAGTTGTTTATTGCCTTTTGTCGCTTTTTTAATCTTTGCGAGTTCAGGTTGAAGTTTTTTCATTGCTTTTGTTTGGTGAAGTTGTCTTTTCACCAACGGGTACATTGCTGTACGAATAAGGATTGTGAACAAAATAAGTGCAACACCAAAATCATGACCTGGAATAACACTATAGAGGACAATGAGCAGGTTAAAGATTGGCTGCACAATCAAGATATCAAAAATATTCACACTTAAACTCCAAAACTATTTGATTAATATTATAGCAGTTTTTAGGGATTATTTATAGAGATTTGCTGACTCGAAAAGTTCGCGAATCACCTTTGTAAGTTCATCTGCTGGTAGTGAGATAACTTCACTAGAAAAAACGAGGAGTGCGACATCATACACACCATTTAGTTTCGGATGTTCATGCCGAATAACTTCGTAAATACGACGGCGTATACGATTACGACCAACAGCACTTTTGAGCACTTTTTTACTAACAACAACTGAAAACCGTGAGTTTTTTCGATGAGAATTGGGAGAATATTTAATCGTCACTAAATGTGACCGAATGGCATGGCCGTTTTTATACACGTAGCGTAAACTACTGTGTCCATGAAACCGGTAAAGAAATGCGATCATGTAGGTAGTATATGGTATTTGGCTGGAAGATGGTATTTGGAATATAGAATATGGCGTGTTTATAAATATCAAATAAAAAATGGCTCTGTATCGAGCCATTTTCTTAGACGGTCAGTTGAGCGCGACCTTTAATTCGGCGACGCTTAATAACAGCACGTCCAGCCTTGGTCGAAACACGTGCACGAAAGCCGTGAGTACGAGCGCGGTGGCGGGTGTGTGGTTGGTGGGTTCGTTTTGGCATATCCTTGCTATTGTAGCTTTTTTATCTTTTTTTTGCAAGGTTATGTATTGAACAAGGTTGGCTGTTGTTGTCTAATAATAAAAACTTCTCCACATACATTGAACAGTTATCCACACTTTTATAGATTGACTGGCTCACTGTGGAAAACTAGCACCCCTTGTCTCTGCGATATTACGGTACGGATTGATGGTTGTGGAAAACTTATGACACGGCTATACTAAAAGTAATACAAGTTTGAGGTAGAAACGACCAAAGGGATAGGTTTTTTATAATGGATCGTGGGTTATGGCAGAGTGTACTTGGCGAGATCGAATTATCAGTTTCGCATGCTGCTTTTACAACGTGGTTTAAAAATACCGAACTTATAAGTAGTAATGACGATGTTTTTACGATTGCTGTTCCGAATATTTTTGCAAAAACCCAGTTTGAAAAAAAGTTTAATCAACAGATTAAAGACATATTACTAAAAAACGGTGCGTCTCCTCGAAAAATTACTTATACAGTACGAACGACTCATAAAACAATCGTAAGCCGAGAAGTGACTCAGAATGAATCACGGGTTGATGAATTAATGTCAAAACCGTCTTCATTGATATCAAGGAACGCTGCACCGAAAAACGGACTCAATCCTCGTTACACGTTTTCTAATTTCATTGTCGGGTCAAGTAATGACCTGGCGTACACTGCCTGCCAGGCTGTCGCGTCACAACCAGGCACGAAATATAACCCTCTCTTTTTATACGGTGGGGTTGGGCTCGGTAAAACTCACCTTATGCAAGCGGTTGGTAATGAAATTGCTCTTCATCAACCAGATGCCCGAATTCTCTATATCAGTTCCGAGACGTTCGTCAAAGAATTCCTGGAAAGTATTCGGTTCAAGAAAAAAGGTTTTTCGGATAAGTACCGAAATGTCGATGTCCTGATTGTTGACGATATGCAGTTTATTGCCGGTAAAGAAAAAACTCAGGAGGAGTTCTTTCACACTTTTAATGAGCTCCATCAAAACAATAAACAAATTATTATCAGTAGTGATAAACCTCCAAAAAGCATCCCGACTCTTACCGAGCGTCTGCGAAGTCGATTCGAATGGGGTATGTCGATTGATATTCAGATGCCCGATTTTGAAACCAGATGTGCAATTATTGCGGCTAAATCGTCACTATCGGGTGTTGAACTAGGCCGTGAAACAGTTGAGTACCTTGCAAATACCATTAAAACAAATATTCGTGAACTTGAAGGTGCATTAAATCAATTACTTGCCTATGCTGAAATGCGCGGCGTCACACCTGATATTTCAATCGCCGAAGGATTGATTGGTAATATACGTGTCTCGCGACCACAACACTTACTTCCTCGTCAGATTATCGAAAAAACAGCCAGGCACTTTCAAATTGATAGTAAGGAAATATGTAGCGCCAAACGGGACAAACATATTGTTGTGCCGCGTCAGATCGCCATGTATTTACTACGTAGTGAACTGCACCTTAGTTTCCCAAAGATTGCTGTTGAACTCGGACGTAAAGACCACACTACTGCTATTCATTCCGTCGAAAAGATTGAAAAAGCTATGAAATTAGATTTCATGATTCGCGAGCAAGTCGCAGAAATTCGAGAGAAACTTTATGCGTAAAACAATATATCTTGGTGGAAAAACTGTGCATAGTACGGGGATACAAACCAGTATAACTTGTGTGGTATCATCCCCTGTTATGTATACAACCAAGCGAAATCAAGATACTTGGTCGGATAAATGGCTAGTTATACGAACTTTTATACCTTACTTACTCACGTACCTATCCACACCTAAAATTACCCATCTACCTCTATTGAACACATTTTTTACCCCGTTTCCACAGCCCCTATTAATAGCAACCACCAAAGGAAATATTTAAAAAGGAACTAATAATGAAACTCTCAGTAACTCAGGAAAATCTCTCAAAAGCACTGACAATAGTTGGACGAGTCGCCAGCAGTAAAACACAACTTCCTATTCTTAGTAATATTCTGCTTCGAACAGACGGCACTCGCCTACTTATTGCAGCGACAAATTTGGAAATAGCAACAACGCAGTATATTGGTGCGAAAGTAGTCGCTCCAGGCGCTATTACAATTCCTGCAAAACTGGTTGTTGAGTTCGTATCAAGCCTTCCGAAAGGGACTGTTGAACTAGAAGTAAAAGACAGTAATTTACATATTCGTGCAGGAAGTTATAGTTCGACAATTAATGGCGTCATTGCTGATGAATTTCCTGAACTCCCGACGATTGATGAATCGGCATCGGTTCACTATACGATTAATACAACCGATTTTAAACAAGCTGTTTCACAAACGATTATAACCAGTGGAAGTGATAATACTCGTCCTGTGCTTACGGGAGTATTTTGGCACTCATTTGAAGGCTATCTCTATTTAGCGGCAACGGATGGGTATCGGCTATCTGAACGAAAATTGATTGAAACAAAAAGTGAGATTGCGGCGATCATTCCAACCACTACACTTCAGGAAATACTTCGGACACTTACAGATGACGTTCATGAAATCGATGTATTATTTGACGAAACCCAGGTACGGTTTCGAATTGGTGAATCTGAAGTAACCAGTCGACTGATCGACGGGAATTATCCTGACTATCGTCAATTAATCCCGGCAAAGTCAGAAACCGAGATTACTGTTTCGACCGATGAATTTACACGAATTACAAAAATAGCCGGTTTATTTGCCCGCGAATCAGGTGGAAGTATCACGATTACTGCAGACAAAGAAAAGCAAAGTTTTGCGATTCACTCGATTGCTTCACAAATTGGTGAAAACACTTCTCATTCGGATGCGCAAATTAGTCATGATGGTCAAGTAACTCTTAATTCTCGCTATCTTAGCGAAGCACTGTCTGTTATCGACGGCGACACGGTTATTTTCAGGTTTAGCGGTAAACTTGCGCCGTGTGTTCTGACCACAACAACCAAAGATGTGATTTATAAACACATTATTATGCCACTGAAAAGCTAACTATGACTCTGTTGCGCCGACTTAAGGTTCAGAACTTTCGTACTCACATCACGATGGACGTGAGTATTCATGACGGCGTGACACTTATTACGGGTTCGAACGGAAGTGGTAAAACATCACTTATCGAAGCGATCTATATTGCCCTGCGTGGTTCGTCGTTTCGTGGGGTTGATATGGATATTGTTCGGCATAGTAGCGAGTGGTGGCGGGTCGATCTATTAGATGATGACCAGGCGACCCGCAGTGTAATGTTTGACTCATCGAAATCAACCGGACGTAAACGGTTTATTATCGACAGTAAAACGACGTATCGCTTACCTCAAAAACACAAATGGCCGGTTGTATTGTTTGAACCGGATGACCTTCGGTTACTCCATGGCTCACCTGCGCGCCGTCGATTATTTATTGATCGCTTCATAGGCCAGTTAGACCCACTGTACACGACGGTACTTCATAAATACGAACGAGGACTCAAGCAACGGAATAATTTGCTTAAAAAGCAGTATATTGCCGATGACGAGCTGTTTGTTTGGGATCTATTACTTAGTGAATATGGTGCAGAGATTATTCAAAAACGAGTTCACTATATTGAATTACTACAATCCGAGCTGTCGGACACCTATAATTCAATTGCACATACGGATGATGAGGTGAAAATTCATTATTCACACGACATTACAAGACAAAAACTACTGAGTGATTTTCATGAACATCACAGTAAAGACAAAGCTATGGGTAATACAAGCGTCGGACCACATCGACACGACATAGACTTTATCTTTAATAGTATGCCTGCAACGACCGTTGCGTCACGGGGTGAAATACGAAGTGTTGTTCTTGCGCTTAAATTCCTTGAAGTAAAGATTATTGAATCAGGACTTGGCATGAAACCAATTATCTTACTTGACGATGTTTACAGTGAACTTGACGAAACACGTCGTCATAAACTTGTCGATAGTATCAAGACATACCAGGTTATTATGACGAACACACATGGATTACCAGAAGCGAAAACATATCATCATATTGAACTTGTTTAATTAATAAGAACAGGCAGACCTAGATCGATAGCGTTTACTTTACTCAGTACGTCATGAGGAATCTGAGGATATTGTTTTGATGAGAGTGTGACTCCGGGTGGGTTCGTGACGAGTACCCAATTACCTTTTTCTTTTTTCATAACGAACCGCAGGCGATCACGGCTAAGGGATTCTTTACCGGTGTAATTAAGCGTACTTCCAAACCATTCACCATGACTATATAACTTTCCTTCGTTTAACGAATAAAGTGTTTTCAGTGTTGGGCTATCGCGGTCAAGAGCAGCTAATATATCAGGTAATTCAGCTTTGAGCTGTGACATGAGGTATGTATCGCTATAGTCGACATCTATTTTTTGTGTCACAGGTTTGTCGCCGACAAGTACTCTGATCGTCTTGCTTTTAATACTATCACCAGTTGCTTTGAGTGTATACGTCCCCTTTTTCAGAGTTATTTCTTTACCCTGTTCAATAACTTGATTGAGTGTTCCAAGCGAACTAGAGATACCCGTATTTGGCTCACCGTTATATAATTCCATTTTTTTCACCAGCGCACTATCAAACGTAATAGTAAGTTTTTGAATCGAATTTAAGTAACTCGCATAGATAAGTATTGGCGTCACGATAATGATAAGTACGACGGAGATAATAATTAGTTTTCGGTATTTATATAACATAGCTTATTTCTCCAACGGATTCTTGAAATCAATAAATTCAATTTTATAATCGGTAACGTCATATCCCCAGGCTTTTAACTTTTCAATCGCCACATAACGATAACGTGGTGATGGTGTCCGGATGGTTATGACAATATCATTACTCGTTTCACCAACCGTTTTATAGGCAATTGTATAATACGGATCAATGTACGGTAATCGTGTTGTGATTGGATTGTCGTCGATGAATGATGTTCTGACATCAACTGTCGCCGGTGGCTGTGATTTGGACAATAATATCCCACCAATAACGACAAATATAACTATTCCTCCGATTATTAGTAGCGTAATGAGCCTGCTGTTTTTGTCAATAAAATCTTTTATCATATTCCCCACCTTACATATCTACCGAAGGTTCATTTTTAATTGTCTTTGACGTATCATCGTCAATTTTTAGACTAAAATGTGACATATCTATATCTGTTATAGTGACAAATATATATTTTTTACTATCAACCTCGCCGAGTCTCACTTTAAAGCTATATACTCTAGTATTCTTGGTATATGTCAGTGATTTTGCGTTAATTGCTACCTGTTTATAGGTGTTTTTATATGTATCAATGACAGTTGTTTTTAGTAGTGATACAACTTTTTTAGATTGGTGAGAGCCCATTCCTTTATCGATAAGGAGTGAACTTCCATATAGAGAGAATTCACTTGCTTTTTCACCCGATGTTACACCGTTAACGGTGATAATCTGGCCAGTATCAGGATCGAGCGTATCGTAACTGACTTTGAATTTTGCTTGGTAAATAAAGTATACTCCCAAGGCAGACAAGATGAGGACGAATATAAGGCTAGCTATAATAATATATCGTTTCATATCATACCTTTCTATGGTTTTATCGCTATCGTTGCACTTCGGAAATCAGACGCGCCGTATATAAGGTTTGGATCCCATGGTTTTTGGTTATAAGCGTCAGTTCCAGAAGATGGTGCTGCGGAATCACCAATAAGATACTGGCCGTCA
This sequence comes from Saccharimonadales bacterium (SeqCode), assembly GCA_038319685.1. GTDB lineage: Bacteria > Patescibacteriota > Saccharimonadia > Saccharimonadales > Saccharimonadaceae > UBA6022. The sequence continues at coordinate 33,705 of JBBQDN010000005.1, forward strand.
GGAGTGATGCCTCGGAGGACGATGAAGTGTCCTGCGGTAGTAAATGGTTTTGCACCAGCACCACTCACGATTACCATATTTCCGGCTTTAAGTGCCGCATCGATTGAATCTTTAATACCTGCTGGTGCACCTGTATAGGCGAATAATAGCTGACTTTTCACCCCCCAGTTTTCCAGAATTCTTGGCATTTGAGCTGCATCATAAGGTGTTGAGTTTGCTTTAATCCATTCTCCGACGATATAAGGATTTATTGACTTGTCTTTCCAGGTTGCAATCACCATGGCCGGTGCGCTTGCACCACAGGCATTGCCCGCATACGATCCACCAGAATATTCTTTTTGGCCCCACTGCGGGTCGCCTTGGCGATAGAATACAAAATCACCTGCCGCAACACCCGTACCGGTTGTATTTCCTGTGCAGCCCGACGTGGATGCAGTGGTTGAAGTTCCTGCTGAAGTTGGCGCGCCTGGTGCGATACTCGCGTTATCGACGTAAAGATCATACACTCGTTTTGCTTCGCCACCACGAACACGACGGACATCGCTAGGAGAATCATTTGATTCTTCGTAGCCACGGAAATTATCACTCGGAGTTCTGATATTTTCACCTTTGCGTCCATGAATAGTAATTGCCGCTTCGATTGGGTCAGTCTCTGTTTTTAGTATCTCTAACATTTTTGACCACTTTGGGCTATTTATTTCTTCCCATACGAACCCTAATTGACCACCCATGTCGAGCATATTGACCTTTTTTGCTTTCATGAATGCAACGAGAGGATCTTGCCGTTCTGGGAATGTCCACTGGACTAATCCAAACCCAGTCCCACTTTTTGGAACATAATTTGGATCACTTGTTGTTGTGCTTGGTTGTACTGAAGCTGGGTTTAATCCTGATTCTTGGACCATGTTACCTATAAATCCTGAAGCTTGAGCAAGGGTCAACCCATTATTCATAAAGAAACTGAGTATTTTTTCAGTATTATCCTTACCTGTCAGTGTAATTGATCCTGCTGAACTTGCCGCGCAGCACCCAGCATTATTACTACTTGTGGCGGTAGATACAGGTGTTCCACCGCGGAATCGAATTGCATGTTGGTAGGCGGCTTCGATTTTATCAGCCGAAACCTTATCCTTCACTGTTTTGATGACAGCCCCAATATCAGTATTGGTGAATAAAGGCATATCAACACCAGCATTCATAGCTGCAGCAACTGCATCAGGGACGGTTAATCCAGAGTAACTTGCCATCGGTGATAAATCGTCAGTGGTAATAGTGCCTGAAAAACCAACTATTTCACGAAGGTAATTAACCGCTTGGGGATTGATACTGACAGGTGTTGAACCCCATTCATTGATTCGTCCATTACTTAACATAACTGCGGCACCATTAAGGTTACCTAGTGTTTTATATGGTTTTAATTGTCCTGTATCTTCGAGGTTTTTGAGACTCTGCGAAGCTGCTTGACCATTATCAGTGTTTTGTGTAAGATCACCAATACCTGGAAAATGTTTATAGACGGGTTTTACTCCTCCGTTACTAAGCCCCTTCGCAAACGCGCCGGCCTTTTCTGAAATCACATCTGGGTTTGTTGACCAAGTTCGATGAGAGGTTGTCATAAAACCAGCAGAATTTTGAATATCAAGGACTGGTGCTAGGTCGACGTTTACTCCATTTGCGATTAAAGTAGTGGCGACTTTTTTACCTTGGGCCTCGATATCCGTCGCCGACATACTCGCACCCATATCCTGCGCAGATGGCATATCAGGGACAAAACGAGTCACATCTCCACCTTCGTCATCAGCACTAATAAACATCGGCGTACCATTAGTATCATTAAGGGCTTTAAAGAATGCCGGAGTTAATTTAGAGAAGTCAGCTCCGTTAAAGAATACGCCGCCAATTTTAAAATCAGTCACTGCTTTATTCACTGCTTCGGTCTGAGTTGGGTCGTATCCGACAATAAACGTTTGTGCGATTTTTTGTTCCGGGGTGATTGTGGCTGGTGCTGCAGTTGCGACACCAGTAGGTGTGGCGGAGCAAGATTTTGCCGTACGGCTATAAGTGAGGATATCGTTTCCGGAATAAAACGCAGGGTCATCACCTTTTATAATGGGGTCGTCGACAGCATAAGCGACCGCCGGTGTGATTGTTGATATAATAAAAGCGCTCGCAAGTGTCAAGATGAGAGCTCTTTGTGAGAGTCGTTTAAGAGATAGGACTATTTTTTGAATGGTTTTCATGAAAGTGCAACCCTTACTTGTGGGGGAAAATTAGTCGTATCCGGAAACGTTGTTCCTGGACCAGCGACAATGACGAGTCCTCCAGCGGCTGTGCCGTTATCTTTGAGGATGATTTTTGCATCATCAGTTTGAACGTTTGTTAGTCTGACGGTTACAATGTACCATGCTGTGACCGGTGACGTAAAGCTGACGATTGTAAAATTAGCTTTCCCTACTGAACTAACAAGTGACATTGGAGCTGCTTTTATTATAGCGCTATTTAAATCACTTGCCGTTCGATTCGGATATTGATTTATTTTAATTGGACTATTTTCGACCGATGGAGTGACGGTAGGTTTGATAACCTCCGGGATTTTATTAGTCGTATCCGTATCGTTCGTCACACCTATTTCAGAGGGTTGTTTCATAAGTATATACCACGTCAGTACACCCGCTACTGTAAAGATACAGGCACATATACTTATGATTATTTTTGTTCTCGTTATCATGCTGCTACTCCTGATTTTTTAAATCGAAGGACATGTTCCCAAGCACCGTACGTTCCACTAGCAGGTCCGATTTGCTTTGGAAAAGCCGTGTCCTGAGTATGTGCCCCAAATTGTTGGAATTTTTGACCCGCAACATCATTCGACACAATAATCTCCGTATGACCACTTCGTAGAAGTATGTCTCCTGGTTTAGCATCGGCCTTTGAAACCTCTACGAAATTGGAATTTCCAAGCATATTTGAGGTCGCAATACCACCGACGTCGACGCCGAATGCGTCATAGATTGACATACGTATCAGCCCACTACAGTCAACAATCGAATCAGTTCCAGCAACAAACCCACCGGCATTAAACTTCGTCATAAAATCAGCAGCTGTTCCGTCATGTCCACCACCCCATAAGTAGCCATAATCATCGAATTTAAATGCATGGCAGCTAATTTGCGCTAGATCATCGGCAGCCAGTGTTTTACAGGCTTCAGGGGCTGTTGCAGATACGGTACTTCCGTCCGCTGTTCCTGCGCCACCTTGAGCACTTGGGTCAACTTCCGCATCCATACCGTCATTAATCGGGTTATCTATATTGTAGACGCGGAAGTATTTGTAGTCACCCCCCTCACCGTCGGTCAGACATTCGGCACCAAGTCCTACACCGTTATTATCGTCAGCTTCATCAGATTCACCCCACCCAGCTTGCCTATCAGTGCATGATTTCTGCCACTGCGCGTAGCGACTGTCAGTAATAGCTTCGCCAGTATCACCGTTAATTTGCTGATGATCAAGCATGTAATCAACAGCAACTGTTGAATCCATATTTAATTCATCGTTCGGTAGTACATAGCGAACATTACAAAAAACATCAGCGTCAATCCCAACATCTTCGTAACCAGAATCAGTACATTTACTAAATCGATCTTCGTTAAAAATCTGTGCAGCATTTGCTTGTGGAATAATACTACTAAATGCTGTTCCAATAAATGTTGGAATAGTTGTCATAGCTGCCGATACGCTACTCATCGAACCGACGATTGTCGGATTTATTTTACGGACCAGCGATCCCATGAAGGAGTATTGTTTTGTAATATCAAATGGTGTATCTTTCGCGTCATATGTTTCTGAGGCAATGTTTTGCTGTTTGACTTCATTTGTGGCGGCAAAATATGACTTAAGAGTCTGTTTATTGCCAGGTTGAAGTCCACGTTTTTGTGCAAAACCACCAAGTAACGCACCTCCACCGGCAAACACTGCATCGCCCGCATCGACACCTGCTGTGTCATGGTTAACAACCGTACCGGCCACAATATCTGCCAGGGATGCTTCAAGGAACGGCATCGCAAAACCAATAGCGAGTGAACCACCAACGGATACAATAGTACTAATGCCGAAAGTTCCAATCGAAGAAACCAGACCACCAATCAGACCAATCGTACGCGCCCACCAACTCTGCACTGTTTTACAGACACTACGAATATTCGCACGTCCTTCTTTAGAGTTACCGCCTCCAGCACCAATAACACCTGCAATAGTATCAAGAACATTTGCGAGTGTACCAGTTAATCCTCCTCCGACCATATACTGTGCTGAACGTGACGTTAAAGTTGGCGCTTCATTATAGGCTGCTACTTTGTAGCCCGGTGAGTCAAGTGCATTCTTGCCGTAGAATGGGTTTTCTGTTTGTTTTGTTTGAATAACGCCAGATGAGTCGGCACCTGTAATTGTTGACTCATCAGTTGCATACTTAGTTGTATCGACGGCGGTTAGTTTTTTACCGATATAATTAGCTTCTGTATCTGTCGCATCACCTGCTTTGATGGAATCTGCAAAATTAAAAAACACCATCGCAAACTGCGCAAGTTGTATGGCGCGGGTAATTTTTGCGGCCGCTGCAACAGCACGTGCAGTGTTATACACAGTACAGGCAGTATCAGCTGCTCCTGTAATAGATAGTCCTTTAAAGCCTGCTTTTAACACTCCACCCGTTGCTTTCTTTCCAGCACCAGCTATATCATTAATATGCCCCACTTGACCTGGATTGCTAGCAATTTCAGTAAACCTCGGGTTGGCGGTTCCGTCAGGGAGATTTTCGTATACTTTATCAGTTCCGTCAAGATAATATTTGCCGTTACTATCTTCTTGGACAACGCTCGCTTTATCGACAAGTCCCGTAAAAGCTTTATCACCCGCGGTGGCGTTATCGACTGCTTTGTTTCGTTCTTCATCCGTCGCACCTACGACCTTTTTTGATTTATCCGTTTTAAAATTCGCAAACATTTTTTTAGCAATTGAATCCGAAAACCCTGCGAACTTAGGATTATATGCTTTATGGAGTGCACTTCTGAGGCCAGGGTCTGTCTTCGCTAATCTTGTTAATTCTCCCGGATCACCCATTCTTTTTCCATCGGGTGTCGTCAAACCCGTAACTTTACTTCGTCCAGGAATTGGGCTATTTTCTCTTTCTACTTTAAAACCAGCCTTTTCAAACTTTGAAATCTGTCTGTTTGACATAGAAGTAAATTTACAGCGAATTTTTACTCCCGTACAAACACTTAGTTTTGGCGAAAGTCCGCTAAGTCGTGCACGGAGCACATGATCAGAACGAAAGTCCATTGCAGTTAGTTGATCATCCAAATCACCCATAATCGTTTCTTTTAGTTGTACAGGTAAGATCGAAAGACTCGTGAAAGCAAAGAATCCGCCGCCGCCGAATAACAAGGCGAGAATGAAACCAGTTGCACCCTTTTTTTTGAAAACTTTTGAAATATTACTAAAATTCAAACGGTTATTTGAGGCAGGTGCGCCACCTGCTGTGGTTGAATTTTTCCACCCGCCGGTATTCTCTTCTTTATCTTTGGCATCATTGCGATTTTTATTGCCATCACCGTCGTATTTACTGGACTGATTTGATTTTTTACCAGATCCAGAATCGGAACTATCACCACTATCATGGTTCGCTGGGTCATTGGCAAATGCCTCGGCGTCATCAGTACCTTGTTTTGCGTAGGCGTCGGGGAACTGTTCGGCAGCTTGAACCTCGCCGGGATTGTAGGCGGCATCTTGTTCTTCTTTGGTATCGTTAGTTCTCAGAGCCATAAAATACTTCTATTATACGCTATATTCGCCAGGGTTCATGTAGCCAGAATTTGCAACTGGTGTCCCCGTGGTCGGCGGTTGATTAGTTGGTTTAACACTATCGGCAGGATTGGTTGAAATGAGATTTTGTTCGGTCTGGGAGGGGACGATTTGAATATGGACGTGGTTCTGTCCGGCAAAGAACAACCCCTGTCCAACCGGGAAATTCGCAAGGCGTTTTCGTTCTTCTTCGGTTAATTTAAATACATCTGACAAAACATCGACAGCACTAGACGATTGTTTTAATAGTAACTGCATCGATGAGTTGGCGACGATTGCCCGACCCATTTTGCTGCCCATGAAATCTTCGACATCTTGAGTGATCGTGGTGAGTCCGAGGTAATATTTACGGGCACGTTTTGCCAGGCTGAACAAGAAGTTCGCAGAATCATCATATTTCATCAATTGCCACGCTTCATCGACGATGAGCATGCGCTTTTTCTGAACTGAACGGCAAATATTCCAGATGTGTGACAGGACGATATACATAGCGACTGGACGAAGTTCGTCTTCGAGGTCACGAATATTGAATACCACCATATTATTATTGATATCGATATTTGATTGCTGGCTAAATATACCAGCAAATGTTCCTGATGTGTATTTACGAAGGCGCTGTGCCAGTGCAGGACCAGTCCCGCCCATATGAAGGAGTGTATCGTAAAGGTCGGAAATAGTTGGCGGCAGTGAGTTATGGGTTAATGGATCACTCGTAATACCGGCACGGGCATAGGTATCAATAAGTCCTTGGTCAAGGTCGGCTTCTTCGGCAGGGGTGAGGGCTGACATCGCCTGCCCTGCGGCGGTTGTTTGCGTCCCACCAAGCATGAGTCTAAGAAGGCCGTGAAGTGTAACAAGGTTGGCACGGAGGGCGTCATCAGCTTCGTCACTGTCGATCACTCGTGGCAGGTCAAACGGGTTAATACGAGTATCGGCGTTCAGACTAAGACGGATGTAGCTGCCACCGACGGCATCACAGAGTTTTTGGTACTCGTTTTCGGGGTCGATGATCAATATTTCTGAACCGACCATCATGCTACGGAGGGCCTCAAGTTTAATCGTAAACGATTTACCTGCACCAGATTTTGCAAACACCACCATATTTGCGTTTTCCAGAGAGAAACGGTCGAAAATAACCAGGCCATTATTATGCATATTAATACCGTACAGCACACCTTTTTCCTGAGTCAGATCGGCGCTGGTAAATGGAAAACTCGTACTGATCGCACCGGTGTTCATGTTACGACGAATTTGCAGCTGATCGGTCATTTGTGGCACGGTACTATTTAAACCTTGTTCTTGTTGACTACTGGCGACCTTACTGAAAATAAGTTGTTGACCAAATAACGTTTCAATTTTGTGTTGTACGAAACTCAGTTCATCAAGGCTGTCGGCGTATAAAGTAACGTAAAGTCCATATCGAAAGAATCGTTCTGACCCAACCTGTAGTTCATCGCGCAGTTCCTCGGCGTCCTGTAGGGCTGCTTCGAGTCCAGGATCACGCGTACGACCCTTTTCGTTGTTGATCGACATGGTTGCTTCGAGCTGCGTTACTTTTTTACGGAGGTTCTGTAATACAACTTGGCTTTCGACCGGATAAATAAACATACTAATATCGAGCACTTCGTCGATATTGATTAATGAACTAAGCCATCCAGTGTAAATTTGGCGGGGATAACCATAGATATATAGCGTTCGGCCATATTTTGTTCCGAGTCGGAAATGACTTGAATGAATTTCGAGACTGCTCGGTGCAATTAGGTCGCGGAGTGTTGTCATGCCCTTTAAAAAGGCTTGTTCGATTTCGGCTTGTTCGCGTGCACGCTGCTGAGCAGCGATATCAATAGGATCGAGCTGTTTTTTAGCCATTAGACTGTCTCCTCGCCAGCAACACCAAGCCGTGGAGCTTCGCCTTGACCTTTACGAACATAGGTACTGGTCACGGCTTCAAAGTTACCGAGTGGTTCACGAACAGCAGTGTCGGGATTGTACATGTTGTAGTATAGTTCACCTAATTCTTTGGTATTAAGCTGAATGCAGCGGACGCCGATTTGAAATAGTCCGCTCATGACTGAATCGGTCCGGTTTTTAATCTCATCTTTGGCTTTGTCGTATGACGCTTTGTCAATTTTTGTTGCGCTGACTGTTTGTTTTGCAAACACTTTACCGAAAAATCCCTTACCTTGTTCAACAATATTCGTCAGGTCACCCGCTGGGAAAAATGGTATGATAACAAAAAAACTCTTGTCCATAATATTTGCTTCTTGGGACAAGATATCGATAAAGTTAATATAGTCATCCATCAGGACGTTTAAAAGCATATTGTCTTGTGATTTACGAATCATCGACAACCGGTCGATGTATGGGCCAATATCAACGCGCTGTGACCGAATAAAGATTTGTACGGGGAAATACAGCGCGTTAAGGAAGTTCTGATAGCTAAACTCAACACCTTCGCGTTCACGACTACTCATGAGGTCAAAGTTAATTGACTTACACGCGATGACCGACCTGAAACTACCATCGTTCATAATCACCATCCCATCACGGATTTCAGATATCAGCAAACTACTCTGGGTAGAATTTTGCCCAGTTTGTTTTTTGACGACTTCTTCCTTGTCCTGTCCAGTAGTTGGCACGTTTGCGACAGGCGCAGTCGATGCTTGACCCGGAATTGGTTGATTATTTGGCGGCACGATTCCCCACTCTTCCTACCTTATCCTCTATCTCTATCGCAGTGATATTACTACTTCATCGTCATGATGTTCTTGTTTTTGACGAATTCGATGAGCTTCGTGTGCGATTGTCTCTATAGAGAGATCAGAGTTACTTGCAAGGCTTATTATATCAGGAGAGACGTGATTCTCGCTAGTTTTCGTTTCAGTGATTTGCGCGACGGGTGTGGGGCGTGTAACAGCAGCCTGTGTTGGTCGTGAGACGGCTGTTTGGGGTTGGCTGGCGATTACAGTAGACTGTGGGACAGTGGCCCCTCCGAGTGGCTGTATGACGGTCTGGCGGATTGCACTTGGGTATGGGTCGAACACGACGTGAGGGTCACTCGCTGGTTGTGCGACGGGAGTCGGGGGGGTGAGCGCAGTGTAGGGATTTGGAATAACAACAGGTTCTGGCTGAGGTGTCATAACAGGTGCTGGTTGAATCGCGGATTGGTGCATTTGATTAATCATGTCCTGGCGACGTTTGACGTCAGCTTGACCGATCATATTATTAAATGACTGCGATACCTTGGCGTCGTCATCGAGGACATCTTCGGTTTGTTGAGCGGCGAAAAACATATCAGTCACCATTGAATTGTCTGGACCTGTTGGCATCGGCACGCCACGAACTGCCCAGCCCCCACTATCAACCACACTTGCCAGGTATGAAAGTCTTTTTTGTGCTTCGTTTTGTGAAATATTTTTCGTACGTTGAATTTCAACTACCTTTGGCGCGGTAATTTCGACCAATGATTGAATACCATCTGGTTCCCATAACCTTCGACGGGGTTTTAAATAAAACGACACAATCGCTGCCAGATAAATTTCCATCGGCTGATCTTTGCGCAGCGGCAGTGCTAGTGCACCAAAAAACAGGATGATCGGTAGCGGGATAACCGCTAGTGGGATGAATAACTGTGCCAGCCCCCACGCTAGCCCACCAGATATCGCAACAATAATTAAATAAATAAATTGGCGAAAGCTAAACGGCCCGATGAGTTTGTCATCAGCTTCAACATCTTGAGGTACTTTATAGACCGCCATACTGGTTATTAGTATATCATTTTGTCACAATGTCGCGGTCATCATACTCGTGGTTTTTTAAATGCAAGAACGCGCACCATCGTAACGGTGTGCTTCGTATAATGAACACTAAATCTTGTTTGCGTTAGCTGCCGTTATTATTACGATTTTCCATATCATGGAGCGCATTTTGCATCGAAGCATCTTCATGAGCAATCTCGATATTTGTTTCACGACCTGTTTCTCGTAGTCTGCCGGCATGGTCGATAGCAGTTTGCTGTGCGCTATCGACGTCGGATACGTAATTTGCCTCACCCTTTGCTCTTGCACTTATGTCTGCAATTGACTGTAGGGCAGCCTTTTCTTTTGTTCCCATGCCTGCACTAATTTTTTCATTACCGAGTACAGCAGCAGCAGTTTCACCAGTCAGACCTCCAGAGCTAGCTGCAGACTGGATAGCTGATTCAGTTTGTCCGGCGATTTGTTCATGAGATAATCCACTCCACGTACTGGCTTTCGAACTCTCGTCTGTGAGTGAAGTGCCGGGTGCTGTTCGTGACCACGCATCTAGTCCAGCGTCCTTACCCTTAATACCAGCACTCGATATGTCCTTGCGAAGACTTTGACCAAGTTCAGTATCAGTACCTGGATTTGACGTAGAAAGAGTTTCCCTTAGGGCGGCAACACCCTTTGCTCCTGTTTGACTAGTGAGGATTCCGGCCGCTGCTCGTGCCCTATTGCCAGCAGCACTTCGTACTTGTTCAGATTGACCAGTATCATTAGCTGTCGCTATTGCATTTGATAATTCTGTCTGCAAACCAGCTACTAATTGATGCGGTTCAAACTTTGCTTTAAGAAGGAATTCTTCATTCTCAACCTTTTCCTTATCAATTTTATTGAGCTGTCCTTGTGCTCGAGCCTGATAACCAACTGCGTTTGCACCGGCGACACTTGCTGCAAATTCAGGATCCTTTACTGCTTTTTTCAAAATTGCTTCATTCTGAAGGTCTTTCAGCTGATCAGTACGCCCGGATCGTTGAGTATCGATGCGGCCTCTTCTCTTTAGTGCTGCTCCGCGACCTGGCATTGACCATTTATTTTCATCCAGAGCACGGATACCGCGTCGCGTTTTTTGGTCATCAGCGAATCCACGTGCACCCTTTTTCATACGATCAAACGGACCTTTGTTTGGGTTATTAACAAATGCGCCAACCTTGCCAAGTACACCACCGGCGGCCTTCATGATGATTGGCGTGAGCGCAAGCGGGACGATTGCGACGAGCGCACCCATAATTTGAATTGCAACAATGTAAGGTGGAGAGGATGCTTGTGAGCTGGCAGTAGATATAATAACCTGTGATGCGAGTGCTGATGCTCCAAACATTAGTCCGATAATAGGAAACATTAATAGCATTGTTTGGAATAGACCTCGCCATTTTTTGAATAATGATTCAGTATTTGGTAATAGAAACGCGACGAATGCCAGTGGCGAGATAACGATTAGCAGAACGATAAGCGCTTGTCTAACTGTAAGTACGACGAAAACCGTCACGATCGCCAGTAACGCAACGATAAGCGCAGGAAGTAACGCAGACAGTGTAATATAGAGCACTGCAGCACCTGCTATAACTGCCGCGGTAGTAAGGCCTAGCCAACCGCTACCACCCGTAGAGGCCCCATTAATCGTCGCTGAATCCGGAACCGTTAGACTGCCTGCGAGACCCTTAAAGACACCATTTACAGAAGTCCCGATAATGTTGGATGCATCAACTGCTATCGAGCATATCCAAAAAGATATATTAACCAGTATTGCTGCTGCAACTAACCTTGGGAGCATTTTTTTTATACCATAGTTAGTGATTCCAACGCTGGTCACTTGTGAGAAGATAATAATCAAAAAGACAATCACGAATACGACATTTGAAATATTACGCATAGCTGACCATGCGTTATAAATCCCAGTTGAACCCGTAACGACTGGTTGTACGGTTAGTAAACTCGCGACAATTCCATAGGCGCCATCAACAATACCCGCCATGAATTTAAGGACAGGACAAACAATCCACCCAATACCGTCAATCGCACAAGTAGTTGGGTTATCTTTTGTATTGTCGACGGTTGGGTTTGTAGTAATAATACCGTCTGCCCCACCGGCTGCCTTGGTCGCACCGAATTTACATGCAGTGTTCCCGGGTATGTCAGGATCCGAAGATGAACTGACAGGGTATGTAATGTCGCAGTATGCTGGGTCTGACTTATGAACAAAGCCAGCGTCACAGGCCGCTAAACCGATAGCATCTCGCGGATACTGGTCCTTACAAGTGACTGGCTTATGCGTTGCGTACCAGGCTGCATACGCATCGACATTTGGATCCATCATGAGAACCTTGATTTGCGCGCAGGTTGGATTGTTGCCGTCACCATTTTCCAGTCCATAGGTATAGATTTTATCGGTATTAAAAGAGATATCTGCCTTTGGTTTATAGAGCCAATCTTCCCTGGCGCCCGCATCGGTGATAATAGCTACCGCTATGGCACCTGCTTTTTCGTCGGTCGTGGCTGTTGCGACAGACTTTATCTTGTCAGCACAATACATTTCAAAGGTTGCCTTACCGATATAATATTCTAAGTAGCCCGGAGGGCCTGGGTTACCCGCACCTCCATAGTACTTTATCTCAATAGCACGTTTGACCGAGTCTAGCCTCTTACCCGTATCACTTGAAACTGAAAAATCACCCGATCCACCGTCGCCACATGGACTGCCGTTGGTCCGCTTGACATCTGCATTACTAAAGAGGTCGCAGAATGCCTCGGTTTTTCCACTATATCCAAAAGCAGCAAGTGCGCTACTGATGAATCCTGGCTGATCACAATACGAAGTACCACCATGCTGCCCTGCATCGCCGTTACGAATAATACCAGTCGACACATAATGATCGACACTAAACCATGATCCATTTGCAACATCACCTGCTGATATATTGTACGTGTTTCCGACAGGTCTAAACGGAGCTGTTTTAGCACATGCCGCTAGAGCACGGTAGTAGATGAATGCATTTGCTTGATCATCAATTGAAACATTATCCACGGGGGCCGCAAGTGCGAGATTCGATAGAGAAATAGTACTAATAACCGTCGAAACGATCATCAAAAGTGCAAGTAGTGAGTACTTTATTTTTGTCTTCATGTCATAAACCTTATGATTACATTTAACAACACTAGACATAAAAATACCAGCCCGTCGTTAGGGCTGGTATTTTTCATTTTAGCAACAAGAACTACTGCACTGTTAATACGTCTGAGGTGTAGATGGCAGACTCAGTCTTGCCGGTGTTAGGATTTACCACATCGTGTACTACAAAAACCAGTTCCGAGTAACCAGTACTATTACCTAGCGCTACTTTAGTAAAGTCGATTGAATAACTCGTTGGGTTTATTGGTTTGCGAATTGAATCTGCAAGAGGCGTAGCTGTCTCATATGCAGGAATATCGTCTTGTTGAAAATCATGGCTGTTGTATGCATCGACGGCAGGTTGATATGCTCGAAGACCGACAAAGTTAATACTTTCAAGGTAAAGACGTCCAAGCTGTTTGTTTTGCGAGCCAATATAATAAGCAAGGTAATCACGGAGTTTAACATTGTCGAGTACTTTCTGATCTGAGCTATCGACTGTTATATCAACAGACTTTTCCAGGTCACTAGCTAGCGCAGGGTCGTCGAGTCGAATCTTAGCAATCGCATCCAGTACATTATTGCGATAAAGGAAAGTGGCCATTTGATCAAACTCTTTCCCTGATGCCTCTTTGCTATATGTCAATGGATCCATTTCTGACCAATTTTTCGCAGCGATTTGATTAAAAGATGCTTGGGTTTCGGGAGATAGTTGATCCCAAAGTCCAGCCCCACCTTTAAGAGGATCATTTTCGGAAACAGTTGTTTCGGGCGTTGTCGTTACTGATGATCCCATATCGCCACTTGCTGGTACCCCTACTTCGGACGTAGGTGCAGGAGTGGATTCTATAACGACACTAGTTGCGCCTTGTTCGACAGTGCTAGGTGCGAGTGTGCCAGGGATGACGGGCGCAGTGGCCGTCGGTTCTACATTTGACGGAGTAGATTCGTTACTAGACGTCGCTGCTTTGATGCCAACTGCTGCACCTACTGTAAATACAAGCGCAAGCGCACCAATACGAATTTTTGAACCAAGTGACCTAGGTTGTTTGTTGTGTTGTATATGAAGTGCTTCGAGATGAGCACGACCCGCTGCCATTTCAGCATCCGTTATTGGGCCGGCACTTTCACTTAAATCCCCAGGAATAGCAAATGGAACTTCCGTATGAACATAGGAACCAACGCCACCTGGATTAGAAATGGTATCCGGAGCGAGCCAACCCTGATCAGCAACAGCATCAGGAAGACCAGTTTCTCTATAGTGTTTTGTTCCGGGAACCTCAATAGGTTTTCCGTCGGGTCCAATAAGACCCGAGTGGCGGGCTTGTTCCGCTGCACTACGTGATGATGGTTCTGGGTTTGGTCCTGATGTTTCAAAAGCCATGGTTTACAGTTCCTTGTGCGCTTACTTGGGCACGTAATGTACTAATGCTTTTACTATACACTATTTTTTAATAAAAAGCAACATGTTTATTGATATGTCAAGAATTGATTTTAAAAAACGGATGTGTTTATGGACTAAATACCAAGTCGGTCACGGATCTCAGGTTTAATGAGACGCAGGGTTTCAGGGCTGGACGTAAGGTTTCCTATGAGTTTCGCATACGCTACAGGATCTCCAGCTACAGGATCGGTAAGTTTATCAATTGCATGATGCTGCATTGTTGAGTTTGATGCGGCAAACTTATCGGATGCCAAGTTTCTCCAAGTCGCGATATCTTCATTGATTGTATTAAACGTTACTGTTGGACCCTTGGCGTTGTTAATCCAATCATCGAAGCTCTTTCCGGCCTTACGGATATCGCCATTCATACCAAGTACTTCTTTGAAATCGAGTAGATCCTGAGTTGCAGGAGCGCTACTTTCGTAGGTTGTAATAATATCAGCAAGTTTTGCGATACCGGGTGGGCCATTTTTTGCGATGGTATTTGCATATGCGATGCGCTGAGATAATGTCGTCGACGTATTAAAAGCAGTCTCCAAACGGCCAATGTCCGTCGATAGCGCGTAGTCCATGGTGTCTTGAATGTTCTTTGTGTCCTCTACGTACGATTGACTAACGGTTGCCTTTGCTCTTGCGAGAACTGAGTTTTGGCCTTGTTCACCCATAACTCCACCTGCGAGCACAAGCCGTATAGGATCCGTCTTGAGGGCATCTGCGAGGTCAATTTGTCCAGCACGTTCGGCTTGTTGTTTACGCATTCCTTGTATTGCAATAGACTGTGCGGTGACATGACTATCACTAACAAGGGTACTCATCGGTGTACCTGCGGCGTACGCAGTGCCACCACGACCACTTTCCCATTCTTTTGTTTCAGCGTCCCAAGTTGCTTTTGCGTCTTCTGTTTGGCGGGTGGCAAGGTGTTGGGTTAGTCTCTGTGCACGCATACCTGGGTTGGTAATCGCGTAGCGTTCCTGGTCCGCTTCAACTTGTGCTTCAGACATAGAGACATCTAATTTAGCAATGCGAAGATTCGTTTCATCAGCACGAACTCGGACATTACTGAGGCGCATATCGTTAAATGCCTTGTCTATAACAGCTTGAGCGGTATCTTTCTTAATACCTGCATGAGTCATACGATGGCTAGCGTCCTGGTAGCCCTTATCACCCATACCGTGTGCTTCGGATTCGGCTTCGTAGGCTTTCTTCCATTGTTGTTCGCGCATATGTTTGACGTGTTTGCGCTGGGCACTGGCGCGGAAGGCGTTACGTTTTGGTGGGGTTGCAAGTGAGCGAGCTTTATGGTGGTCAGCCCGTTCTTTGCTCCAGTTACGGGTACGGTCTAAAATGCCCTTTTTCGGATTGTTGACCATACCGGCAATACGGCCAAGCAGTGAACCACTCAGTTTAATCAGGAGTGGTGTGATAACAACTGGAGCGATCTGCACCATCATACCCAGGATGAGAATAACGATTGAATCGGCGTTTTGAATAATCGCCGTTCCTGCCAGCTGCGATCCGCCGAATACGATCGAAAACATCGGGAACATGATCAGGAGGGTCATGAATGTATCTTTCCATTTATCGAATAATTTTTCAGTATTGGGTAAAAGGAATGCGACGAATGCGAGTGGTGAGAGGATGACAAGAATCGTGATAAGTGCCTGACGAGCGGCGAGCACGAGGATGGCGACGACTGCTGCGAGCAAGACAATGACCAGTCCTGGAAGGAGTAAGTAGATCGCAGCAGCAAATCCACCACCTGTTGCAACGATTGCCGAATGAACGGCGATTGCCCCTGCCCCGAGCGCTGTTGCACCACCGAGCACTGCAGCGGTCACGACTTCCCAACCGGTCACGTTCCAGCTATTCCCAGTGGTTCCGACGATTTGGTTACGAATCGAAATAAAGATATCTTGGATAGAATAGCCAAGGATATTTGACACGTCAACCGCAACCGAACAAATCCAGTACGATATATTCACTAAAATAGCCGCGACGATGAGGCGCGGAAGTAGCTTCTTGATACCATAATTGGTCATCATCCCACCAACGAGTTGTGAGTAAATAATAATGAGGAATGCAATGACAAACGCAACGTTTGCGAAACTTTGCATGACTGACCAAGCACGGTAAAGTGCTGCCTGCTGATTTGTTTGCACCGGTCGCACTTCGAGGAAACTACTGATGATGCCAAACAGCCAGTCCATTGCTTTGGCGAGGAAATTGGTGACAGGACAGACAATCCAGCCGATACCATCGACCACACAGCTTGTCGTGCTGGTTGTGGGACTTGCTGCTGACGGGGTGATATTAACGGTTGATGGTGATGATGGGTTGGTATAGACACCAGGCGGCGTGTAGTCATAGGTGACATAGGTTGCGGCGGCTGCTGTCGGCGGATCGGTACCGGGTGCAAAATAAATAACGTAAGCTTTAGACAGAATTGCCGGGGCAATCGGTGCTGAATCGATAGAAGTATAGTATTTACTACCAGGAGTGATACCAAGGCCATCCGTAGCTGTTGCATCGGTCGGTCCAGTAAAGGTTTTACCGTCGTAACTGATTGATTGACCTGTCCACGTAGCGTCGGCAGGAGCAGCATGCGTTGGCTGGACGGTAAAAAGGATACTTGAAAGGATAGCCAAGATGGCGGTCATGGCAAAAACAAACAACATTCGCATAGAGTTACCCCTATGCGAAACGTACTTTTTCACGTCCCACATACAAATAATAATAGCACTATATGTCATAAAAGTCAATGCCCCGCGGAGCTTTATACCATATACTATAGTACCAAAAAAACACTCATTGTCGATATTGTTGCCAATCGCGCGTTTTTGTCGTACATTATAGATAGTTATGAGCCTAAAACAAACAATAAAGATGTCACTACTAGGTACGGTCACCCTGGGTATAATTGGCCTATCGATTGGGACTACTCCGGCATTGGCACAGAGTCAGTGTGGTAAGGTAAATACTGCGATTATCACCTGTAGTCAACGAGAAACTGGTGACCTCAAAGACAGTGGTGTTTGGGGTATATTGATACTAGTCATTAATATTATGACCGCCGGAATTGGTATATTGGCTGTTGGGGCGATTGCCTATGGGGCTATTTTGTATTCAACCGCCGGTGGAAGTGCTGAACAAACGAAAAAAGCAATTACTGTTATTACAAATACGGTGATTGGGCTGGTTTGTTTTCTCTTTATGACCGCGATCCTTAATTTCCTGATTCCGGGAGGGATATTTAATGTCATACCGTAACGTCACCGTAAAATCACGAATTAAGAACTGGGTACTTGCCATATTTTTTGTTGCATCAACCGGGGGTGCACTGGTGACAACTGCCCTGCCTCAAACGGCAAGCGCTGCATGTGCGACAAGTTTTTTCGGGATTCCCGCTTGGTATGACGGAATGATCGGTGGTGATTGTAGGGTGCTTGACCCGTCAAGTTTCCCCGGAGGTTTGTCGGGATTTATTTGGAGGATTGTCCTGAATGTTGTCGAGATTATTTTACTGGTGTCTGGCTATGTTGCTGCCGCGTTTATAATTGTTGGTGGGTTTAAATATATTACCAGTGCTGGATCGCCGGATGATTCAGTAAAAGCCAGAAAAACAATCATTAATGCAGTGATTGGGTTGGTGCTTTCGATGTCGTCGGTGGCGATTGTCAATGTCGTCACAACAACTGTTGTGGGTGGAGTAGATGCGACGGGCATTCCGACAATCAGTGCGGACGGCGTAACACTTGCTGCTATCCTTAACGCAGTGTATTTCTGGGCGGGTGCAATTGCCGTGCTGATGATCGCTATTGGCGGACTACTGTATGTTGTATCGGGGGGTACTGCGAGCAATATCACCAAAGCAAAAGATACAATTATTTATGCATCGGTCGGGCTTATCATTATTATTATGGCGTTTACGATAACACAAGTCGTCATAGGAAGGTTTTAATATGAAAAAAATGAAACAATATGTCATGATGTTTGCGCTGGCCACGTGCCTGGCGGTTAGTGCTATTGCACCTGTTTACGCAGTAAACGTATTCCCTGCCTGTTCGGTTGATCCTGGGTCTGAGGTTTGTAAGGCGGCTGGAACCGACAGAGCCGACAGTACGATAAAAACCGTGATTAATACAGTCATTTATATTATCGGTATTGCGGCGGTCATCATGATTGTTATCGGTGGCCTGCGCTATGTTTTGTCGGGTGGTGATTCATCGGGAACTAAAGGTGCGAAGGATACGATCTTGTACGCAGTTATTGGTCTGGTGATCGCTATTCTGTCGTTTTCGATTGTTAACTTTGTCGTTGGGAGATTTTAATATGAAAGTAATAAAAAGGAAGTATATGAAAAAACTACAGATGATTATTGTGAGCTTCGTTGCATTATTTGCGATTGGTGCGGGAAGTTTAGTACTTAGTCCACAAACGAGCTATGCAACTCCGGCGGATGAAATCAAAAAAGGCGTGACGAATGTTGGTGGCGGCACCAGTGGAACGCTTGACGCGGGTATCAAAAATGCCATCAACGTGATCCTGTATGTCACCGGTGTTGCGGCGGTCATCATGATTGTTATCGGTGGCCTGCGCTATGTTTTGTCGGGTGGTGATAGTTCATCGACCAAAGGTGCGAAGGATACAATTCTGTATGCTGTAGTGGGACTTATCGTGGCGATTATCGCGTATGCGATTGTTAACTTTGTCGTCGGTGCGTTTAGCTAGCCCCGTAAACTAACATATTCAGGAAAGCATAAGCCAAATGGCTATTAACAAATAGCGCCCAATCTGCTATAAACTAAAGAGAGTAAATCCTAAGAAAGGAATTAAAAATGAAACGAACATTAAAGAAAATAGCTCAGAGCCTCCTTCTGGTTCCAGTTGTTGCACTTGGTGTAAGCCTGGCGCTTCCAGCCGTTGCCCCAACAAACGCGAACGCCGCATTCAATGGCGGTATCAGCAACGGTGCAGCTGACAGTAAAGGTACTGGCCAACAAGATAATCTTGATGGTACGGATGGTGTGTTTAAAACCGTCACAAACGTGATGCTGTACATCATTGGTGCGATTTCTGTCATCATGTTGATCATCGGTGGTATCCGCTATGTGGTATCAGGTGGTGAAAGCAGTGCAGTTACCGGTGCAAAAAACACCATTCTGTATGCGGTTATCGGTATTATCGTTGCGATCATTGCGTACGCACTGGTCAACTTCGTTATTACAAGTTTCTCAGCACCATAGTTTAGCAGACGCTCGTTTGTATACTCCCCTCTTACTACAGAGGGGAGTATTTATTTAGAGAATAATTGCGTACTTCTTTAGGATAGTAAATAACCCGCACATACATGCGGGTTATTTACGGGGCAAAACCTAGGTAACTACTGAATTGTAATTTTCTTGGCTTGTTCCTGTTTGACTTTACTAAAGCTGATGGTGAGGACGCCGTCTTTTAGGACTGCTTCGACTTCATCTTCTTTGACAGCAACAGGAAGTGCGAGTGTACGGCTAAATTCGCCCCAATAACATTCCTGAATGTGCCAGTTGGTTGCATCAGTGTCGTCACCACTACTAAGAGTCCCGCTGATTGTCAAAATACCATCACTGATACTGACATCAAGTTCTTCTTTGTTCACACCTGCGGTGCGGGCTTTGACGACTAATCGTTCGTCTGTTTCATAGACATCAACTGCGAGTTGACCCGGGAAATCATCTTCTGATTCTTCCCATGTGCCATTATCAGCTGCTGGTGCGGCTGTAACGTGTTCTTGCTGTACGGTTAGATCATCATCGTTTAGAAACGCGGCTGCGAGTTCATCTTCGATCAAGAGATCATCATTCTGTTTACGGGCCATGATATCCTCCACTTTCTCTAGGCTCTATTGACAAGTAGTCTCTTACAGTATAACGGAGCTATGCGGTATAATCAATGCAACAGGGTATGTAAACGTAAAAAACACAATGATAGATAGACTACTTGGCATCATCGCTCCGCACTACTGTTCTGGATGTGGTAAAACAGGTACCTTATTATGCGATAATTGTAAATATGACATCATTCAGGAACCACTTGAAACCTGTATCGTGTGTCAGTGCCTAACAGGTACGGACAATCTTTGTCGGCGCTGCAAAGTCCCCTATCAAAAAGCTTGGTGTGTCGGCGAACGGTCGGATAGTCTGCAGCGGCTTATTGGGGTGTATAAATTTCGCCGGGCCAAGGCTGGATACTGTGATATTGCCGAACTACTCCTTAGTCGACTGCCGGAATTACCTCCATCGACAATTATTGTGCCGATTCCGACGGTCGGTAGCCATATACGAGAGCGAGGCTATGACCATATGGCCCTGATTGCACGATATATTGCCAAAAAACGAGGCCTTGTGACGCAAAACGTCCTCGTACGCAAAACAAATACCAAACAACGGGATGCGAGCTTTAGGGTACGTCAGCAACAAGCTAAGCAGGCATTTGGATGTCGTGGTCTGTTAGAACCGGATGTTCCGTATGTATTGATTGATGACGTCGTGACGACAGGTGCGACACTATACTACAGTGCGCAGGCGCTGCGCGATGGCGGCGCAAATATAATATGGGTGGCTGCTGTGGCCAGACAGCCTCTCGACTAATTGTCCGTCATCTGTTAATATAGTTTTCAGCCACACAAAAGATACGGAGAGGTGCCCGAGTGGTTTAAGGGAACGGTCTTGAAAACCGTCGTGCCAGCAATGGTACCGAGAGTTCGAATCTCTCCCTCTCCGCCATATAAAATAACGACCATTCGGTCGTTATTTTATATGGCGCCTATTTTTCGAGTAAAATGTAGCCCTCGCCTTTATTTGCTGTGTGCCAGCCGTTTCGTATGAGTTGCTGTGTCATCGATGAACGATTTGTGTTTATCGGTACCAGCACGCAGGTGATGTTGTGTACTGCAAACTGACCGTCACGAAACGATGCGTCGGTGAATATTTTTGTGTAGTCCGACATATACTTGTGACCACCACCTTCCCAGCTTGGCATGCGACCGTCGATATACACTTTATAACCTGGTAATTTCCATATCAGGTAGCCTCCGATGCCATATTCATTGAATAAGTTGCCTTTACAGGGGTGTTGTTCGAGATATGTCACCGCGTGAACGGGGTAATAATCTTCGCGGTTAGGGGAAATTGCATACACATCGTAGCCTGTCCAGCCGACAAACAGCGTGATAACGACGATAACAAACCATATAACATTTCGTCGACTGGTATCGATTGTGGTGGGGATTTTTATGGCCAATTCTTTGACGTACTCGGTCGTATACGGAAGTGACAGAACAACAAATAATGGGTAATGACGGATGCTCGATAGCGCGGCGAAAAACAATAAAACATCAACCTGCAGGTATGATCGCCATTTTTTCCCTAGGAGCAGTAAAAAACCAGCACCCCAAATCGCGACATAGGCGATCGTTTGCCATACACTTCCGATAGGTACCCATTCGTTGATGACCCAGCGTAACGACCCGTCGAGTGTTGTACGGAAAATTTCAACATACAGATCGACACCGTAAGGATTGATAAATGTGACTAAAATTGAGCCGCCAAGTAATAAGAGGAGTTGTTTTGATCTTTTCACGATTGCCCAGTAACCCAGGAGCACGAGTCCGATGGCAAATCCGCCATGTATATTTGCCCAGAGTAAAAAAAGTAGTGGCAATATATAGCGCCAACGACGATCACGGGCCTGTACAATGCGGTAAACTAGCACAACACCCAGAACAGTCCACGTGACCGCCCGGATGCCCGCAAACGGTAAAA
This sequence comes from Saccharimonadales bacterium (SeqCode), assembly GCA_038319685.1. GTDB lineage: Bacteria > Patescibacteriota > Saccharimonadia > Saccharimonadales > Saccharimonadaceae > UBA6022. Next base: position 55,713 of record JBBQDN010000005.1, read on the forward strand.
CGGCTAGAACACCCAGGATAATGAGGGGTCCGTACGATTTACGAGCGACGAGGAAGAACGCGAGAGTCCATAGACTGGCATAGACTAGCGCCAGCAGTGTATAGCCACCGAACGAATACAGATAATAAAGTATGATATCACTCAACCATTCGTGATTCACCCACGGGAAGTCAGACGCCGTATAGGTGAAAATATCAGTCGCTGGAATAGCGTGATGAACGAAATAATCACCGGACATCAAGTGCCATCCAAAATCAGGGTCTAGTTTAAGATAGGATAAAACAAAAAATAAAATAAAAACGAGACTAAAGGTCAGAAGTGGTGGCCAGTGGAGCCAGCGAAATAGTTTTTTAGTTTCGGAAATCTTTTGTCCCATTCGCCCCACTATACCATAGGGTATGGTGGCGGGTCGGTGCTACACGTTCGTTCCGCCGCTCACACCAGTTGGTGAAAAGCTACCAATCACAAAGTTGATCATTGCGTACGCAAATAGCGCCACCATCACGCCGATGATCGCATATAAAATCGTATTTTTGGCGGCGGTGATGGCGGTCGAATTACCACCGGATACCACGTAGCGTAGTCCTCCGACGATAATCATAATAACTGACACCGCACCAATGGCATATAGCATGACGTTACTGATTGTTGTGAAAACACCAGCTGCACCGAACAAATCGACGACCTGCCCTGTGCCCTGTGCAGCCAGAGCGCCATCGGCGACAGACCCGCCGAACGCGCTTGCCATGGGTGCAATCAGGATACTTAGGATAACCATAGTCACGCCAGAAATAGTGGCGAAGATAGTTTTGACTGATTTCATCCAGGATTCCTTTCGTGGTTTAGATAATATATTTACCATTATAGCAAAAGACGTGAAATAGTCTACCCTCCGCCCCTGTAGTGTGCTACAATAATTCGAGCACGGGAGAGTTATATATGGCAAAAAGCCACCCTATATACCCGCGCCGACGATCACACGGAGGGGTACCCAAGTGGCTTAAGGGGATGGTTTGCTAAATCATTAGTCTGGGGAGACCTGGAGCGGGAGTTCGAATCTCCCCTCCTCCGCCAAATAAAGTAGACACTACGGCTGTAGTGTCTACTTTATTTGCTTCGGAAGCGAGAGATTGGAACTCTCGCAATATTTCAAAATAAGCTGAGGGTTCAGCGCTGTAGATCAACGTATAGGCAGAATAAAATAGTGCGATATTCCTGAACAGTAAGAAATGACAACTATTTTAGTTCTTCTCGAAGCTTTGTTAAATCAAAGACGGTGAATAAATGATCCGTTTGACCAATGAGTTCTTCATTGAATAGTTGCTCTAGCGCTCTACTTGCGGTTTCTCTGTTCATATTTATCGAGTCTGCAATATCCTGATGTGTGATGGGGGCGTTAATAATAACTTTATTGTTATGTGAAGTGCCGAATCTTTCAGCAATAGAAAGAAGCTCGGCTATGACTCTCCCTCGCGCAGACCTAAATTCAAGTATTTGTATACGTTGTGTGTAAACTGCTATGACATTTACTGTTTGGTTTAGGATTTCTTGGGTTAACCACATGTTTGTCCCCATTGCGATACGTAACTTATCTTTGGATGTTTTTATGACGGTCACATCATTCATTGCTTCGTAGAAAAGACCGGTAATGTGATTGCCATCTAGCGCCCACGGGAGGGGTATTAGCTCTCCTTCTTCATGGATCAGTAAAAGATTCGCATGACCATCAGCCGAAGTTGAATGTGATTTGACGAAGCCCTTTTTGATAAGATACACACCGTCTGGTTCATCATAGCCATTAACGATGGTTTCACCACCGACAAATTCTTCCGTCGTGCCATCACTGAAATACGAGAGTATACTCTTATCTTTTCTGGTCGTTGAACGAAAACGGTTGTGGTCTATCATAACGTCAGTATAGAACTAATTATGATTTAATGTTGTGCGCAATCGCACAGACATAGCCCAATATAAGCACTACACTACGACTAGACTTCGGTTAATGGAGTTGCTAGGTGGGGGGGATATGACACACGGAATTATTTCAACAAAGAGTAAATATTTTAAAAAACACACAGCAACACTCTCTTACAAACCAACGACAAAAAAAGATCTTAGATTCAAAACAATTCACTATGAGTTTTCTGCCATAGTATATAGCCAAGCACGAATATTTAAAAAAATTGACCGAATACTGAAGAACACATATTAACATTATGATTAAACCTGACATTATTGAAAAACTTGGACTATTTAATAACTCTGAGCTAAATATATTCTCGGTATATCTGGGTAGTGATTCGATCAAGGCACCAAGTAGCGGGTTTTTGCGTACCCAGTTTCACTCATTATTGCACCGTGACATGGACTCGGTATCTCGACACACATACGCCCATGACATACATAATATAACTCGGTATCTCGATGGATATATTCCGTCAGCGAGAACTATCGCTTTATTTTCTTCTGGCGATCGACTATGGGAACAAGCGAGCCTGGAATACTCGCTTCCAATAGGTATAACCCTAGGTAATTCGCCCTACCTAAAACCGATACTTGGCTCTTTGGATCATTACTCAAAGTACATAGTACTGCTTGTTGATAGAGAAAAGCTTCGGATATTTACTGTCGATCAGGGTGAGATGGTAGATCATTCTGAGGTTTTGGATGATTCAGTCCCCCAGGTGTCTAAATCAACAGGGATGGAGTTTGCTGTTGGAAAGAGCGACGTTAATCAAAGGCATAACGACCTCCTTTTGCAGCGCCACATTGATTTACTGGCTAAATCAATCGTAAGATTTAATAATAAAGAACGAGTTAAATTTGTCATTATAGGGGGACATTCAGAACTATTCAAAAAAGTATACGCATCACTACCTCCGGGTATCCGATCAAAGGTTGCGGGTACATTTGTGACAGAAGTCAATATTCCGCTTAGTGATATCATGAAGAAATCTAAACTAGTTGCGGCACAGGTTAGTTAATAAAAAAACTAATACGTGATGCTGCGCACACAGCACCGCGTTAAATACAATGAACCCGAGACTGAAACAATTGAACTGATATGTCCCTTGCTCTGGTGATATACTAATAGTAATAATGAATAAGCTTAGTCATAAATTGAAACAACTAATCGTCACCGTCGCGTGCTTGATGTTCGTTCTTATTCCCACAACCGTCGCTGCTTCGCCGTTTGGCCAAGGAGTCTTTGGTGCTGATGTGCCATTTGGGTCGGTCACAAGCCTGGCGATTAACCTTGGGGGGAACGTATCACTTAGTTTAAGCCCGAGTGGGCCAAACCTTAGCGGAACAGGGTCGCATGTTATTACGGTGACATCGACCGATGTTGTGGGCTACCAACTATTTGTTCGCAGTAACGGGAATAGTAATATGGTTAATGGCAGTGCAACCATCCCGGCAAGTGGCAATAGCACGGGGGCAGCGCTCAGTCTCAATACTTGGGGGTTTAATACCGATGGAACCAGTAACTTTATCGGTATGACAACGACACCACGGCTTATCAAAGACACGACCGGACCGGCAAAGACGGGCGACACCACGACTGTTACCTACGGGGCACTTACCGACGCAGTGCAATCTGCGGGCCAGTATACTACGACTGTGATTTATACTGCTATCGCAGAGAATCAGTAGTCGTCGGTTTTTTAGGCTGATGCCTAATACGTCGACGCCAACGAGCGAACATGACGATACCCCATCCTGCAACAATTACCACTGCATAAAACCATAACGGTGTGTATACGACAATTCCCTCGACAACGACGGGTTGTGATATATCAGTTGTATAGCCGTAGGTCACTTTGTATATACCAGGAAACAGTGGAGCTTGTACTGACTCATCGACATGTCGCACGACGCCAGGCAAAAGGATATGACTAACAGACACGGTGCTTTTATTGGTCCACGGGCCACCTATCGATGCGTGTACGGTCGCAGTGTAGTGAACGTTACCAGTGTTTGCGATATCGAGTGAGAATGGGATACGGTCACCGACAACAAAGGTGGTGATAGTATGTGACCGCAGTGTATTTGTTTGCGTTGTGTTGCCTCGTATAGTCATATATAGAGGTGCGGCTACTTGGATCCGGCTACTGACACCTTTTTGTTTGACCGTCGCACCGGCGATGATAGTGTAGTATTTCCCTCCTGGTGCTGTACGCGCAGGCGGCGTCACACTATAGGTGACACGTTCGTTTTTCCCCGGTTCGAGTAGAACGACGGTTTTACTAAAATGCAACCAGTTGTCTGTGACGTCACTAAACGTGTAGTTGTAGGAATAGTCCGAAACCGAGAATTCCTCGACAGATAGCGTGACGGTGAGCGGCGACTGGGTATAGTTTGCGACCATTACTTCCCCCAGTGCTGTTTTACCGGCGTCAACATCCAGAAAATTGCGCGGGGGCGAAATGAATAGCCCCCTGTTTGTCGTTGATTGGGCGTTTGCAGTAGTCGGACAAAGGCCGACCGACACAATCATGATAATGATCGCGGCCACAAATAGTATGCGTTTCAACGGATGTACCCCCTAGCTGCGCTTGATGAGTTGGACTTGGATATCGGTCACGACATTATTGTAATGTTTGATAGCAAAGGCCTGAGATTCTTGGTTACGGGTCTGCCATTCGGGTGCAATAACATAGCCATAGCCGAAATCAAAATCACACGTCACAGGATAGTGATCAAGCTTGTTGTCGATGCGCCACTGTTTATTGACGTACAAAAAACTAGCTTCTGAAATGGCTCGCTGGTGGGTTGGATCTTGCCAGGCGCGCATACTGGAATAATACGGACAGACAATTCGCGCAAAACCCTTGAGTGGGATGTTTGGGTTAGCCGGGTCAAATTCGGCTGGTTTTAAAATACGGTAGATTTCGTCAAAAAACTGATAGAATGGATCATTAAAACTATCACCATGAGGAATATGTTCGACAAAGTTCGAACATTCGATTTCGTCGACAGAATTATCGGCAAATTGCGTCCACGGGAACGTCAAAAGGTCTTGAACGTAATCGACGCCCTTGGTTTTTATAAGATCAACGCCTTTAAATCCTTCGGGTTTGTGTTCGCCAGACCCAAGCGATAATTTTAGGGGTTCAGTATTTTTTGTCGTTTTTTTCGTAGCCATAAGTTCTCCTTTACCACATCATCTGATTAACTGCATCGAAATGTCCAACCCGTACGCGGCTATCACACGCAAATTTATAGCCAAGTTCACGGGCGTGTTGGAAAAACCATAAATCCTGCGTAAATACCTGGACACCGCCGCCAGGAACGACTTCTTGTTTGGTTTTGAACCAATGTCCGTATTCAAATCGTTTGTCTTTGAGCATTTCAATCCGGAATAGAGTAAATCCCATGCCAAGACCGTTACACGGGGTGATGGCTTCGGGGGCTGGTATGCGAGGAATAAAATTAAGTGGCATGGTATTTGGGTCACCGTAGCACATTGGCTGTCCGGCGTCACCCTTGGTCCAGTACAGGCCACCAACGGCATCGTAATCGTCGATTGATTCGTATAGTTTGACCAGGCCGTCAGGTGGCGGTGCATTGTCTTCTTCGAGGGTGAGAATGAATTTGAATGAACTCAGTTCGGGGTTTTCAAGGATCATTTTGATAACCTGGTTATAGGCTTCGCCGACTTCCATGCCCTCCATAAACAGCGGACCGAGGACTTTTTGGTTCATTGGACGAATCATTCCCTGCCAACTTTGGACAATACGAGCAGGAATCATGCCCCTAGTTGGGCAGACGATGATTGTCGATAGGTCACGATACGTCTTTTCTTTTTCCAGGCGCGTTGAATAGTCACTCGAGTTATGAATGCCGGCGTTGTCGGGTACGAGAATTTGTGGTTTTACCATATCTAGGATTTAGTATATCACGCCTTGAGCCAGCTGGTGCGGTATGTTTATGCGTCGACCCATGCAGTTGTAGCAGTGGGCGAAAATGGGCCGATGAACGACGCCGAACCGCCAGTAAAGCCAATATCATCAAAACAAAAATTACTAATAACACTGTTGGTGGTGAGTTTACCAAATTCCGCGCTGGTCGCATTTGTCGTCCCAAGGTCAAGAGTAGAGGTAGTAAAGGTACTTTCAACAGGGCTTGCCGAATCTCCTACATAGTAGGCAAAAGAGGCTGATCCTGTTGTCGAGGTGTCGACAGTAATGCCAAGTTCGATGCGGTACCAGACGCCAGAACTTAGGGGATTAGTAAAGGTAAATATACCAACCCCTGAGGTGTCTGTCAACTGGAGCCTATACGTGCCAGAGGTATTAATGCATGTACAGGTTGTGGTACTGTTTCGTATGGTTGCGATGCGAGCTGCAGCCGATGGTGTACCAAGCATACAGAAATAAAATCGAATGGCAGCGTTAATATCGTTTTCACCATTGAACCTCATGGCCATTGTACCACCCGTAGTGTCCGAGCTAGCATTGTAGGACTGAGACCCATGCATTACCGACAGGCCGCTATATTTAATTGACCCTGTTCCTGAAACGGCAACAACATTAAACGCATCACCCGACCCAGTCTGGTTAATAGCCAAATTGGCTCCGACCGTTCCACCCTCTGCGTTGTTATTATGGTATGCCATACGTTACTATTTAGTATACACGGGCACTATACGTACATCCAGGGGAGCGGCGTTTGGAAAAGGGGGAGGAATTGCAGCTCTATGCCAATGAGAGAGTAGTCTTGACCATCGGGCGTGGTAAGGCCGAGGGTTTGCGAACCGAGATTGGGCGCTGATTGGTATGCCGTAGTAGCGGATAGGTCAAAGAAAGTATACTGCGCCTCCGGGGTAGCAGCGTGAGTACGGAAGTTGAATAAGTCGATTGATGAAATCACGGGAGCGGCTGATATCCAGGACACAACTGAATTATTAGCTGTAGTCGTAATAGTTGCTATCGGGGCGCTGGCGGCCCCACTAGTACTTGTAATAGCAGGGGTGGCGGCTAGCTGGGCACAGCGCCAGTGTTCGACTAACATCATCATATCAAGCGGGGCTCCTACAGTCGCCATTGATACAGTAATACTCGGACTACCTGCAGTGACCGTACCTGTCCATATAACAACATAACAATATAAAGATGTCGTTCGTTCAACTTGTTTCGTCCAGCTTATGCCACCACCAGTAGCAGTCGGTGTGGCAAGCGGACTAGCTCCGTCACTGGTCGTAGCTTTAATAACAATAAGATCACCAGTTACCGGCGTAAATGCCGTTGTGGTTACGGTTCCATCTCCAGCTGCATTATTACCAACATCGTATGCATTTATGAGTATCGGTTGGGTTGGCACAACAATCCCAGCTGGCAAGACTTCTACCATAGAGAAATGGTGTTTCATGCTGGTTGGGGCAGTATCGTTCAGCGTGACACTAGTGCCAGCACTGGGTGTTATAGAGTTTTGTCGCTGTACCCAGTACGCCAAGCCATCCGTACTATTTGTGACCACAGAACTAGCGCCGTTTATGGTGGTCGTCTGGTTGGCTCCCACGGTTGGCCCCGTTGCATTTTTGTAGTTCGAGACAACGCCGAAGACCCAGCTATTATCATATGTCGTCGTCAGACTTAAGGAAGCCGTGCCTGCGGCCCTACTGCGTCGGACGGCAACATTCCCAATTTGGTATGGTGAAGCACCGGTAAATACAACCACTTGCGCCAAGCCTGAGGGGTCATTAGACGATAAATCGTTAACAGGATAAGCAGCAATAGACATATTGGTTTGCGCGCTGGGGCAGTATGCCCACCAGACGGTGGTAGCACCGTACAGAGCCGGTGCCGTTGCGGTACTAATGCAGTCGAGCGCTCCTTCATAAGGCTGCCAGTTCAGGCTCGTCGTCAAAGAATCAGTCATTCCGTAGATGTCTTGCCTATCGGGCAGAGCCACTGAAATTGAGAAAAATACAAATATAACCGAACCGGCTGGCGGAGAAAATACAGCTGGTTGTATACCGGAAGGCTGTTCTATGGTCCAGTTTATGGGGTGGGGTGCGGGGGTGGAGGAGTCAATAGCGAGCGCCATTACAAAATCCCTACCATGTTTGGTTCTTAAACACTATATATGGCATGGCGGCGCTTCGCATGTTGTTCTGGGTAATTCGGGACATGGCAATGTTGGTCGGTAAGGCCGATGAACTGGCACTATAGAAACCGACGCCTTCCTGGATACCCTGTGTAGCGTTGATGGCTTGGCCCAGAATTCCTTGGTATGACGAGCTAATATTCGTAAATAGCATATTCGAGGCGGTAAACCAGTTCGCGCCGGTTGTCGTGCTTTGCGACCACATACCTAGCCAGTAGTTGCCTTCTGACATGCTGATGTTTAGTGGCATTGTCAGTCCACGCAGTCCTGACACCACACTATAGCTACCGTTTGACGTATTTGTCCACTGATAACTGGCGCTTCCCGATGACTGTGTCACGAGACTTAAGGTAGAGCCACTTGCGGTAAAGATACCTGCAGCAATAGACAGCGCACCAGCATGTGAGCTGTTTGACGACGAACTCATACTAATACTGACCAGCTGCATGAATTGGGAAGCATTAACAAAAGCGTTGGCCTGGAGCTTATAGAAATAAACCGACCCGTTCCCCATTTGGGTATTCGACAATGAACCATACTGTAGTTGATTGGGTTCCCAGTTACTTATCGTCCCGGCAGCCGGTGCACCGATACTTATGGTCGAACCGTTCGTAAATATACTGACGCCACCAGTTGCTGACATACTGGAGGTCTGAGGGACGAATATATTAAATGACTGACTAGCACCGTTGGTAGAAGATACAATTGTAATTGCACCCCCACCTTCAACGATGTTAGCCGTGCCGCTAGTGTAAGTAGTCTGTGAATTGCCCAGGGCAATTCCTCCACCTCCGCCCCCGCCGGCAGCTGACGCGGTAATAGTAGAGCCGTTTAGGCCAAACGATACGCCGTTAGCATTGCTAAAAACAATTGATCCAAGGTTCCCACTGGCTGTCCCAGCCGAGAAGTTAACGGGTGACGGTGCCGCGGTGCCACCCGAAATCATAATTGATCCGGCGGAATACCCCACCGATACATTGCCGGCACCGTTAAAGCTGAGCGTACGGGCGTCCATTGTGCTGGACGAAGATTGTCCGGTCGTGTTGCCAACAGCGTAGCCACCAACAGCCTGGTTGGTCTGATTAAACGAAGCCGATGCAGTAATTGTTGATGCGTTCCCGCCAAACGTAATGTTGTTACTATTGGCAAAACTAATGTTACCTGACGACCCAAGGATTGATACCATGTTTTGTGTTTGAACAGTTTGACTCGTAATACCGTTATGTGACGCGGTCAGTGTCTGTCCGTTTAGGCCAAATGACAGACCGTTCAGGTTTGACAGGCGGATAGTACCGGTTGTGACACTGTTGACACCGTCATATATAGCTTGGATAAGGCTGGCAGTTTGGTTGGTCTGTGTTGGTACGGATATAAACATCGAACTGGCTGAAAATCCAATGCTGGCCGCACCGAGGCCGTTAAAACGCATACTTCGGGCGTCAAACGTCCCGCTAGACGTCAGTGACGTGTTATTGCCGGCCGAAAAGCCGATGGTTTGGTTGGTCTGTGTTGGTACTGAGATCTGGAATGAACCGTTGGTATACCCGACACTGGCCGCACCGAGCCCATTAAAGCTTATGGACCGTGCATCGCGCGTCCCAGAACTACTTTGCGTGGTATTACCTAGTGCATACAGACCAACAGTCTGGTTTGTTTGTGCCGCAGCCGATATGGTTAATGTATTACCCACGGAATCGGTTGCCTGGGACAGTGTAATATTATTGCCACCCGCGAAAATCATTTGGTTCGATACGGTACCAGTGGTGCCGAGCGTATTACCGAGTGTGCTTATGCCGATCGAAAAAGCTGGCGCGCCGATGCTAACGGTATTGCCATTGGTAAATAAGCTTAGTATGCCGCTGACCGAGAGGCTAGAAAGCGCTGGCACCGAAAAGTTAAACGACTGGCCGGCACCATTGACAGAAGATGCGATAGTGATGGCGCCTCCAGCCTCAAATAGATTAGCCGTGCCGCTCGTATAGGTAGTCTGTGAGTTCGCCAGGGCGATCCCGCCACCGCCACCACCAGTAATGCCTGAAATCTGGATAGAACCGTTACTGTAGCCCACGCTGACTCCACCCAGGCCATTGAAACTTAACGACCGAGCATCACGCGTGCCAGAACTACTTTGCGTGGTATTACCTAGTGCATATATGCCAACAGTCTGGTTGGTCTGAGCCACGGTTTGCGCACCAGATATCTGAATCGATCCGTTCGAATAGCCGACGGTTGCACCACCCAGGCCATTGAATAGTAGACTATTTGCATTTAGAACCGTTGACGAATTTTGTGTCGTGCCGCCAGAGGCATACATCGTTATATTTTGGTTCGTTTGGTTTGGTCCTGATATCGTCAGCGCGTTACCTGCTTGCGACAACGTGATATTATTGCCACCGACCAATGTTAATGTTCCCGAACTAACCTGAGCCATAACACCTGTCGTGTTGCCACCAAGTGTCAGGTTATGAAGGTTTTGTGTCTGAACTGTCTGGTTAGCTGCAGATATGCTAATTGTTGCTGAAGATCCGTTGATACTTTGTGAGAGTGTGACATTGTTCCCACCAGCGAACACAATACCACGGTTAACAGTACCGGTCGTACCCGACGTGTTTCCGATATTGCTCATGCCAAATTTAGGAGGAATGTAGGTCATACTACTTTAAATTATATACCAGTTACTTCCGTTTGATATGACACGTACGGAAAAGTACTGGCTATCAAGCGAGAATGTTGTTGCGCCGTCGAGTGTGTCGCTTCCTGATCGTCCAACCACACAGGTGTTAGCCGAACTATCGATACGTTTTACATAAAAACTATAGCCGGAAAATGATGCCGCAAGTGGCAGGGTGATGGTTGTGTTTCCGCTGGCGGCATCAGCAAAAATAACCACATCCGTGCCGGTGATTGTATAGCTACTAATTTTTGTGACGGTCGCGAGGTTCTGGTTAGTGTCAACATCGCTCCAGGTTGGTATGCCACTGGCTACGCGAAGTGTTTTGCCGGTTGCTCCGACGGGGATACGGGTGAAATATCCACTGTTATCACGATAGTACAAGTCACCTGTCGCGCCGGAACTGTCATCGTAGAGTGCAACTTTTTTGCGAACCGTTCCGGTAGTGATCGTAAAATAGAGCGAATCATTGTTAAATTCAACTGCGCCTGTTTCGGCGGCGGTCATGACCGTCCCAGAGGTGAGTTTTATTGGTGCCGTTCCTGCGGTGGCCGAACCAGCCCTGACAGTAATCTTTTGGTGACCGCCGTTGACGGCATTATCGGTGCCATCGTCGTAGTGTTCCTTCATTAGGTACTGACGGATAATATCACCCCATACGCCGTCGTCGTTATTGACGATTGGTAATCGTTGCGGAGTTGGCACGGCTAGACCCCAAACTTACTGGTGCCGAAACCCTTCGGTTTGGTCGTTGTCGGCGTGGTAGTTATGGAACCGGGTGCTGCTTTCCATTTTTGAAGATTGGCAATAAGGTTGTTAATACCAATGATCGCAACAAAAAAACCCAAAGCATAGCGCAGGAATTGTTTGCGGTTTAACTCCTTACCCAGGAGTTGCGAATTTAGAAATCTCTCCATTAACAAATGCCTCTTATTAATAAAGTATAAGATATCGTTATATGTAAGTCAAAGCGATTATGGTTTCAGGGACACGCGGGGGTGTTTTTTGTGTCGGATGAGGGTAAAGGTTTTGCGGACTATTGACCAAATGCTAAATAATAACAGCCCAATAATGATGATTACACCAGCGATGATTTTCCAGGGCAGTACCCAGAACGTTACTTCGCCTTCGATAGGAATGTCACGACTGCCATCGTTATACACACCAACAAGTTTTGCAGTGTATTGGCCAATTCTAAAACTGGTAATTTTAGACCAATCCCACACCTCCCCCGTTGTGCCGTCGGTGTTGGTTTTAAACGACGGAAATCCGTCCCCCCAAGTTGTTTCAAGGCTTCGAATGCTTCCGGGTAAAATGTACCCTTTGTTTTCGTTGACGGCGAGTGTTGCAATCGGGCTTGCCCCATCGCTGCCTCGTTGGATAAATATATTGCCATACGGTTGAAGAATACTATTACCTGTATTTTTAAATCGTACTTTTATGCGCGAAGGGAGATATTCATAGATTTGTTTGTCTGCTTCTAGTTCGACAACGTCTAGCTTACGAGTTGCACCAGGGCGATCAACATTCAGAAGTGTAAACACGGCTACCGATCCTTTGATAAGCCGTCCACTTTCAGTTGGCTGTGGAGTGTTCTGACGACTGATGACGAGCGCAAAAGAATAACTAAATCCTGTGTCTTTTGGCAGCGCAATTCGTACTTTTTGCGTGAACCATTGACCAGGTTGGACGGTAAACGATGGACTGGCAAAACTAACCCATTGACCAATATCAGGCGGGATAGTGTCATCAAGGCTGACGGCACCGGTCGTACTGTTAAAGGTAAAACTTCGTGAGTCTATTTTTAAATCTTCGGGATTAGTGCCTGTATTTCTAATTTTTAATTCAAGTTCGGTTGTTTGCCCAGGTTTTATTGTCGTGACCAGAGGTGATGGGCTAACCTGTAGCGAAAACTCCCCTGCTGTCTGTGCGGACGCGTTTGGAGATAGTAAAACGGATGAGGCGGTGATGACACCGCATAATAATAGTCCAAAAACTCCCCACGCCCGGTTAAATTGTGCAAAACGACGTAACATTACCGAGTGCCACCTTTGACTGTTTGTTTTTCATATTTTGGTATAGCTGACTGGGCGGCAAGCGCTATTCTGACTGCTTTTTGTGTTCGGCGTTGTGCTATCTTACGTCCAATAAACCAGACAATAACAATAAATGTGATCAGTGCGAGAATCGCCCGCCATGGTATGACCCAAAATGTCACCGCAGCTTCGAGTGGCACGTCACGCTCGCCGTCGTTATACACACCAACAAGTTTTGCGGTGTATTGGCCAATTCGAAGGTCGGCGATTTTAGACCAATCCCACACCTCCCCCGTTGTGCCGTCGGTGTTGGTTTTAAACGACGGAAACCCATTATCCCATTTTGTTGTGAGTGTTCGACTAGTCCCAGGCAATATATAGCCTTTATTGTCATTGACGGCAAGTGCTGCGATCGGGTTTGTTCCTTCACTGCCTCGTTGGATGAATATGTTACCGTACGGTTGGACAATACTATTACCACTGTTTTTAAATCGTACCTTTATATCGGCCGGGATATATTCGTATAGTTGTTTCGTGGTTTCAAGTTCAACAACATCAAGCTTACGAACCGCACCCGGTCGATCAACGTTCACGAGTGTAAAAACAGCAACCGATCCTTTAAGAAGTCGCCCGCTTTCGGTTTTTTGTTGCACCGTTTTTGGACTAATGATGAGCGCGAACGAATAGCTAAATCCCGTATCTTTCGGAAGAGATATTTTTACTTTTTGAGTGAACCATTGACCAGGTTGAACAGTAAAATCGGGTGAACTAAAACTGATCCAGTCCTTGATTTCAGGGGGACTTGTGTCGTCAACCTGGACTTCACCAGTTTCGTTATTTATATGAAAACTACGAGGTGACATCGTGAGGTTTTGGACCTCAAGGCTATTACTACGAACTTTGAGTTCGATTTCGGTCGTTTGTCCTGGTTTTATTGTCGTCACAAGAGGAGAAGGCGTCACTTGGATTGAGAATTCACCAGTTGACTGCGCAAGGACGGGATCCGATATGACTGCTTGTGAGGCAATTACCATCATAATCCCAAGCCCAATAGAGAACAAAAACTTTTTCATGTGTGTCCGTAGTATATCACTTGTGGTTGGTATGAACTACACGAAGTGGAGGTTGCTTAAAACAGGCCGGCACCGATGATCGTGAGCGTGTCTGTGTAATCCGATGCAGCTGCAGTTGTTGCATCGATGGCAACATTGTTTTTGATCGTCAACACAGCGGTATTAGCCGATCCTGTTGAGGTTGCGAGTGGCCGTAGTGACGTGTCAAGTCCGCCGCCCTGTCCTGCACCAGAACCGACAAATGGTGCGGCGACGGTAATTGTACCGGAACCACCCACCTGGCTACTGGTAATACCTGTGTTATATCCAAGCGTACCGGCAACGAGTGTGCTATTCGTACCTGGTGTTGTCGATGCAATAGTACTTGCTGCAGATGCAGAGGTCAGACCAGTATTGGCATCTTTTGCCCACACCATCCAACCATTTTTGGCATTTGTATTTACGGTTGCAGTACGCGGTGTTGGACTGGTGATAACCGAAGCGGTTGATAGTGACCCGAGTGCATCGGTATTAGCACTAAGTGCGAACGAGAAAATTGCAGGGACTGTCGCGGATACGACAACTTGATCGTCGGTAATGCTGGCAGTTGCATACGATTCAGTATCGATGACCGCTGGGACGGAGGTGCGAGTAGAAACGCTTCCGAGGTTAGAGCTGGTTGCAGATGATTTGATACTTACGGCGGCAGTGTTTGCCCAGTTAAAACAGTAGAGTGTACCAACAGTAAGGTCGCCGCTAGGGAATGTGACGACTTGTCCAGTGACATTGGTCGCCGTTGCTATGCTTGGCCATGCAGTTCCGCCGGTTGGCCAGGCAGTATTGGTGGTGTTGATGGTAAAGTTCGCAGATGTACCGAGCGTGTAGCCAGTAGGGAATGTTACTTGCACGTCGGCTTCTGTTGCAACGGTCGCAGGCTGTGCACAAACAGTTCCCGTTGTTGCTGTGCTAATTTTCATACGGTCAAAACGAACAGCGACCTTTGTGAGTGCTGCAGCGTGTGTTATTTGTGCGTAAATAATCGGCGCGATAAGCGCGAACACGATAATGCCAGCCATAGTTATTAGTCGTAAGTTTACTGTCTTGTGACTATATGTCATGTTCATTGTGCTGATCCCCTATTGTTTTATGTATTTTTTGGCTTTTTCTGCAAAGAGAGCTGAGTTCTACTTTATGAGAATATAAGCGCCTTTGTGGTGATTATACCGCTAACGATTATTTATTGTCAATTACATTTTCTGAATCAAATTATAGCCACTTCCAGTTGTTTGCAAGAATCGACAGCGTAGTGTCGATTTTTGTACTATCAACAACATTGCCACCGACAACAACGGACGCATAACGATTATTATGGACAATAAATACCGTTGTTTCTGGTGGTCCATTTAGTTTTCGGAAACTGACACTTCCCGGTGGAAACAGAGTTGATTTCGTTTGTTCATATTGATCAGGCGTTTTTAATCGAAAATTGTAATCTGCTACCCCCGATAGCCCCTCGCTCGTGAGAAGTGAAGACGTAATACCTACTTGTAAGTCACCACCCCCAATGGCAAACGCAGTCATGTGTACCATCGATGTATTAGCAGGGTTCTGAGTGGTTTCGATCCTGAACCCATCGGGTATGTGTGTCGTAAAAAATGGCGTCGTGACGGTTTGATCAGGTTTTGGAAGTGAATCTTCGGGACGTGTTGTCGACACTACTACTGTTTTTCGTGAAGGACTATTGCCCCACTGGATAAACATAATGGTTCCGATAATTATCACCAACAAGATAGCCATACTGACGGCTACCTTCCATGTCCGATTCATCGATGCGCTCGGGCGGGTTTTTTCTTTGCCCGATTCCGTCCGTGCGTTCCGATAATAATTGACGATGCGGCACGTGCATCGGTCCACACCAGCAGCCCAAGACCGATGAGCATGACAAGGCTAGCGTAGATACCCGCCGAAATAATACGCTCATCAATAAGCGGTGTCGCAATAGGTGATAGTGGTGATGATGGGATATATGGAGTGACTGCGGCGAACTGTCGTTTCAATGATCGCCCGTCGGTATCGGTAACTGTCACAGTAATGAAATAGGTATGAAAATCGGCATAGACGTGACTCATGTGAATCTCTTCGGTTTTGACACCGCGTTTACTGGTGACAATGCCATCTCCCCAGTCGATAGTAACTGTATATGGCGACACGCCACCTTCGAACATTCCTACCCATTCGGCGTCTTTGTTGGGACCATACGTTACATAACTATATTTACTGAGCATTTTAAGCCCAACGACGTCGTTGCCACCGGCCTGACCCGGCGTGGTTTTTCCCGGAGCCGATATGCCATCAGGTACACTAGAAGGCAGTCCTGTAGCTGGGGGAATGTAGGTGACAGTAACAGGAATACTGTCTGGGCCGTAGTCACCTGTTATATTAACGCTCTTGGCAACGAGTCGGTTGGTTCCCTGCTGGAGCGTGATAGGGATCGTGAACGTACCCGATGGACTACAGCTGGTCGATCCAACAAAGCCCACATCAGAATAGATACTAATAATGATCGATTGAGAGAGCGTGTTGCATGTGCCAACTATAGTTGCGAGTGGTGAGGTAAAAACTGCCCCATCTGTTGGTGAGGTGATGACGGCGGCCTGCGTGGGGATTTGAGCGGATATTTTGGCACTGATGACAATTTCGTCGGCTCCTGCGGTGTGTGCAATACCAGCAAGCGCAAGTGTGAACACGGCAACCACAACCAACAGTCCCCTATACGACGTATGGCGATGAGCAAGTGTTTTGCCGGTATGTTTGTGGCTTTGGAGGTGGAGTAATCGATGCATGATGTTTACGCTTCTGATGAGATAAAGTATAGCATTAACGGGGCCAGGGGTATAATTTCGATTGGATAAAGTATCACTATATGCTCATGGTATACTAATTCTATGCAACCAAATAGTGACGAAAATGACCCGTTTGATCAGGTAGTAACTGACGAAAACACTCCACAACAACCAGCCGATGCATCACAACCAGTTCACTGGCAGGCAAATGAATATATCCATCATGATAAAACGATCGTGTGGTATGTTATGTTTGGTCTAATCATTATCGCACTAACGGTATTTGCTTTGTTGGTGCTTCAGTCGATCACCTTTGCCATTTTAGTGCCAGTCATGGGCGCAGCGCTGTTTGTTTATACGAAACGACCACCGCACGTTCTTGACTATACAATCAGCAGTAAAGGTTTGTATATCAATGACCAACTCTTTAGTTTTAATGAGTTCAAAGGTTTTGGGGTGATCCAAGATGGTAGGGAATATTCCATTATGCTTATTCCAGTGAAACGATTTCGACTGAGTGTGTCTGTCTATTTTCCCGAACAGGCCGGTGAGGCAATTGTCGATATGCTCGGTATGCGGCTACCTATACAAGAATTACGCCTTGACCTAGTTGATAGGGTGACGCGAAAACTGCGTATTTAACGGTTCCTGACTTGCCCAACCCCAGTAATGCGTGGTACAATAACCGATGTTCGCTACAGAAATGTCGCAGGAAGTACCTTCTAGTTACACGAAAAGCGTGACTATACATGTGATGCATGTGTGGTCGCGCAATTTTGCACCCGTAGCTCAGCTGGATAGAGCGTCGGCTTGCGGAGCCGAAGGTCATAGGTTCAAATCCTGTCGGGTGTACCACGAAAAAAGACTCATCGTTTGATGAGTCTTTTTTCGTGGGCGATACCCTATGTTCGCAGATCGTTTGCGTGCATACGAGGCATGTCTTGATAAGGACTATCGGTATACCCAGGATGACCAGTCGGCTGACCGATTGACCAAACAATCAACCAAATCCAAAGACCGATCAGGATAATCGAAAGAAAAGTACTGATCGCCCCTGTAATAATCCCGGCAAGGCCCATACCGTGACCACCACGTTTTTGTTTGATCGAAATAGCTCCCGTAATAATCGCAGGAATACCGAGCAAAAAACCAAACCCAACAAATGACACAATACCCATAACCATTGATGCAGTCGCAAGACCCGTGTCTTGACTCGCAGGTGCGGCAACTACCTGCTGAGTAGGGACATAAGGTGGAGGCGTCACCGGTTCGGGCGCTACTACCGGTGTTTCGGGGCTCTCGTATTTTTTATCAGGCATACTCACTCCTTAAGATTCAATTTTGAATCTATTTTACAGCGAAAGAGAGAAAGTTGATAGGGGATGACAAATATGAATACACTGCAATTCCCCATACATTAATCACCCAGACAAGCTGGGTGATTAATGTTATGGCGGAGAGAGAGGGATTCGAACCCTCGGTGGGTTACCCCACACCGCTTTTCGAGAGCGGCCAGTTAAACCACTCCTGCATCTCTCCGTACTACCGTGCCCTATTGTAACAAAAAATGCTAGAATACCTCTATGAGTGATTCTATTTTTACAAAGATTATAAACGGTGAAATTCCCAGTCATATCGTTTACGAAGACGACCGCGTGATCGCTTTTTTAACGACTCATCCACTGGTTGAAGGCCATACCCTGGTAGTGCCAAAACAACAAATTGACCAGTTGTGGGATCTTGATGACGAAACGTACGTCAACCTGTGGAAAACTGCTCAAAAAATCGCTCTCCACCTTCGTGAAGTGATGAATGTTGACCGAGTTGGCGTTGTCGTCAAGGGGTTTGAAGTTCCCCACACGCACATTCACCTACTGCCTGTAAACCATCACAGTGGTGTGCTGTTTGATCAATCGACACCACCGCCGACACCACCGGACAATGAATTAATTGCCACTGCGCAGCGTCTTCGTTTTTAATCATGCCTATCCGTATTTTGGCAGTTGGTAAAAAACATGAGCCATGGGTAGTCGACGGTATTGAACGCTATATAAAACGCCTAGGCAAACCGTTTGATGTGCAGTGGGTATTATTGCCACATTCAAGCCTAGACGAGCTCAGGGCTCGTCAGGAAGAGTCTGAACGTATCCTTGCACGGCTTAGTACCGATGAGTTTGTCATCTTGCTTGACGAGAAGGGCAAGATGATTGACTCCCCTGCCCTATCAAACCTGTTGCTCGCTCCGCTTGAATCTTCGAAACCCACCACTGTTATTATTGGCGGCGCATATGGTGTTGATGACTCGGTTCACGTCCGAACTGATTTCGTGTGGTCACTCTCGCCTCTGGTATTCCCCCATCAACTTGTTCGGCTTATACTTATCGAACAGATCTACCGAGCGCAGGAAATTGCGCGCGGCGGGCCGTACCACCATGTGTAATATAGCCTAATCCTTGAACGTCTTCCAGGATCTTGCCACTCGCTCCGTACTGCACCAAACGACACCAGCAGCGATGCTGCAGGGATCTATTCACCATACAATTGACATAGTACAAAGCTTATGCTATATTGATTAAGTAAACCTAAAAAAACAAACATGTATTCATTTTCATTACTCAACCATTTTGCTGTCATCATTAGCCTGCTCACCGCAACAGGGGTGACGCTGCACGACACAAAACTCGACAGAGCATTTGTTTCGACGATTAACACGCCGATTATTTCTCGATCCGTTGTTTCGTCCGCTGAAAGTATCAAATCAACCGAACTGCATACGCACGTCGAGCGAACCTCATTTGCCCAGGCAGTCCACAACATTCAAAGTGGATCGCCCCGAATTCACCCCCGTGAAGATCATAAAAAACATGTGACACCAAAATCAGTGAGTCGTGGTCACCACGCGTTTGATAATTACAGCCTCCCGATGGTCGTGTAACGCATTATTTCAGGATGGTGAGTTCATGTTCAAGCTGTAAAACGAGAGTTTTATGGGTATCAAGCTGTTCGCGCGTTTCCGTCACCAATCGTTCTGGTGCCTTAGAAACGTAGGTTTCGTTACCGAGTCGTGTTTCGAGAGTGATAACAAATGCTTTTGCCTCTGCTAGTCGAACCTCAAGGTTTGTCTGATGTTCATACAGAGTTTCTTCGCTGACGTCTAGCCAGGCTTCACGACCACTGCTAGCCAGGCGTAATCCCCTTGCCTGATCAGCCACTTTAACATCCTCTAGTTTTGCCAAGTGCTTGATCAGTTCGGTGTTATCGGCAATCAAGCTGTCATTTTGGTAAAGCAGCGTGTATCGTTCGTTACCTGGTAATTCGGCCATGACATAGCGTGCTTCGACGACTAATTTTTGTAACTGACCAAATTCTGCCGCTGCAATACTATTGAATTTTACCGCGCGTGGCCAGGACGTCGTTATCAGTAGATCATCATGCCATGGCAGTGTTTGCCAGATGGTTTCTGTTACGAATGGTGCGAACGGATGTGCTAGTTTTAGACAGGTATCCAGTACCCATGCGAGCATTGCTGGGTTGGTTTGTTTTTTGCTTGATTCGATATACCAGTCAGCAACCGAGTCCCAAATAGCGTGATACACGCTGTCGCCGGCCTCCGCAAACCGGTAGGCTTCGAGTTGCTTGTCGATATCACTGACGGCGCTGTTGAGTTCTCGGATAATCCAATAATCAGCCAGTGTTTCTGGTCGTGGTGGACTAGGCTGGTAATTTTCGCCGACACTGTCTTCAATATATCGTGCTATATTCCAGAGTTTGTTACAAAAATTACGTCCAGAAATAACGTTACTGGTGGCAAACGCTTGATTTTGTCCCGCGCTTCGACTGGCAACGATCCCTAGTCGCAGTGCATCCGACCCGTACTCAGCAACGATTTCCATCGGGTTGACGACATTCCCCTTGCTTTTACTCATTTTTTGACCATGTTCATCCAGGATGAGTCCATGTAAATAAACATGCCGAAATGGTACTTGATTGGTCACATGTAGCCCCAGCATAATCATACGCGCAATCCATGGGTACAAGATATCAACCCCTGTTTCAAGCACGCTTGTTGGGTAAAACCGCGACAGTTTGCCTTTTTCCAAAAAATCGGTCGTGATGAATGGCCACTGACCACTGCTAAACCAGGTGTCAAAGGTGTCTTCTTCGCGGCGATATGTTGTACCATTTACTACAATACTTTTTTCATCAATTCGTTCATCAAAAATCCAGTCATCTGGGTTGTTGATGTTCTGAAACGCCGGGATGGGAATCCCCCACGGGATCTGCCGGCTAAGGTTCCAGTCGTGTAGGTTATCGTAATACTGGATCAACGCCTGTTTTTTACTTGCTGGGCTAAATCCGATTTCACCGGATTCGATTGCCTGTTTCGCACGATCCGCCAGGCTTCGGACCTTCAGGAACCACTGTTCTTTGATGAGTGGTTGGATTGGTTCGCCACTTTTATAGTCATACCCAACGCTATGTTCGATCGTTTCCTCACCACGCCTGGCTTCTTCGTCGTTTAACTCGGTGAGGATCCGTTTGCGTGCAGCCATGACATCGAGTCCAACATACTGTGATGGCACGTTGATCATTCGGCCGTCAAAATCAATCACTTGGATACGTTCGAGATTATGACGATTACCAATTTCAAAATCATTTGGGTCGTGTGCTGGCGTTACTTTGACGGCGCCAGTGCCAAAAGTAGGATCGACGAGTTCGTCGCCTATTATGGGGATTTCGCGCCCAGTTAGCGGTACGAGAACGTGCGTGCCTATCAAGTCTTTGTAACGCGGATCGTCCGGATGAACTGCGATTGCCGTGTCGCCGAGCATTGTTTCGGGACGAGTGGTGGCAACAACAATTTCACCGATTTGATCGAGCATTTGATAGGCTATTTTCCACAAAGTCCCCTTCTCTGTTTTATGAACAACCTCGATATCGGCATAGCTGGTTTGATATTTCGTACTGTAATTGACGATTCGCTCACCTCTATAAATAAGTCCTTCATCCCAGAGTTTTTTGAACGTCCCATAGACGTTTTTGATCACCTTTTCGTCGAGTGTAAAAACCAGATCTTCCCACGAACTACTGACGCCTAGGGCACGGAGCTGCAATTCCATATTTCCCCGTTGTTTTTCGACAAAATTCCAGACCTGCGCGTACAATTGCTCGCGAGTAAAACTAAATCTATCTTGACCTTTCGCAGTCAGTTCTCGTTCGTATACAACCCAGGTTTCAAATCCAGCATGATCCGCACCAGGAATATAAATAACATCACGACCCTTCATGCGGTAATAGCGAGCGAGTATATCTTCGAGTTGGACGGTTAATGCGTGACCTGTATGGAGGTTACCATTGGCATTTGGCGGTGGCATTACGATACTATACGGGTCACCCTTCCCTGTTGGAGCAAAAGCACCGGCTGTTTCCCACATGGCGTAGATATTTGGTTCGTATTGGTTTGGGTCGTAGGTTTTTGCTAGATTCATCCGTAAAATTCCAGGTTTTATTCCTTCACGTGAAAAAAAGACACAAGTCACCACAGGCGTTTCCAATAGAAAACACCAAATCACCTAACTTCCTAATTTCACATGTTTGTTTTCACTTCGTATTATACCACATTCACGACAGTGTATAATTGGATATATGATAACCGTACAGGTATGTAACGACAAAAGGGAATGGGACGACTATATCCTCTCGCATGGTGGCCACCCGCTGCAATTGTGGGGTTGGGGTGAAGTAAAGTCTGGCCACAATTGGCAGGTGACACGTGTGTTTATTGCCAAAGATAGTGAACCGATCGCGAGTGCGCAAATATTAGTCCGCCGGTTACCGAGTCCGTTTCATTCGCTCGCCTATATTCCCAGGGGTCCTGTCGCGAGTATCCAGGATAGGGAAGTGGTTCTAGATGAACTTGCTGACTATGTTCGACAGACGTTCAAATCTGTTGCCCTGTCCGTCGAACCAGATGACGAAGGCGAGTTTGCTGTTGAGGGCTGGCACCAATCTGACAATACGATTCTTATTGCGCGAACATTAATCCTAGATCTTGACCAGAGTATCGAATCGCTCCAAGGGGCAATGAGCAAAAAAACGAGGCAATACATCCGCAAATCCGGCAGCGAACAGATGACAGTTCGTCGGGTTAAAACCAAACAAGAGCTGTCACAATGCCTGGAAATCTATAAACAAACGTCCAAGCGAGCTGATTTTGCCCTTCACGACGACGAGTATTATTACGATATTTTTAATCTGATGGGTGACTATTCACCGGTGTTTGCGGCGTTTGTCGATGATCAACCGGTGGCTTTTTTATGGCTCGCAATCAGCGAACGGACGGCATTTGAACTATATGGCGGGGTCAATGACCAAGGCCAAGAACTCCGAGCCAACTATGCACTTAAATGGTACGCCATTTCAAAAATGAAAGAGTGGGGAATTGGTCGCTACGATCTTAACGGGCTATTGAACGATGGCATCAGCACCTTTAAACAGGGGTTTGCTGATCACGAAAATAACCTTGTTGGTACGTACGATAAACCACTGTCATCACTCTATATCCTATGGAGTCATGGGCTTCCGACGGTGAAACGCATCGTGCGTACATTTAAATCGTTGCGTAAATAACAACGGATATATTATTTTCACACCCTAAACCATCAAATAGTTGATGACTTGGGGCGTGAGACAGGAGATGAGCTGCTCACGGGTCCAGAAACCTATTCGGTGAGTTTGGCATCGATCAGTGCATGTTGCAGTTCTTTGGTACTCATGTTCATGACCTTTGCGAGAGACTGCAGCGCATGATGACCAAGCCCAATGGACTTAGTAGGTTTATCATGCATGCCAACCCAGCGACGAAACGCGTTGAATCGCGGGTCTTGGTTTAGGGTAAGCTTACGGACATTCACCGTCACTACTGGTGACGATCCCATCCATATTGTCAATTCGGCCATATCCCATAAGGCACTTGTTTCTACACCAAGCGCCTTCGCGATACTGTCCAAAGTAACAACACGCATTGTCCGTTGAGCTTGTTCGTACGAATCAATTTGCCGGTGAGTGACGTTACCGTTTGTCAGGTCGGCAAGACCTCGTAGTGTCAGTCCTTGTTTCCGTCGTAGTTCTCGGATGGTGATTCCGAGTGCTCGAACGATGGCGTGTTGGCGTTTTGCATTGTGAGATACACCCACAGCACTTCTCCTGTCTGTAAAATCTGGTCTATAACCAGGCAACTTTTGAGATCGAGGACATAGCGTCCTCAAGATTATCTCTTGGTCTATTATTTTATATAATTATATGCTTATAAAGTCAATGATTATTAGCGAGACCAGGCGGTCTTGGTCATCGAAAGACTTGGAACAACCTTGAGATCATACGGACTAGTTGGAGTGCTTTTCTGCGCGTAGTAATACCCCAGCGTCGCAATCATGGCGGCATTATCAGTACAAAGGTTCATGGGTGCGTAATCAATATGAAGGGGTAGTCTGGCAGATAATTCACGGCGTAATTCGGCGTTGGCCGCGACCCCACCAGCAATCACGACCGATTTTGGCGAATAGTCGTGAAATGCCTTTTCGGTTTTGTCGACAAGCGTTTCGACTGCTGTTTGCTGGAAGCTAGCCGCAAAATCTGCCCGCTGGACGTCATTTAAACGCGCTGCAAGCTCGCCAGAAGGAAAAGTAAAGTCAACACCCGTTTCGCGCTGTACGGCCCGCAAAACGGCTGTCTTGAGGCCTGAAAAACTAAAATCATAAGGATTTTTGAGTTTTGATTTCGGCAGCGGGTACCGTTTTGGGTCACCTGTCAGTGCTGCCTGACTCACTGACGGGCCGCCGGGGTAGGGGAGTCCGAGAATTTTCGCGACCTTATCGAATGCTTCACCAACTGCGTCGTCTTGGGTCTGGCCGAGTAGTTCGTAGTCACCGTGATCACGAAACAGCACCAGTTGTGAATGTCCTCCAGATACGATCAAGGCAAGCATCGGAAACTCCGGCTGCTGTTTCTGAGATTCGCCACCTTCCACCTTCCATATGCCACCCGACCCTTCCGTGAGGAAGTTCGCATAAACGTGGGCTTCGACGTGGTGAATAGGGAATAGCGGTTTGTTTTTTAACAGAGCCAGCGTGCGTGCTGCAAGCGACCCAACGAGTAGTGAGCCGATGAGACCAGGGGCATATGTCACGGCGATTGCGTCAATATCATTCCAGGTCATGTTCGCATCCGACAATGATTGGTTAATAACAGGGTTAATCACTTCGATATGGCTGCGCGCGGCTATTTCAGGAACGACCCCACCATACAGGGCATGAATGTCGATCTGCGAGTTGACAACATTACTAACGAGGACACGGCCATCGCGCACGATTGCCGCAGCCGTTTCGTCACAACTACTTTCAATTCCCAGTATGTTCATCTGTTAAATAGTATAAACCATTTACATATATATGTAAATGTGGTATAAACAAGTACGTTGAGAGCGCGACAAGCGCGCTCCAAAGAACCGAAAGGGAGTTGGGTATGATACTCGACACGACACTAAAGACGGTCATCGTCATCGGGTTCGTGGTTTACATGGCCGAACGGATCCCGATGGTCATCAGACTCTGCAAGGCGCTCAAACTCAGCTTCTATCGCAAGCAGCTCGAAGCGGCGCAGGCGCTGCTGCTCATTCACCTCGAGGAGGCCAAGAACAAGGCCATGCTCGACTGGGCGAAGGGCGGCGGCAAAGTTGCCGAGGCGTTCGTTGATCGTCAGATCAGCGCTTTGGGTTTCATCCCAGGGGATGAAGTACAGGGCGTGCGTGAGCGCGAACTCGCGCACGTCAGGAACATTTACGTCCAGTTCGTGAGGATCGAGTCACTGCGCGAGATGCGCAAGGAACTCAACGACGGCCATCGTCTGGTGCTGGTGGGTGTCGGCTACGATGTCGACGAGATTGAACGGACGTACGCTTCGGCGGCGTGATCAGCAATACCCTTTCGGAGCCCCGGTCTACGTGATCGGAGCTTTCGAATTCTTATGACCTCTCGCACAATGTACCCATAATGATAGAATAGATACATGGAACGAAAGTCTGGGGTAAGGCAGGTGGTGACGCCCGATGTGGTCAAGCAAAAAGCCAGCTCTGTTTACTATGCTACTCGGTCAAAACTCGTCGCGGCTCGCTACGGTAATCCTGCTAAAAATATCCGGGTAATCGCGGTCATGGGCGTCAGTGGCAAAACCACGACTGCGTGTTTTATTGCCGAATTACTCAAAGAATCTGATCATACGGTTGCATTACTTACCAACCGTGGCATCGAAATCAAAGGTAGTTACGCTGAAAAAAACTATGGCAAAGACATCGCTAGTTTGCAAACAATCTTGAAAACCGCCAAACAAAAACAGATAGAATTTTTGGTGATCGAAGTGTCGCGTAGTATGGTGAAACGCCATGTTATCGACGGCATACAGATTGACACAGTTGTCGTGACCAGTTGTAACACCCGACTGGAACCAGTTATTCAGGAGCTGCTTGAAAAACCAATTAATTATGTTGTTTTACCACATAACAATACGACATTATTGCACGGTATGGTGATTCCGGAACACAAGGTGATTTCATTTGGCGATTCAACCGAGGCTGATTCAACAATCGATAGAGTCATGCTGTACCGCAAAGGCACAGAGGTGCGTTTAGTGATTGATAATCAAACTACTGTTGATGTTGCGACGCACTTGGTTGGGCAGGCCAATGCCTATAATGTGTCGGCAGCGGTTGCGACTGCTTACGTGCTAGGTGTGGACCTTGATCTGGTGGCGGACGGAATTGCCAGGCTGCAATCGGTGACTAGCAACTACGAATACGTTTCGACTAATCAGGCCTATGACATTGTGGTTGATGGTGCAGATAACGATGATTCATTACTATCGGTCGTGACATCCGCTAGAGAATTATCAAAGCGTCGCCTGATCGTCGTGCTGGCATCGGATGGCATTTCTGACGACACGCTTCATGCCGTGACGAAACTAACCGATCGATTGATTGTTATCGACACGCCAGATCAGACAACGCATATTACCGGTGCCGAAGCAGTGCTCAGTGCCAAAGACGCGACCACCAAGGCGTTTCGTGGTGCAAAAAAAGGCGATACTGTCCTTCTGATTGGTGGGATGTTTTCCGTGCGTCAAACTTCCGGCAAAACCCTTGCCGATGTATTAGTGCAGGATAACGACAACTAATGGGTATCAAAAAAACGATTAAAAAAGCGCTTCCAAAACGGCTGTTTCAGGCAATTGAACCAACGGGGCATTTACTCGAAGCAGTAATAAGTAACGTTCGCATGGGGTTTCCGGCCAGGTCAATGCGCTTTATCGGCGTGACTGGCACGAATGGCAAAACGACTACGGCATTTATGATTCACAAAATGCTCGTCGATGCGGGCTATAAAACAGCCCTGATGACGACGGTTGCCTATGGGGTGAATAACGATATTAAATCGCAGATTGCGCACATGACGACCGTTTCGTCACTGCCACTGCAAAAACGCCTGCGCGAGTTTAAAAACCAAGGCGTCGAGTGGGTCGTGTTAGAAACAACCAGTCATGCACTGGCGCAGCACCGCGTGTGGGGTGTGCCATATGAAATTGCCGTTATGACCAACGTCACCCATGAACATTTGGACTATCACCGGACATTCGAACGTTATGTTACGGCCAAGGCGAAATTATTCAAGGTCGCTGCGCGTCATGGCTTAAAATTTGGGGTGGTCAATAGCGATGATCCAAATGCGCAGGAGTTTATCGACGCCGTTCCTGAATCAGCTAGCTATGGTATCAAATCGGGTGAACTGCGTGCCAGCGATATTTCGCTGGAATCCGACGGTTGCCGCTATAACGTCGAAATAGGTGACGATACGTATAAAATTCATTGCCACATTCCCGGTGAGTTTAATGTGTACAATAGCCTGGCCGCTATCGCAGTTGGTCGAAAACTAGGATTATCAGTGTCACAAATCGAACGTGGTATTGCCGCGCTCGAAGGCGTCGAAGGTCGCATGACGGTGGTATCAGCTGGCCAGCCATTTTCTGTGGTGGTTGATTTTGCCCACACGCCCGATTCGTTTGAACGATTACTACGCGACCTGCGAACTGCCACCAAGGGCAAACTCGTCGTTCTGTTCGGTTCTGCTGGACGCCGCGACGAAGCGAAGCGGGCGATTCAGGGTGAAATCGCTGGTACGTACGGCGACGAAGTGATTTTGACCGAAGAAGACGATCGTGATATCGACGGTAATATGATCCTCGATCAGATTGCTAGTGGTGCTGAAAAATCTGGCAAAATAAAAAACAAAGATCTCTTCCTCGAACTTGACCGCGTAAAAGCAATTGAATTTGCAATGACGCGCGTGAGTAATAAAGACGACACAGTCATATTACTCGGTAAAGGCCATGAAAAAACGATCGAACGGGCTGACGGCGAACATGATTGGGATGAAGTCGGGACGGCGAAGGCTGCTATTCACAAGTTGACGAGTTCTCGCTAATCCTTACTTTATAATTACAAAGTAACAAACAATCTTCTTTTGTGCCAACAAAAGAAGCAAAAGTTCCTGGGGTTGCTTCCCGTCGCCAAGAATCGTCAGTCAGTTTATTCGGGCGCTGCGGAACTCCCTTTGGGAGGTCATTTTCATTTTCTTTAACTACTTTAAAATGACAGGTCCTCGCGCACTATTCCTCATAAACTCACTGCCAATTCTTGGGTCGGTCCAGATACCCCAGACCCCCCTGGAAGTATCAAGCACAATGATTAACGAAAAAACTCTTGGTGAGTTGTATTGAGCCAATAATAATTTTTCATGATACCTATATAATGACCACCCTTAGAGACATGAACGATAGTAGCAGGGTAGGTCTGTTTGATCTGATCGATGGTCTGTCTGGCGACGGAACTATGAGTGGCAGTATCGTTATCCGCATAACAAATAATGACATCTTTGGTATGTAATTTTTCAATGTCGTTAGTGATGCCAATTTGATTTAATTTCTGAGCAGAACCACGAACGGATGTTGGCTGTGAACGAAGGACTTTGCCGAAATAGGGGTGTGATTGCCATAGTTCGACGTGCTGATCGAAATCACCAAACGGTGCCGATAGGATCATTTTCGTGATCTCGGGATGCTTCTTGGTGACATCTGCTGCGTACAAGGTGCCCAAACTAATGCCCATCACCAGGTATTTTGCCGCTGGGTCCAATGCGATGTAGGACGAAACGTGCCGGTCGGCGCTCGCTGCAGCATCCACAATTTCTTGGTAGGGAGTTCCGATGGAAATCAGTTTAGTTTCGGGTATGAGCAGGACGCAGCGCCACCCGTAGCGAGCAAGCCTGTGTATAGCCAGTTGGTACAGTAGCTTGCCTGTACGCCACCCACCGAAAATAAAAATAGTACCTCTGACGGCGGCGCCGTATTCAAAAACTTTAAAATGCGGTTTCTTCATCCGTTGATCATTATATATTACGATTCCAACTCTGCTACCAGTTTGCCGACATTTGATTGGATAGCATCTCGTACTTGTCTATGGAACTCAATCGTCTGATGTTGTGGATCGGGCACATGCCAATAGTGTATGTTTGGATGCTGTTGAACGGTTTCGGGTAGTTCGTCATGTGGTTTGAACGAAATGACAAGATCGGCTGCTGCGAGGAGCGCTATATCAGCGATTTTACGAACGGCACCATCTGTGGAATAGCCGATTTCTCCCATTACTAAGACGACGAGAGGGTCGAGGGGTTTGCCAATTTTGACGTTTATACCCGCACTTTGAGCATGGCTCTGTCTGCTTTTTGTATTGAAAAATATTGCCGCCTCTTGGCTGCGAGCAACGTTGCCGTTACATATAAACAGGACATTCATAGTCTCATCATAACAAATATGTCGGCCAGATCGTTCCAGACACCTCGGACCACTTGGTGTATTGACGCTAAAACATATGATTAAATCGGTCTTGGATAGTCGTTTCGTGATTACTGCTGCAGCTGGCTGGGTCTGAAGCTGCATCATATTTTGCTGCAGTACTGGGCACGCTGTCGTATTGTTTAGTGAGCGTCGCGGTTGTTTCATCACCAAAACTTACGAGTAGCCGATCATTATCGTTAATGACCTTGTTTTGTATGTCACCAAAATTTGTATAATCCTGTCCATTCAGTAGTATGCGTATGTCGGCTATTTCGTTCTTTTTATAGATCGTTCCGTCTGGGGTTGCGATAAACGTCGAACTGATAGTCCATCCTAGATTCGTAAAGAAATGTCCCCATGTCACGGCATGGTCTTCGACGTGTACGACGTTGTTAATATTGTCATGCATATGCGCACGTTGCGACGGTTGTATTGCTGTATCAAGTGTACACATCTCAGCCTCCGTGTAGTACTGGGGCCCTTTAAATTCTTCCTGCGTACCGTTGAGATAAACGGCAAAATTAGCATGATAATGAATACTATCGACGTGATATGTTGCAAAACGAATACCTAGTACAATAACGATACCCAGTATGACGCCACTGACTGCGAGAAACCATTTTGACCGTACGATACCTATATATTGTGCGTTCATGACTTATCCTTTGGTGCGATATCATTATGACCCGACGCCAGATGTGCTTCGTTGTCAGTAGTGGTGGAATGAGCCTCGAAAATAATAGTTATCATGTAACTACTATAACAAAGTAAGCGGTTTAATCTGGTGATGATATACTAAAACCAATGATTAAAGCAGTAATTTTTGATTGGGGTGGGGTTGTAGCACCTAATCCAAAGGGTGGCTGGCTTGATGTGCTGGCGGATATGATGAATACGACCGTAGATGATCTTTTGCCGCATTGGCGCAGTGCAGGATACGCAGATCTTAGTAAAGGAATTATTGACGAGGCAACGTTTTGGTCTCGATTTGAAGCATCAGTCAGGCGACCATTACCAGATGACGTATCACGAATCTGGGTAGATGGTAGCGCCCTCAATTCCTATTCAGAAATGACATCGTTCATAGAGGAACTAAGGGATATGAATATCCGAGTTGCCATCCTTTCTAATACAGTTGGGCCGATGTCTAAAATCGCACGTCAATCGGGAATTTATGATGGATTTGATCCCATCGTCCTTTCAGATGAAATTGGGCTGATCAAACCAGATACATTGATATACCAAAATGTCTTGGATCAACTTCAGTTACTATCGTCTGATTGTCTATATGTAGACGATTTACCGAAAAACCTCGAACCGGCAAAAGCAATGGGAATGATGACGGTATTAGCGTCTGACGATCCGAATAATACAGTGCTGGCTATTAAACAAGCACTGAATCACAAGACTTCATAGTTAGCCCAGGCAAAGACTCGCGCAGTGGATATATTTACTCATTTTCAACACGAAGGTGTGGCCATTTTTCCCTCCACTGCTTTTTCTCGATTCGCCCATAGAAAACTGGCAGTAATTGGGGGGTTCTGAACTGAGCAATTGGACGTGCGACGAGTCCAAATAGATCATCTGTGCCGTGACAGAACAAATAGCGAAGCTTGTCGCCTTCGATTTTCACAGCGATGCAGGTTGCTGTTTCCACCCAATGAGCAATACCATCTGCCGTTGATGTATACGGAGCAAAATCATTTACATAGTGCATTCTTGCCTGATTACGAACTTCCCAATCCGCAAAGGGAAAGTTCTTTTTCATGTGCTCATCATACGCCCAGTCTGTTTGGGGATTGATGTTTTTACTATCGAAATACACTAGGTCAACATCGCGAGTCGACGATGACTCATTTCCTTCTATTGCATCCCATATGATATTTCGTAAAAAACTAGCACCAATCCACCAATCGGGAAGATTCAGTGTGGCGGCGGCACGGAGTACGTCCATTCGCCATGGGTCATTTTCGATGAGTTTGGTAATATCTGTTTCAGATTTGATTGGCACGAGAGTGAACTGCGCGTTTTGCATATCCTTTATCATAGCAACTAATCCTTTCTTTTGCCCTGCCAAAAGAAACAAAACCAAGTTCTTTTGGGCTGCAAAAGAACCAAAACTGCTGGGGTTGCTTCCCATCGCCATGAATCACCAGCAAGTTTATTCGGGCGCTGCGGAACTCCCTTTGGGAGGTCTAGAATGATTATTTTAATTATTTATTCTGGACACGTCCTCGCGCATTACTCCTCATAAACTCGCTAACGATTCTTGGGCCGGTCCAGATACCCCAGACCCCAGGGGCACGGCTACTTTAGTTCGACTGAGATGGTTTCGATCTTTGGATGACTAATTATAGGCTTGAGTACCTAAGATTGTCCGGAACGTCCTAGGTCCACCGGTTTCGCCTTGCCTAATATGTGGTTTGCAAAAAACCAAATACTGTCTTCGGGTCCGTTTGTAAGCTGTTTGTAGACTTTTTGTACAACGAGCCATACCCGGCTGCCATCGGTGATGGTAATGCTGGCATAATCCTTCAGATCTCTTGAAATACTTGACCAATGATAGGTACTTGTATGAAGGAGTAATACTGTACCGACATAGCCACCATAACCTTTTGCTTTATTAATAATCGCTTCTTCGGGCGGTGTTTCTGTAGCGATGCTGTCATGTAGTTCGTTCAGGTGCTGATCTATAAGCTTGATACTTTCGACCGAGAAATCTAACTCAACACCTCTTTCCCTAAATTCATCTACCACATCCAGTGTAAAGCCAATATAGGCACCTCGAACGAGGTCGTCCGGATTAAACGCTGTATCATTTTTCGAGTCGGCCTCTTTTATACGCGATCGGAGATCATCATATTCTTTGACCAGCTTGTCATACTGGGTTTCTGGCATTTTGCGCTTTATTCCAAACATAATGCTCCTTAGGTAAACTAGTGTTTATATCATACACAATACCGTATTTCATTGTATTATCATAACAAATCTTAACTCTGGGTTTCGAGTAGGTATTCCCATCCCGGCTGCCACTTCCACGGTGCAGTGACAGTCTCGAGTATTGGCACGTGGTTAATAGCATGCTCTAGTCCATATTGTGTGGCGCGGTGTCCAATGATCATGACGGTTTTGTCATCGTAATCTCGCTGTAGGTCTGACAAGAAATCAGTCATGCGGGCGCAGGTTTGTTCGTAGCTTTCACCATTAGGAAACGGCGAGCTAATTCGGTTTGGTTTTTCTCCGTCAACGAGCTCTTTGGGTTTTTGTGTTAAGTCACCATAGTCACATTCTCGTAAACGAGCATCA
The DNA here is from genome assembly GCA_038319685.1 of Saccharimonadales bacterium (SeqCode). GTDB lineage: Bacteria > Patescibacteriota > Saccharimonadia > Saccharimonadales > Saccharimonadaceae > UBA6022. Next base: position 88,672 of record JBBQDN010000005.1, read on the forward strand.
GTAATAATAGGGAATTTGTCACCAAAAGCGAGCTCGGCTGTTTTGTATGCGCGTTGCATGTCGGAACAAAAAATAGCATCAAACTGTTTGCCTGTGTAGCGCTCGCCAAGTTCTACGGATTGTTTTAGTCCGAGTTCGGACAGCGCGATATCGTTATGACCCGACGCCAGATGTGCTTCGTTGTCAGTAGTGGTGGAATGAGCCTCGAAAATAATAGTTATCATGTAACTACTATAACAAAGTAGGGATTATGACTTGTTCGAGTGCTCCAGATACCCTAGATCCCAAGACAAAGATATGCTTGTGCTTGCCTTTCTTAGTTCCCAGTACCATAATTACCATAATTGCTTTTCAACGACAACCTATTGGAGTTGAAGGGCAATGCCCTTCAACGAGTATCCGCAACCGAACGTGCACACGTGGAGGCCCGACTACGACGTATTCAACTGGGAGACCGATCGTCTTCGCATTCGAACCGACTGGGATGAAACAGTCATCCTGGCATGGTCGACGAAGGAGTCGGTAGGTGGTGTATTGACCATAGCTCCCGAGGCCATGCCTGTCAACGTTGCTAATCATTTCGGGAATACGCTCGGACATGAACCTGGGCGCACGTATCAGCCCATGTTGCACGTTATTCAACGCAACGACAATGGGCTCACGTTCTACCTCACGCATCCTCGCTTTGAGGGAAGTTTTGGCATGAACGGGAGAGTGTGTCATATACGTCCGGTGCAACGTGGTGGCTGTAAGTCATCGGAGTTCGTCTCCTGCGTCGCCAGTAGCCCAATCACCGTCCGTCGTCCACAGGTGCGCTGAAGGACCCCCGTGTCATCCGCAGTAGAGCAGCAGCTCCCGCGTTGATGACGCGGGGCTGTTTGCTTTTTAGGGTAAATTACCGAACTTCACTTTACTGGATGTATCAAAAGAACTCTTCTTTTAAAGTGTTATCTCTTGTAATATGAATATATGCCTTCAAAAAATCTTATACGAAACTATGATGCACCTGCATTTTATCATGTGTATAATCGTGGGGCGGGTAAACAGAAGATTTTTTTAGATTCAGCCGACAAGCAAAAATTTATATCGTTATTTGAACGGTATTTGCTAGAACAGGATGAGGAGAGCCCGTATCCACTGTATGACGCCGAGGTTGTCGCCTATTGTTTGATGGGTAATCATTACCACCTGCTCTTATATCAAGACGCCGACCCCATGGCGGTGAGTGGGCTTATGAAATCAGTCGCAACTGCGTACACTATGTATTTTAATCGTAAATATAAACAGTCCGGACACTTGTTTCAAGGTCCGTTTCGGGCATCGCGCATTAGCAGTGAGTCATATCTTGCTCATATCTCACGCTATATTCACCTGAACCCGCAGACCTACAAAACATATCACTGGTCCAGCTTACGTTACTATATTGGCACAGCAACAAGCGACCTTGTTCATCCAGAACGTATACTCGACATGACACCAACAAGGTACCTCGAGTTCCTGGAAGATTACACCGATCGTCGGGCGTTACTGAAGGGTATACAAGACGAACTCGCTATATAATTTAAACTATGACTTATTGTATCTGTAAAAGAAGAGTTCTTTTGACAACTTCCCGAAGAAGACAAGCCTCGCTATTTCACCGCAGGAGCTTGACCTTGCGGTCAATCTCCTGAATACTAGACCACGGAAACGACTTGGCTACAGGACACCGGCAGAGGTATTTGAAGCAAGATGGTGACGAGTGTTGCGATTTGAGGTGGAATTCAGGACGCTATAATTGACTTTAATATATAAATATGCTATTATATTCATGCTTCTGTCGAGTTTTACTCTAGAGGTGAAATTTAACAACAAGTTGATTACATACAAGATGAGATTCTGCAGCATTATTATCACGCTACAGGATCTCATCTTGTGTCTCCGCCATCGGGGCGATTCACGACAGTGTTATCTGTTGGGCATTGGCCCTGATGAGAAGAAAGGCTCCGCGATGTATTCCGGACTCAACCGAGACATCTGCAAGTCCGCATGGGACATCTGCCGGCCAGCGCTGGTGGCATCAGCCCAGCGCAGCATCACCAACAAGCTGGCAGGCACCATCGTGGTGCTCAGTCCGATCACGGGTGAGCTGTTGTTTTCCGAGAGCGTCAACACCACCCACCCCGACAAGAAGAAGTACGACGAGATCGCTCTGGCCAAGGCTCAGGTGAGCTGGGCTACTGGCCTGACAAGCCGCCAAGTCCAGCAGTACGCGCCTCACCTCTACCAGCCCGGTATGACCAAGTGGGGCGGAGCGGTCATCGAAAACAAGCTGGTCGTCGCGTTCAACGGCGTACAAGCCGTGTTCGACGAGGCAATCGCATGGATGGTGCTGAACTGGGTTCTGGCAATCTGCCAGAACGAGATGACCAAGCCCGGTGGGGTCATGGCATCAGGGAGTTCATTCATCGACGGGACCTGATCAACTTGCACTACTGGCATCGCACTCTCTCGGGAGCGTGGTGCCAGGCACTACCTAAGCACTCAATATGTTTTGAGTATTTAGGTAGTGAAATAATGTTTCTTATCCTGATATTTTTGAAGCTTAGGAAAGTAGTATCTAGTCGAGGCAAAGACTCGTACATCGAATATATCCACCACCTTTAACCAACTCGGTAATCGATGGGCTGACGACGGTGAGGCCGCGGGCTTCGAGTTCGGCGCGGAGATTCGGGGCGTTTTCGCTCATAATGACTGTTTCGCCGGTCGAAACGAGGTTACAGGCAAAGGCTTCTTCGGCCTCTTCGAGGGAAACTTCGATTTTGTCGACTTCGTCGAACCACTGGAGGATTTGACGACTTTCTTCGGTAAAGGCGTCAGGACAGTAGGCGATCAGGCCACGTTCTGTTTCTGTCGGTGGTTTGATGATTGATAACGCCAGATCAATATCGTAAAAGAAACTATCCGCCCAACCAGATACGGGGTTGATCATCGGTTGACCTTGATCATCGAGTTCCGGAATGGTCTGGAGCTGGATTCGTTCATACCCGAGGGTATCCGCCGCGAATTTCTGAGCCGCTTCATCAGACCGGTAGCCTTGACCACAGAACAAGAAATTACCACAGGCAAGTGCGTCGCCTTGGCCACTGAACTTTAATCCATCTGGAACGCGCCGAACGTCGATATTTAGTTTCGTCAGGACATCTTCGGCGTGGTCTTCTTCGGCTTTACGCGCGTCGGGCAAGCGAGCGAGAATTGCCACGCCATCACGAACAAGTGCCCAGTTAGCGGTATAGACGCCGTCCTGTGAACCAGGAGGTGAGGGGACAAGTGTGACCGATACGTCAGCGCCCGCAAGGAGTTGCACGATAGCGTCATGCTCTTCTGCTGCTAGGTCGACATCAATCGATTCGTCATGGTAGTACGGATTAATATGCTGTTCATTGTTGAAATAGACAGTGTCGGACATGAGGACGTGGCGATTGATGAGTGGCATAGATCTCCTAATAGTATGATTCGTGGTGTTTTTTGTAATAGAGTCGGCGGATGATTTTTTCGATATATCGTGTCCATAGTTTTGACCGGAGCGGGCGAACGGGAATCTCAAATGCACCGACATACTGGGTGATTTGTTTGTTAAAACTCGTTTTGAATAACCCGATCCCATAATGTGAGTGTGCGGGATTTTTGATTTGATCGATTGGTGGTGCACCGCACAGGTCGTGAGTGGTGACTCCTTTGGATTTGAGCCACTCAATCGCGCGCCATTGTAGTAAATGGCTGGCACCATACGCAGTACGTTTGCGGATACTGGCACCATCTTTGTAGGTACCTTTAGTCCCAAATGCTAGGACGTAGGCGCCAGCGACCATTTCACCTTCGAAATAGGCAAAGAATAACTGACCGGTGCCCGATTTTTCGTAGCGCTGCCAATACGATTTGTAATATTCGGGCGATCGAATCCCGAATTCATGATCCTGTGCGGTATCTTTGAGTAGATTATACATCGTACGGCAGTTTTCATTACTGGCGGGGACGGGCTCGGCGGTGACACCATCACGCTGCGCCCGGCGAATAGCATGGCGGCCTTTTTGCGGAAGATTCATGAGGATAGTGTCTAGGTTGTTACTGATATCCATCACGACAGTCGAAAAGTTGGGCTGAATCGGTCGCGTCGGGGTTAGTTCAAGTCCGCTAAGGTCTGTTCCGAGGGGGAGTTCTGGCTCGATCTTGATCGTAAAAACGCCCTGTTTAGATGCAAATTCCCATAAAATTGGTCGTAGGTCTCGTAACTCTTTGACCGAATTCACCCCAGGGCCTTTGGGCGTGTACCAAAGTTTCCCCAGGATAGGAATATGTTTTTCAATTGCAAGGATGGCAGTGCCTCCGATAATAATGTAACGTGGCGTCCATCCGGCCAATTGTTTTTGGGCGGCAAATTCTACACCCTGAAACAAGTTACCCTTGTCAGGATTGGCAAGCACCAGATCATTCCAGTTGGTGATTTCGTCGGGCGTGGCAAAACGAGCAGTCATTCAGTCTATTGTAACTGATAAAGGATTAGAAATGAAAAGCTAGTACTCATATACCTATGACTGAAAGTATGTAGAAATGGGAGTGGCCCAGGGAGTAAACTCACCTGGGCCTTTAGCTCTCCTCCTTTGGATTGTGAAATAGGACGGTGGCCTGCCCGACCGAGCCAGGCTCGTAGGGCAGGTGCAGTACAACACTGACCTTCTGGTCTGGGTCGCTATCGCGACACTGAACAATCAGAGTTGTCTTGGCGTAAGTCTTGGTTACGACCCCGAGCACTCGCCATTTGTCGAGCATAAGGCGAATCGTCGTTACCGACGTATCTACAGCTGCAACCAGTTCTCTTAGTTCATCGGACGGTCCGATATCGCTAAGAAATAGATGAGTCATCCGACCCACCTCCTTAATTCAAAGAGCATGTTTATAATAACATATTATTTATTAAAACACAATAGTTTTACACCCCGAGTTCAACACAGGCTCTTTGTAGCTGAATCGCAAGCATCATGGCTCGTTCGTCCAGACCATCGGCAGGAAGTCGACAATTATTCCCAAGCTCAGCTTCGGTAAAGCCAGGAAAAAGGACAATTGAGCCATACGTGTCTCTCTTGTCGCGAGTGATTGCATACATTAGTCCTTTTGATTCTATTTCGTCATAGCCACCGCGAATTCTAGCGATTGCATCAAGTGAAGATTTAACATCCACTTTAATACGTTTTCCGTTGTACAGGATAATAAGGTCACCACCATGTAGATCTTCTTCGGGGGTTGCTGGGACATATTCAATAGGTGTACGATCGAGTAGTTGACGTGTAATTGCTTCTTTACGCGCACCCTTCGTGATTGCGTGAAGTTTTTCGGTAACTTCATGTTCTTTGTGGGGGAAATGGGAAATTGTCGAATCGCTGAGTGTCTGGTTGATTTCTGATAAGTTCGAATTAGGATGGGTATAGATATAATCTGAAAGCCGTTGGTTATACCAGACAGCATATGGTTTGAGAGTATCGTTTAAGTAGCTCCATTCATCATTATCTAGCCGACGATGTTTTCGTTCGTGTTCAAAATGATCCAGGTCTCTTTGGACATGCGAAAGATACGGTGCATTTGCAATGAGGGTAATTTGAGCTGCTTCGTCGGGGGCAAGTATGTCCGCGTGAGTGTGACAATAATCGAGTGCATAGAAGGACAGAGCATTCGCATATTCGCTAGATGTTCGGTCAAGGGGGTCGATACCACTGTTCTGAAGAGACTCCATAAAGAGTGGCTCATAAGCAAATGCAGCAATTGTCTCATTGGCCGATTTCCACGAAGAGGAAGCAATGAAATCGATACTCTTCGGGGGTTTCTCTGGGTTTATTGTTGTATGTGACATTTTTATTTCTTAACCTTTATGTTTTAATTTAAGCATAAATACTATCAAAAGTCAATTACGACGAAGTGGTATAATGGAGTAAATGGGTGAAGAACTAATCGCAACGTATGATATCAGGGGAACAGAGGCAACCGGGCTAACTGTTGAGTGTGTCTGGAATGTTGGCAAAGCCGTGGCAGACTGGCTGTCTGCGACAGGTCCTGTTGCGATAGTATATATCGATGATAAAACCGAGCTCGCCAAGGCTGCCATCGAAGGTTTGCGCCTGCAGGGACGTGACGTGATCGACGCCGGACGTGGGGATAAAACAGTCGCTGTTAATGTGATCGCCACAAAGAATCTGGCCGGAGCAATTGTTATAGGTTATGATTCGATTGAACGTATGACGACCATCGAACTTTACCAGGACCAGGCTAAGCTGATTGACAGTAGTTCGGGGCTCGAAGAAATTCGTCAACTTGTCGAAGCGGGTAATTTTGTCCCAGCAGTGCTGAGGGGTGTATTGCTGCCGGTATAACAGGGTATTATTGTTGTGAATTAGCACTCGCGCCTTGCAAGTGCTAATTTTTTTACATATAATTATGACATACAGTTAATTTATGGAGGAACACATGAAAACACCCATTACCCCTCTTGCGGATAGAGTTGTTGCGCAGCGACAAGTTGCCAGCACGCAAACTGCTAGTGGCCTATATTTACCAGACAATGCCAAAGAAAAACCGGTTATTGCAACTGTTATTGCGATTGGACCTGATGTTAAATATCTAAAGAAAAACGACCAGATTGTGTACAAAGAATACACAACGACCGAGCTAAAGATTAACGGAACAGAGTACCTTATTGTCAAAGAAGAAGACGTCCTCGCGACGGTAACAGGAGAATAATACGATGGCTAAAAGAGTTTTTTATGATGACGATGCCCGTGCCCGCGTACTGGGCGGAGCAAAAGCACTGTATGATGCAGTTAAGGTAACCTACGGGCCAAAGGGTCATAATGTCGTAATCGCCAAAGGCTACGGTGGCCCAACGGTGACACATGACGGCGTGACGGTTGCAGAATCGATCGATTTACCCGAAATTGACGACGAAACACTGGGCTATAAAGTCGGCGCTGAGCTTATTAAACAGGCAGCCAGCAAATTAAACAAAGTTGCCGGTGATGGAACAACAACCGTTACGGTTTTGACCTACCATATCCTCAAAGAAGCGAATCGCTTGATTGCCGCAGGCCACAATCCCCAAGAACTACGTCGAGGTATTGAATCGGCAGGCAGTGAAGTGGTCAAAGCGCTCGACAAATTAAGTGAAAGCGTCGAAGGCAAAAATGACCGCGTGGCAGAAGTTGCAACCATCAGTGCCGGTGACGAAACGATTGGCAAGCTGATTGCTGATGTGATCCAAAAAGTCGGCAAAGAAGGTGTGGTGACCGTCGAAGCTAGTCAAGGTCTCGAGCTCGAAGCCGAAGTTGTCGAAGGGTTTTCACTTGATCGTGGGTTTGTCAGCCAGTTCTTTGTGACTGACGCCGCTCGCCAGGAAGCCGTCTATGAAAAACCAGCCATCGTTATTACGGATAAAAAAATCAGTAGTGTGGCGGAATTCTTGCCTATGCTCGAAAAACTAGCTGCAGCTGGTAAAAAAGACGTCGTGCTTATCGCCGACGAAGTCGAAGGCGAAGCACTGAGCATCCTCGTTCTCAACAAATTAAAGGGTGTGTTCAATACTGTTGCGGTCAAAGCACCTGCATTTGGCGACCGACGTAAAGAAGTTTTACAAGATATCGCAACACTGACTGGTGCGACCGTCGTCAGTGAAGATCAGGCCTTGTCATTTGAAACGGTCGGACTCGAAGTCGTTGGATCGGCGCGTAAAGTTATTGTTGGCAAAGACGAAACCACGATTATCGAAGGTGCCGGTAAACCAGCAACTGTTAAAGCCAGAATTACTCAGATTGTCGCGCAGGCTGATAATGCAACTAGTAACTACGACAAAGAACAATACCAAAAACGGGCCGCGGCCCTTAGTGGCAAGGTTGCCGTCATTAAAGTTGGTGGTGCGACCGAAACTGAAATTGACGAAAAGAAATTCCGCGTCGATGATGCGGTCGCTGCAACCAAAGCAGCACTGGCTGAAGGTATTGTGGCCGGTGGTGGGGTGACGCTTGTGAACCTTGCGGCGACAATAAAAATCGCAGGCAGTGATAGTGTGAGTGCCGGTCGACAAATCCTCAAAAGTGCATTGCGCCAGCCATTCCTGCAGATTACGGCAAACGCCGGACTGAATAGCGAAGCACTGCTCGCGCAGGTCGAAGCAGGCAAGCCTGGGTTTGGTATTGATGTTAATACACCTGAAAAGGGACTGATCGATGTCAAAAAAGCTGGCGTTATCGATCCAGCTCGTGTGACCAAAGAAGCAGTCCAAAATGCCGTGTCTATCGCGTCGACTGCGGCCACGATGGGTGCGCTGGTTGTTGATATTCCTGAGCATGAAGCCTCAGCGCCAGGTGGCGGTGGCATGGGCTACTAGAACAGTCCACCGGTTTTTAGTAGAGCCGAGCTGGCCGTAATTTGAATAGCAGTACTTGACATATAGACAATTATGTATTAGAATACATAATAATGATTAAAAATGAAAATATCTCAGATATTGATACAACTCCTTACGATACAACTGCTGACATGGCGCTTTGTCGTCGGGTCGTTGAAGGTGATCCTGCAGCCGGGGATGAATTTTACCATCGCTATCACAAACTGGTACGGCACCTTGCAAGGAGGGCACTTCCCGGGACTAATGGTGGCGTTGTTGACGGTGAGGATCTTGTTCAAGCAGGTTTAGTATACATGATTAGTCAAGCAGGTACCTACAGGGGCGATAAAGGTGTACCTTTCCATACCTATGCGGCATTCTATATGCCCCAGCGGCTTAAAGATGTTGTTGATGGTCAATACGGTATACATATTCCGCAAGATATCCAAGGTATTATCAGTAGGATCAATGTGATAGATACTGCTCGTATGAGTCGAGGGCAACACTATATGACTGATGAGGAAATTTCTACTGAATTTAATATTCCACTTGGCCCTCCAGACGACCAGAAAATAACGGTCGGTGCTCTCCGCCAGACGTTTCTTCTGACAAGGCACATGGGGTCACTCGATTCGTCGGGCTACAGTGGGCACGACGCCGACGATTCTCCGGGGAATCAATATGTAATGGATGAACGGACTTCTCTGACGCCAATTCATGGAGAATCTATGAATTTACCGGAGCACAAGGCCGAGATGTCTGCAATGAGGGGTGCTATAGCGAGTGCAGTTGGCAATCTCGTTAATGAGGACGAGAGACGTGTTATACGAATGCGATTTGGCTTTGATGGTAATGAACCAATGAGTTTTAGGGAGATAGGCGTAGCTCTTGGTGTGACGAGCGAGAGTGCACGTCTAATCGAGTCTAGGGCCAGGTATAACCTTCTTCGAGACCCTATTCTAGATGGCCTACAAAGTTAGAAGCTACAGTGTCTATAGTAACGATTCGTACAATTAAAAAAAACGAATACAAAAAACTGCTCCAAAAGGAGCAGTTTTTGATGGGACTTAAGTGTTTAGACTAGACAGCTGGCTGAGCGGCACCAGAGAGGTAATCAATTTCTTTGATCACATCTAGTAGTGCCTGTGCGCGACGAGCTTCGTCGGCAATTGCACGGGCTGAGGTGTAGGCTGACGGAATCAAGGCTTTGTCATCGGTTGAACGAATCAAAAGCAGGTAGGTGTCGAATTTTTCTTCTGGTGAAACGTCGAGTTTATCGACAAGTGGGCGAAGTTCGTTTAGGGCTTCTTTTTTGATGTCATCAAGCGGATCAGTCGCCACTGAAACGATCGGTTCGGGGATGACTGGAATAATTGGTTCTGCAATTGGATCGGGCATGACTATAGGTTCCACGGCTGGAAGCGGTGTTTCCTCGAGTTGTAGTCCGCTCGTTCCAAGCGCTGTATCGTCTGATTGTTGACTCACCCCAGCCAAAACTTTGGCAAGTTCTTGATCGTCACTAATTGATTGTTGTTCTACTGGTTTAATATCCATGGCCCACCTCTGACATTAATACTTATGCTTCTTTACTAAATACTGTATCATAGTAACAGTCGGGCTCGCAAGTAGCTCAGGTGGGAGAAAATATGTTAGATGATGCAAATGTACTACGATCACGTGACCCAGAAGGGGCACTTCAGGTAGCAGCTGAACAATATAAACAGGCCAGTTTTCCGATGGAAGTCGTACACGGTGAGAATGACGGGCGGACAATTACCCGTGTTGTCGTGGCGGGTATGGGTGGATCGGCACTTGCTGCGCTGCTTTTAAAAACGTGGTTAAAAGCTGAACTACGGGTGCCGTTTGAAATCGTCAGGACATATGACTTACCGGAATATGTTGACTATAACACCCTAGTAATTGTCAGTAGTTATTCGGGTAACACCGAAGAGGCCGTTCACGCGCTCGATGATGCGACTGCTCGTAATGCTCAGATAGCGATCGTTACTTCTGGTGGGACACTTGAATCTCAGGCAAACGAACGTTCGATCGCAGCGGCTATTACGCCCGCCCATTTACAACCACGCATGGCAGTTATTTATGGTCTTCGGGCTCTGGTGGCACTCCTGGGTCATTTTGGTGTTATTGGTAACGACCACTTCGGTGAGCTTGCGGATTTAGCTGATTGGCTTCGTGACGAGTCACAAGAATGGACGAGTGAGGTGACGACGGCGACAAATTATGCCAAGCAACTTGCACTGTTGGCTGTTGGTAAAACTCCTGTGTTTTATGGCGGTCCACTGACTGCACCGGCGGCATACAAATGGAAGATTAGCTGGAACGAAAACGCCAAAAACTTGGCATTTTGGAATGAGTATCCAGAGTTCAATCACAACGAATTTATCGGTTGGACATCACATCCGATCGAAAAACCGTTTGTTATCTTTGATCTACGAAGTCATTTAGAAGATCCCCAAATACTTAAACGATTCGACATTAGCGATCGACTGCTTAGTGGGCTTCGGCCGAAAGCAAACGTCGTCATGCTAAAAGGTGATACGGTGATTGCGCAGTTACTATGGGCCAGTATCCTAGCGGATTTTGTGAGTATTTATGTCGCAGTCTTGAACGGTGTTGATCCGACACCAGTGGCGATTATCGAGAAGTTCAAAGCTGAACTCGTGTAGATATCGTTACGTATTGTCGGCGCGGGGACGCCAATATTTCATGACGACAAGTTGCATGCCCAGGAGCACGAGTGCAATACTGGCCAGTACGGCAGTAATCAGCATAAAAATGTCATACGGCAGGCTAGAATCCATAGGGTAGCTAAGTGCTGCGATGAGAATAGGCACGATACAGAGTGCCAGTTTGATGTCAGTGATAATACGGGCGGTGAGCCATTGGCGTTTTTGCGCGGTTAACGGACGGTGGTGGCTAATCACGGGAACAATATAGTTCGACGCGGCCTTGGTTATTTTTTTACCAGTTTTTCCGATTGTCACTGGAATTTTGATGAGTGCATATATTGTTGCTATAATCACAACGATAGTAATGACAATAACTACCGCTATGAACACACCAGACGGCGGACTACTGACAGTTATCTGCTCGACGGGTTTTGCTGGCAGTGCGGTCGGCTGTATGGTTTCTATAAATCGCATAATGTTTGGCAGATAGGGCAATGATGACCACAGCCACTGGATAGCGCTCATTGTATAAAAAAGCGAGCCGATAATGCTGACGATGAGGTGTTTTTTGTGAACGTGGGGCATGGGTATAGCATAGCAGGAATGTCGGTGCTGTAGCTAGCGATACTTGACTATATGGACCGAATATGCTATAATCCATGCAACCGTTGAGACCTGAATTCACCCCCGAATCAGGACACTCCCTCTAGAATTAATCCTTTCTCTTTTGCGATTTGTAATGAACTCTTGTAGCCGAGGATCTTCCTCGGTTTGTTGTTTATGCGCGCTAGCGCATCAACAACATCCGTTTGAGATACTGTAGCAAAGTCAGTACCTTTCGGGAAGTAGCGCCTGAGCATCTTGTTGGCGTTTTCAACGCCACCTTTCTGCCAGGAGCTGTA
>JBBQDN010000006.1:0-79149 GCA_038319685.1 Saccharimonadales bacterium (SeqCode)
TCTCAAACGGATGTTGTTGATGCGCTAGCGCGCATAAACAACAAACCGAGGAAGCTCCTCGGCTACAAGAGTTCATTACAAATCGCAAAAGAGAAAGGATTAATTCTAGAGGGAGTGTCCTGATTCGGGGGTGAATTCAGGACCCCCCTTATATTCAAAATAGTAACATAAAGACTAACGATAGCCTAGTGAATTAAATATTATTGTGTGCGTCAAGAACACGATTTAGTTCGCATGGTTTTGTACGGCTATTAAGTCTTCGCCTTGGATGAAGCAGATGTAACCATTTCCAGTAAGTAGCTGGGTTAGTTCTAGAATCTCCATATGGACTATATATAATATTTCAAGCTTAATTATGCTGGGCCGAAAACCAGCAGCCCATATGTCGTCAAAGATCTCCTTGTCATACCCCTCAGTATCGATTTGTAGCAAATCGATCCGTTTGATGGCGTACTTATCTACTAATTTAGCAAAAGTCATTGTACTGACAAGCTCCTTAACTGCGTGAGGTTTAAGAAAATCATATCTACTGATGATATGGTTATCTGGCTTGAAAGTTGAGATGCCGTCAGCCCAATCTGGGCATTCGTGATTGACCTTTTCCGTCGGTATGCGCGTAATCTGTGCCTTGCCATTACGCTTAGTGATTGCGACATTTTCAAAGCGCAGGTTTTTTCTAGTAAGATAATTATGCTTTAACTTTGCAAACATATCTGGCAGAGGCTCTACTAGGATACCGCTCCAGCCTAAATTGCTGACGATATGCCTATACATAGCATCGTGTTTTATACCATCCATAGCCCCGATTTCCACGAAGAATATCTTTCCTTTTAACTTAAGGTTCAGTTCTTCAACATAATCGTCGAACCATTTATTCATTAGTTTTGCCTATGTGACTGGCTGACATTTGCTGACTAAAAATACCTTCGAGCTTATCTATGGTTTTATCCCACCCGAATTCAGAGGCCTTTACGAGACCATTTTCAATGAGCCTTTTTCGAAGATCTTTGTCATCCAGAGCTTTCGCTATTCCTTCAGCTAGAGCTCGTGGGTCCCTAGGAGGTACGATGACCGCTGTTTCGTTCGAGACAGCGTATTCTCGTATACCACCCGAGTCAGTTGTTACGAGTGGTATACCGCACGCCAAAGCCTCCAGGCCCGGCAAACCAAAGCCCTCGGCCCACGACGATGACACAAAGACGTCCGCCGAAGCGTATATATGCTTGAGCGCGTCCTGAGATGGTGATAGCAAAACATCAACATGCTCATCGGAAATCATATCCTCTATGGGTAACGCTGAGATAAGTAATAACTTTAAATCTGGCTTTATCGTAGACAAGAGGGCGAGCGCATAGTAGAGGTCTTTTAATCCTTTCCAAATTTGTCCATTATAAATAGCCAGTACTGTTGGGTGCTGACCATTATCAATACTGGGTCTAGATGGTAAGAACTGTGTCCTGTCGATCCCCATAGGAATGACCGTTGCCTGTACTTGGTATTTCTTATGCACTTCAGATTCGACCCAACTAGAATTACACAGTATTGTTAGAGGCAACTGTAAGGCCTGCTCGAATGTGTCTGCTGCAAGTTCAGTTGGACTGGCACTATCTAAGAAAGATATTGTTTCATCATGCTGCATGAACCAGAAAGATCTGGCTTTAGGGAAGATATTGCAGCCGTACGCAACGGGGAAGCTGCATGCTACATAAATATCTGGTTCTAGGGTCTGTATACTATTAGGATTGAACCCGATTAATTTCTGTCGGCTATTATCAAAATCGCATGGTACGTACTTTACTGGTACGGTTATTGGGAACGGTAGTTCGTCATTAAAAGGGTTTAGAGTCCAGATCTCAACATTGTGACCCCGAGCAGCTAGTCTATTTGCGTGCTCAAAAACTACACGAATTCCACCGGACGCAATATTACACTGAACCATGCAATAGACAATTTTCATAAGATATCTTGTGACCGATCTGATAATTTTCATTTGGTGCGGAGCTACAGAACCTACTTAAACTTTTTTCTGCGTTAATTGAAGGTAACTTATCGAACATTCCAAAAATGCCCGAACCAACAAATATCCCCCAGCCGATCATCTATTAATTCGCTCATAACGCCCATGCTTTTGAACTGAGTTACATAACACTATAATAAGCATATGATAATAGTCGACACGCAACGTTCATACCTTATGGTCAAGGAAGACGCTAAAAGCGGAATGAACTTCGTGCGCTATCCTTATGAGATTGAGCTATTCGAACGGCAGCACTCAGCCGAACTAATTCGAATTAAAAGCGAACTAGAACACGGCACATATGTACCGAAGTCATGTGGTTTTGCAAACGTTCCTAAGGGAAAAGGTGCTGTAAGACCGGGAGCTATACTTACTTTAGAGGACCAAATTGCATATACTATGCTCGTCGACAGCCTGTATCCTAGCATTCACAGTGAGCTTGCAAGCCTTCAGGGTGTCTCGGATTTTGCCTATCAACTACAACCAGTCAATGCAACGACATGGTATAAACATCAATTTAGATGCTGGGATGACTTCAAAAATGAAAGTCTCGACAAAATCAACTCAGGCTATCAGTTTGTCGTGATAACGGATGTAACTGGTTGCTATGAGAACATCGACCTCAATCTACTACTTGCTGACCTTAGGCGTATTGGCGCACCAGCGGATACAATCACTATCATCAGAAAGATGCTCAAGAAGTGGAGTCAAGTAGGTACAAAAGGACTTCCTCAAGGAGTTAGCGCATCCCATCTGCTAGCAAAGCTTTATATGAGCGGTATCGACATTGAGATGCGAGACGCAGGATATGAGGAGTTTCGCTTTGTAGATGACATACGTATTTTTTGTAACTCCATACCCGAAGCTAAAAAGGCACTCATGACTCTTACTGAGATAGTGAGGCGACGAGGACTTAACCTGCAATCTGCAAAATCAAAAATATTGCAGGCAGCCGAAGCTAAGCTGGAGATTGCCGGCAAAGCAACCGTTATTGACGCTCTTCACGCGCGCCTAAGGAGCGAGATCGTCGACATGATAGAAGTCGACGGATACCCTTATGCGATTGAGGTCCAAATCAATACAGGTATACCCAACACTGAACAGCTAAATATTATCAAACAGGCATTTCGTGATTATTTTCTCTTAGGAAACGACTCAGATTTTGACAAGTCATTATTTCACTATCTTCTGAACAAGCTTGGCAATGCTTCTGATGATACCGCTGTTGCTTACTGTTTAGACCTTCTCGAACGTCATCCCGAAGAAACTGCCGCCGTCCTTAAGTATTTATCCAAACAGACTAATCCACCCGCTTATTTCGCGCAGCTACTGGAGTTCATTAATTCCGAGAACGCTGTATACGATTACCAAAATTATCAAATCATCGAGTGGCTTATTGAAAAAGGATGCGACACAACAGGTTTCAAGTTGCTGCTACGTGCTACGGGATTTGATAATAACAAACCTTCTTATTATCGAGCGAAAGCCAAACAAGGTCTTGGTAATTTTGGCATACATACGGACATGATAAGAATTAGAGATAGTCTGAACGATGCACCTAGCACACAGGAAAAAAACGCGACTATATGCTCACTATCAAATATGGAAAATAGCCTCAGGAACGCCTTTCTTGGTGAGGTTTCGTCATCTAACTCAGAGCTTCAAAACGCCTGCGACCATACAAGAGCAGCTTAAATATTATGTATCTCTAACCAAGCATCTATAGTCTTCGTTATGTCTTGTAAGGCTATAGGGTTTAATCTAAAACGTGTATTCAGTGCTATTCTGATCAGTTTAATCACCTCATCTTTGTCGTGATTACGCGTTGCTTCACTTAGGACTAAATTCACGACAAGGCTCTTGTCGACTAGTGTGACCTGCTTATAGAACTCATAAAGGAAATTCACCAAAACAACTACCATTGATGCCGTTATAACTTCAGGTCTTGATAGAGTACTCAGAGCATTTGTGAGTGGAGTTTGCGGTGACCACTTTGCGGTCTTGGCTGCATTCATAAGGATTTGCGGGCTTATAGAGACATGGTGATAGTTATGACTAATAAGCTCAACAGTTGCACGTTCATATTCCTCGAGGGACATTTGCTCACTATCGTACTGATGAGCGAGAAGTGCTTGCGTCCAAACACCGTGTGTACCAAAAGTAGCAGCGCTTAGACCACGTAAACCTGCGTCGTCAGAATAGAAAATTCTAGACTCTCCGATAGCTAACTTAATCGTGTCTAGCTGAGCTTCGTTAATAAGGTCATCTAGTTTTTCTGGTGCGCTTGAGTTTGTTTCAATTGTATCGATTTGATCCTGCGTCAGTGCCTCTACTTGTGTATTTGCATCTACCCATTTAGCAAGCTGCTTCAAATGACCAAGTTGTTGGCGCTGCTCTTTGGCGGTAATCTCCTGCCTAATGTACTGACCATTCCTTTTATACAGAGTCATTGACTTCTTTTTCCCGACAGACTCATGCTGCGTGATAAGTGCAAATATTAGGTCTTTTGTACGCTGCGCAATGACTAGTTTACCTAAACCGATTTCAGCAGGCTTTAGACCAAGCATATTAAGAGTAATTAGAGCCGTAATATCGGCGACTATTACCGGGCTGTCTGTGTCATCCAGTAGCTCTTGTGCTTGTTGCGTTTCTTCGACAGTACCGTTTGCCACCCTAATGCCAAGGTCGGGCGTAGCCATCAACGCATAGAAGACTTCGATTACGTTTTTACCAACAATCTTCGCAAAAAGATCGATAGTTAGTTTGCCTTCTTTATACATCTGCTCAGTACTTTCTGCCTGTTCTGCAGATTGATCTAGTTGTTTCAGAAGGGGGTCAAAATTATTATCAGCCCCAACGTTGAAACTCATTAAATCATTGCGTTCACTAAAGCGACGTTCAAAGTTTTTCATAGAGTCCTGAAGAGCGTAAACATACTTACTTTGGACTTCTGTAAGTTCTACCTCATTTTTAGTAAGGTGGTTCTCACTTAACACAATACTGTCACCTTTTTTCTTGCCAACAAAACCGCGCTTTTCAGCATCCTCTAGTGTTATTTCATTATTACTGATTTCTGGTTCATAAGAGCTTTCAATTAAGAAGTAACCGCCTTCATATATAAGAGCTGAATTTTCTTGAACAACTTTCACGTCAACTACTTTTGATATGCTACTAGAGTTTTCGAGTCCAAGGAATATAGAGATGTAGGCACTATGTGCATCTGGCTCATTAGGATAACGTCGCCGTGCGTCATAGATAATCTCAAGTGTACGCAAGGGTTGATTGCGTGACTGATATAGGTTAGATAGCTGTACTTCAGACAAAAGACTCAGCTCCGCTAAATTGATAGCACTACCTAGGTATTCGTCGAGTGACTTAACATTCTTTGTGCGCAGATCGATAATTGCACGATTAAGACGAGCTTCTTCATCTTCAGGATGTTCATCTATGTAAACAGTAAGAACTGCCCTTGCGCTTGGTAGGTCTTGAAGCTCTAGATACGAACCCCATTCGAATTGCGTAACATTTCGACTCGTACCAGTCTGTTCGCGAATTTTCTTAGCTTTTGCGATAACATCGTCGTAACGACCAATTTGAAAAAGGCTTCTTAGGTATCGCTGCATATAAGGATTGTCGGAAGGAGATTTGAAAACTTGACCATAGCTTTTAGCTGCTATATCAAACTTTTCATTAGCATAAGCCTCCTCTGCAATGTCCAGTATTAGTTTTTCAGGCGTGTCTTCATTTATCAGGCGCTGAGCTTTCTCAAGATTACGAATGCTACTTTCACTACTTTGCTTTATTCGGTCCAGTCTTGCTAGGAACAGGTAGCCTACTAAAGAAGTTGCAGGATTTTCAATTAATAAGTCGGCTAGTGATTGTGCTTGTTCAAGCTTTTCTTGTACCAGAAGAATATCAAATAGGTTCTCGCTCATATCTACATAAAGGTCTTCCGTCTTTTCGTGAGTATTTAAAAACTCTTGTGCTAACTCTAATGCCTCATCATACTTCTTCTGATATTTAAGAGTGTCGACAAGCATAATTGGCAGTTCAGGCATCGATGAGTCATTTTCGATCATTTGTTTAAAGTAAGCTTCTGCTATTTCAAACTTACCGGCTTCCATCGCAATAATGGCTGCATTTTTTATATACATATCGTTGTCAGGCACTAGGTCCATTAATTCTTCGTTAGCTTTTTCGGCATCGCAGTCTTGCCCTAAAACTCGATATCCCATTGCAATGTCGAAGAGCCATATGGAGTTATATTTGCGGTCTTCAATATTCGGCAAACCTTTCCATGCTTTTTGTAAAAGCGCAACAGCTCTTTTGACACGTTCTATTTGATCTGGGTTGAGTAACCCACGTCGAGCCGCACGATCTGTATTGATGACTGACTCCAAAATATTAATTCCGAGATCTGCAGCGACATTTGGATCGCCGTCAGAGTCTTCACTCACAGCTTTCTCCAAATAGACCAAGGCTTCTTGGTCAAGACCTTGTTCTTTTGCGGCAGTGCTTAGGGCATGTGCAACTGATGAGTCATTCAATACAGCGGCATCAATGACACTGAGAATATCATCTAGACTCTTACCAAGACGTGTCATAGCTTGAATTTTAGCCGATGAGGCATAAGCATCTAATGGGCTAGTCGTAAGCACTAAGTCTGCTTGATCGACTGCTTTTTGATATTCACCCTGCAGGATGTGCGCCATAGCCTTGTTGACCTGAGCCTTGGGCAAATCTGGCTGAAACTCATATGCCTCTAGAAAATTCTTTGCGCCCTTATCCGGCTGTTCCAAATGGCATTGTGCTGCTGCAATATTAGACAGTATTCTAAATTTAGAATACGCATCCGCTTCATCCCATCGACGTTCTTTTAAGTCGAGTAGATACGGTAAGGCTTCACTGTACCGAAACTCTTCGAGAAGTTTCTTCCCAATATCGATCTCATTTGTGAGACCTTCGCCGACTCTTTTTCTTAGGTCATCGACAGTACTTCTTTTCTTGAGAAATAATTCAGCCCAAGCTTCTATGTAACCCGTCTCAGTCTTACTAAACGACTGCTCTTCAATAAGATCAAGTGTTTTAGACTTAGCGCTTGCTGCGTAGTTTAGTTGGTTAACGCTCTCTTCGTCTAGATACAACCAATATACTTTTCCTGACTCATTGTCAGCTACCAACAGCATGACTGGTTGTATGGTTTTACAGTACTCGAGGAAACCGACAGGGCAAGTGAATTTAAGCTTGCCTGTTTGAGCCAGCGTTTTTGCTTGCGCTTTGAAAGTTCCTAAAAGTTGATCTTTTTCATCTTGAATGTCTAAGTCACCGTCTGTATTCGCCCAACTATCGTGGGCAACGATATTAGATGCGACTCTGCCATGTCTAGCCAAAGTACCATTAATAAGAGAAACAGACTCCACATCGGTGAAGCTTGTTTTTCCGTGAGATGGTATCTTGTTTGATTTAGCCATTACATCTATTTTATACCGTGCACGATGTTTCACTTGCATACTCGTATTTTTTATTTCATATTTTTACAAAGTATAGGGGGGTAGTCGCCCTATCACCCCTGTTAATGCGACTCCGCAGTATAAATGCCTAATTTATGGGCGCAGCTTTGCCAAGCGTTTTTTGGTAATGCCGAATATTTGGGAACAACTATGAAAAATGTGTTTTTCTGATAAAAATCGACACTCACTTTGAACGTGATACAAATACCTGTTGCACCGATAAAGCTGGTATAATCAGAGTTGTCTAAAACCGATATCATCAATCGCATTATTTGCGTGTTTATGCCCTAAAATGGACGACTCACGTAAAAGTATTCGGCGTAAGCTGGTATTGGTTTTAGACGACCTGTGGGTCGTCCTTTTTTATGCGACTCACTTTGTAAAACCATGAAAGGACAAGTATGGGATTATTCAGTAGAGCCAAGGAAGCATATCTCAAGAGTGAGAACAGGCGTGCGGTGACATTAGTAAATGCAGAGTATATGGGCGGCTATAGTGATAAAAAGAAAGCGCTTGGGAACTTATCATTTTACGAACAACAAGTCGAATTCAAAGTAGCCCTAAACAGCAAAGCATCATTCACCATTCCAGTTTCTCAAATCAAGAACATAGAAACTGAAGGCAAGGATGAAGTAAGTCGACGAGTCACGGTCACGCGTTTAATAGCAGTCGGCATCTTTGCCTTCGCATTACAGAAAAAGCGTGAAGACAAAGATGCTTACGTCACGATCGAACTTTCAGACGGTCAGGAAGTAATTTTTCATATTAAGAACAAATCGCCAGTTGAAGTGAAGATTGTACTGTCAAAAGTAGCCACATTGATAAAGCAGAATAGTTAGGCTTGACGCCAAGTGGCTCACGAAACATAATAGAATACATTAACAATTTACCCGAATTCATTGTGTAGCCAACGCGGAGACTGAACCGCCATAAAAAACTCTGGGGCGTTTACAGCGAATTAACTTTATAAGTATACGAGGTACGTCCTCGGCAAAAAAACGGGCTTATTTTGCGGACTAACTGAAGCATTTGCTTCAAGGAGTCGTGAGATGCCCGTATCTCTTCAAAACATACCAGATCTAGAGCTAGTTACATTACTTAGCATTCTTACTACGTACGCCGAAGCGGAGTCACAACCAAAGCCCTACTTGATAAAAGACGGCTTAAAAATCATCTTTTAGTCCATAACCTAAAGTAGCTCTAACTATTAGCCATTGATTATATAATGGTTACATGTCAGAGTTTAAAAGCACACAAGACCTCCTAGAAATACTCCAAGCAGCTCAACCCAACGCACCAAAAGATGTTGATACCTCTACTGTTCGTTATGCGTTGTATACAAGAAAGTCTACTACTAGTGAAGATAGACAAGCTTCATCTATAGAAGATCAGATTGATGATTGCTACGAGAAAGTTATTATACCGAATAAACTGAATGTGGTTAAGACCTATCAGGAAAGCTACTCGGCAAAAGTTGCCGACCTGCGCGATGAGTTCAATCTCATGGTCAAAGAGATCGAAAATGGAAATATAGACGGCGTAATTGCATGGCATCCCGACAGACTCTCTCGTAACATGAAGGAGGCTGGTGCAATCATAGACCTTGTGGACCGAGGTGCAATACGTGACCTTCAGTTTGCAACATTCACATTCGAAAACACACCTGCGGGAAAGATGCTTTTAGGTATCACTTTCGTCATGGCTAAGGAATACTCGGAACACCTCGCTGAGAGTGTAGGTAGAGGCAATAAGCGAGCCATAGAAGGTGGTGAGTTTATCGGTAAGTTCAAACATGGATACGTACTTGATATTAACCGTTACTTCAGACCTGACCCACTTAATTTTGCTAAGGTACAGCGCATGTTCGAAATGGCGCTTAACGGCAAATCACAGAAAGAGATACGTCTTTGGATTAATGAGCAGTCTTATACTATCCAGAAGCTTCAGGGCAGTAAGCACGTCACACATGTATGGGATAAAGATGACGTTTCAAAACTACTACGAGACCCTTTCTATGTAGGAGTATTGAAGTGGGGCATAAATCACACAGACCTTACTGAAAAGTATGATTTCAAGCCAATGCTCACCGTTGATGAGTTCCTCACAATCAACCGAATTGATAGTTTAGATAATTCAAAGATACTAGCCATGCACAGCCCTCGTAACGGCGAGACAAAAGCCAACATGCTAAAGGGTAAGGTTTACTGCGGAGAATGCGGTAAAACGCTCACATCTATGCTCTTACCAAAGTATTTCAAGGGCACTCTTGATGTAAAAGAATACCGCTACTATTACAAATGCGAAACAGAAGGTTGCTCTATGTTTGGCAAGTCTGCACGAGCCAAGTTCGTCATTGATGCCGCTCAAGAGTTTTTCATGCAATACCTCTTCGTCACAGAGAGCAACTATAAGGAATACCTTAATCAGGCGGATATTGAAGCAAAGAAAAAATCGTCTGAGTTCGATAGTATTGTTGCTAAATCAAAAGTTCAGATTGCAAACAAGGAAAGATTGTACGAGCAAACAAAAGACTTAATTCTCAAGAACCCCGACCTGAAGGAACACTACAGTCTTACTAAACATGCTAAGGAGATTGCTAAACTCAAGGCTAATTCAAAACGCGCAATGAAACAGCGTGACAACATTAAGGCTGCTATTCCGACTTTTGACGAATATCTTAAACTTTTACAATCGACCCCCGTTGCTTTAGGCAAAATACGAGATATGAGCACGATGGATGCCCTACTCCGGATTTTCTTCTCTAACTTCACGGTCCATCCTGTCACAAAAGGTAAATTTAAGGGGTCGACAGTCACCTATAAATTAAACGAACCCTGGGAAGGGTTCGTTAATGCCAATGATTTCGTTCGTGGTGCGGGTGAAGAGACTCTAACTCTCGACCTCTTCCTTGGCAAGGAAGCGCTCTAAACAACTGAGCTACACCCGCATATGGTGTGTGATGTATTTGGAATGTACGATACGCATGATGAGGCTTCCTTGGCCTGGCAAGTCGGTCACGTTCCGCGACCCCGAAACTTTCATACTTAGGCCGTAGCCGTCAATCTGAAAGGTTTCCCTACCGAAATGCCACTGGCATTTCTCACTCTAAACAACTGAGCTACACCCGCATATGGTGTGTTCGCAGTTATTCGCGTACATCAAATAGTATAAGATATGGGGCGAACTATTTCAAGGGGTGGATGGTATATTCGCCTCATTGATTAATCTTTCGATGAGCTGCGGATAGGTTAGGCCACTTGCCTGCCATAATTTTGGATACATGCTGATATTTGTAAATCCAGGAATTGTATTTACTTCGTTCAAATAGACGACACCGTCAGATGTTAGGAAAAAGTCAACGCGCGCCAAACCTTTACATCCGAGGACTTCGTAGACACGAAGCGCAAGGTCATGGACGAGCTGCTGTTTCTCGTCTGGCAGTTCAACAGGGATAATTACTTTTGATGCACTTGTTGTTGCGTATTTAGAATCGTAACTATAAAACTCACCGTCAGGCTGGATCTCGCCAATCACACTGGCTTCGTGATGCGGCGGTGTACCGATGACAGCAACCTCTAACTCACGGGCTGTGACGCCACGTTCGATCAATGCGACGTCATCATGCTGATGCGCTAGCTCTAGCGCCTGAGTCAGTTCGTCTTCGGTGTGGACTTTACTGACACCAACCGAACTACCAGATCTGCTTGGTTTTACGAAAAGCGGGCAACCAAGTGTAATACTTAGTTTATTAAAATCAGGTATCGACTGTCCCTCGCGGTGTGTTTCATATGGCACAACTTTAATGCCAACCGACGAAAGGATTTGTTTCGTTGCTACTTTGTCCATACAAATACTGCTAGCGGTCATGTCACATCCCACGATAGGAATATGCATCAACTGTACGAGTCCCTGAACAGAACCGTCTTCACCGTTTTTGCCATGAAGAATCGGCAGAATAACATCGGGTGTCATCATATGTTTAACCGGAATCGTCCCAAAACTGCCCGAACCAAGGATCGGAACGAGTTGCGGCATACCTTGAGTCAGTATTTCTTCACCTAATGTTTCGAGCAGCCACCATTTGCCTGATGTATCAATATACCCAAGTTCGACATGGAATTTTGTGTTGTCGATAGCGGCGTAGACATTGCGCGCTGAAGAGATCGAGACATCGTGCTCGGACGATTCACCGCCAAAAAGTAGTAGTACGGTAGGTCGCTGCATGTTGTAACCTTAGCATACAAGGTATACTAGATACATGCAACGAGTACCCCTGGCAGAGAGGATGCGACCAAATACGTTAGATGAGGTGATTGGACAACACCATCTGTTAGGTGACGGCGAAATCCTCCGTCAAATCGTAAGATCCCGCGAGCCAGTCAGTTTGATCCTATGGGGCCCGCCCGGCAGTGGCAAGACGACCCTTGCCCGAATTATCGCCCGCGAAGTTGAAGCTGAATTTATAGAAATATCTGCAGTGACCAGCGGTAAAAAAGACGTCGAGCGAATCGTCGAACACGCTCGTCAAAACTGGAACTTGCAACTTCGTACAATCCTCTTTGTCGACGAAATTCACCGTTTCAACAAAGCCCAGCAGGACGCGTTTTTGCCTCACGTTGAATCAGGGCTGATTACCCTTATTGGCGCGACAACTGAAAACCCAAGTTTCGAAGTGATTAATCCGCTATTGTCGCGTAGTCGCGTCCTCGTACTCCAGCCACTCAGTAAAAATGAGATTATCGATATCCTAAAACGCGCACTCAAAGACGAGAAAAAGACAAAACTCGTCAACAAGGCTGCCCTCGACTACCTGGCCGAACTATCCGGCGGTGATGCCCGCGTTGCACTTGGCAACCTGGAACTAGCGCTATCGATGGGCGAAAAAGTCACCCCCGAAATCGTCAAAGTTGCCGCCCAAAAACGCGTACCAGGTTACGACAAAAAAGGCGACATGCACTATAACGTCATATCGGCATTTATCAAAAGTATGCGTGGGAGTAATGTTGATGCGACGCTGTATTACCTGGCACGGATGATTGATGCTGGCGAAGACGCCAAATTCATCGCCCGGCGTATGGTCATATTCGCCAGTGAAGACATCGGCCTGGCTGGCAACGGTGCACTTGGACTGGCACTGAATGCATTCCAGGCCGTTGAACGCGTTGGTATGCCGGAAAGTAGCTATATTTTATTCCATGTCGCCACCGCCCTCGCAAAAAGCGAAAAATCACGACAGACGACCGACGCAATGCATAACGCGCAGCAACTCGCCAAACACTATCCGGATGCACCAGTTCCCTTGCACCTACGCAACGCACCGACCAAACTTATGAAAGACATTGGATATAACGAAGGCTATGAGTGGAAAGCCGATTTCAAACACGATAAAGGATTTTTGCCTGACGAAATTCGGGGCAAGACTATTTTTTAGTTTAAAATAGTCAACCATATGAATGACTATTTTAAAGATTGTGATAGTTCGATGACTTGCTTGTATCGTTCCAAATAACTGGCTGACATCACTTCTGCTGAAAACTTTCTCCTAACCGATTCACGACAGTCAGCTGGATCAATCTCGTCAATCCTGTCCATATATTCGCCAAATTCTTTTTCATTATTCGCCAAAAAGCCAGTTTTACCGTGTTCGATGATTTCTGACATTGCACCTCGATTCATTGCAATCACAGGCGTACCGCAGGCAAGCGCTTCAATCACTGCCATACCGAACGGCTCTTCCCAATCGATGGGAAAAAGAAGGGCTCTGGCTTCGCTAATAAACTTCATTTTTCGGGGACCAGAAATATTACCCGAGTAAGTTATCTTGCGATAGCGCAGTGTGTATGAAAAAATGTTATCGCTATAATAACGAAAATCACTGGTATTGCGATATGGACTAAGCGGATTTGCTAATTCGAACAGCAGCTTACGGCTCGATTCTATACCTGCAACCGTGCCGGCCATACGCAGGCGATAGCCTTTTTCGACACATAGTTTTGCTGCGATATGCTGGCCTTTATCAGCCGCAAAACGAGCGAGCGTAATGAAATAATTTTTTTTATGATCAACAAATGGAAACGATTCTAAATTAATCGCGTTGTAAACTGTCGGAAGGATGTGCGAACGCATGTTATCCGGTGCTGCTGCCATAAGTGCATTTGATATACCCACGACATACATCCTTCCCATGTGTTCGCCAAGTTGTTGCCAATATGGAAGGTTACTTGGTAAGCCTTGGTCTAACATCTGCTTTGTACTGAACGGGGGGCCGTGATGCGTATGAACCATAGGCGGCAGTGACGGGTCGGCGGTTGCCCAGGCTAATATCTGCGGTCCTACAAAACCGTTATGGTCATGTATAACATCAAAGTGGCCATCTTTTTTAATTTCGGTGAGGGCGAACTGTATGTGTGCTGCAACAATTGGTAATGACTCATAGAATGGTTTATGAATTTCTGAATATTGTTCAGTTTTATACAGGGATTTAAAATGTACTCCCTTGAGTGTTTTCTTACCACACCCAAATACAGTCACGTCAACATTATCATATTGACGAAGGCCTCGTATGAGTCCTTCAAGGACAAGTTCAATTCCACCATAGCCTTTTACGGGTACGGTTAGCCAAGGAGGGGCAATTATTGCAATGCGCAGTTTTTTTGCCATAGGACTCATTATGCGCTATTGCATTAAATAATCAAATCAATATAATACTGCTCCCGCTTGGTATGTGCGCTACAATGGATGTATGGACCGTAGTTTTTCAATAGATACCAATCATTCGGATAGTGGCCTAAGTTTACCAGATGACTTTCGGCTATTACCTGGCGAAAAGCTCGTAACGGAAAAAACTCATAAACATCCCCTCCGGACATTTCATAAAACGCCGTCAAGTCTCGAACAAATTTTGCGCCTGACTCATTCTCGATCTGCCCGAAATATCGGTTCAAATGGCCCTAGTGTTGCGTCCCTAGCATTCGCTCCTGAAATACCAAAATCGAAAAAAGTGAAAGCGAAAATCTTGTCACCTTTTGTCACGACGAAGGAGACGAGTAACACGCCCGAGCACCTGCGGCTATATGAGGTTGTTTTTGGACGAGATTCGCTACATGTGGCTATCAAACTGATCAAGGAGTATCCGGAACTCGCCCGCGCAACTACCCTCACGCTTGCAAAACTGCAAGGTGTCAGCTACGACACGTCCAGAGAAGAAGAGCCAGGCCGAATCGTCCATGAAGCCCGCGATAAAGATGACCCTATTGCGCGTGATCTGAGCGCTGGCCGTGGGTGGGGCTGGCCCTACTACGGAACGGTCGATGCCACTCCGGAATTCATTCGCACATTGACTGCCTACTGTCTAAAAACAGAAGAGAACACGCGATTTCTGACAGAAATATACACTGACCGAGCAGGCAAAAAACGTAATATGGCCTATGCACTAGATATGGCAGTCGACTGGGTTTTAAATCGGTTGAATGCGAACGATGCAGGACTTTTAGAATACCAGTCTTTCCTTCCAAAAGGTATTGAAAACCAAGTTTGGAAAGATTCATGGGATGCTTATCATCATGCGGACGGCACGATCGCGAATCACTCGCAGGGTATTGCATCGATCGAAGTCCAGACAACGACATATGACGCACTGCTAGATGCTGCAGAGGTATATGAAAACGTACTTGACGACGACAACAAAGCCGACACATTACGTGATCGTGCGGCACAATTAAAAAGTACGATTTTTGATCTATTCTGGACAGATGACAAAGGCGGCTACTTCGTCCTGGGGATAGACCATGATGATGACGGTGGACTGCGGCAACTAAAAATCCGAACTTCGAATATGGGCCATGTCTTAAACTCACGACTACTGGAAGGAAGTGACGAACAATGCATACACATGCGAACTGCCGTTGTCAACCATATGATGTCTCCTGAAATGTTAAATATTAGTGGTATTCGAACGCTCGCCAATGATGAAGTTCGTTTCCGTCCTGGAGCATATCACAATGGGAGCGTGTGGCTATGGGACACGCATCATATTGCTCAGGGTCTTCGCCGTCATGGGTATAAAGATTATGCAAATGAACTTGACCGCCGACTACTGCATGTTATTGAAGCAACAAAAATATTTCCAGAATACGTTCGTGGTGATAATGGTCCAATCCCTAATATTAACCGGTACACAATTATCGTATGGGATGAAAAGCATGAGCGTGAAAATCAGATCGAACAACCACCTCAGGAAGTTCAGGCATGGACAGTTGCCGCAATCTTAGCTATTAAACGACGTATTGACCGCGAAGAACGCACAAATAGGAATCTATTTAAACAGTTGAGTGATCGTCTTCCGCTAATAATACCGCGAGTACCCCGTTAGTCCAGCCAAACCCGTCCTGAAGTGGATATTCACCACCGCCGCCGAGTCTATCGTCACCGTCGACTGCATATTTTTCGATCATTTTGTGTTTACTGTGAAATATATCTAGGTTTGATGCAACCCAACGTTTTTTAATTTCATCAGCCAAACGATGATAACCGTAGCTTCGCAGGCCTTCGATCGCAATCCACTGGAGTGGCGCCCAACCGTTCGGTGCGTCCCACTGCTGGCCGGTGTTTTCAAGCGTTGTCACCAGGCCACCTGATTTTAGGAAATCTTTTTCGAGCTTTGCTGCAACTAACGCAGCCTGTTTTGACGTTGCAATCTTGGCATATAGGGGAAATACCGCCGCGAGAGTAAGTTGACCAGTTGGTTGTTCGTGATGGAAATTATAATCGACAAAAAAACCAGCTTTTTCATCCCAGCAATATTTCTGAATCGCTGCCATGCGACGGTCTGCTATTGTTTGGAATTTACGCGCCAGAAGTGGTTGTTTGATCAACTGATAGGCTTCAACGATACCTATTTCTAACTGATACAGCAGTGCATTTAAATCAACGGGTATAATATCGGCGGTATGAATCGTGTTGATATCCTTCGGATCTAAAAACCAGCGTGAACTAAAATCCCAACCCGATTCAGCACCAGCCCGAAGGTGTAAATATAACCTATCAGATGCACGATGTGCGGCTGATTCTGCCGTTTCCTGATCTTCGCGAAGTGATTCAGGCCGTGGGGTTGTTTTGTTATCGTAGTATCGATTCATCAACACGCCGTTTGGCATCTCGACAACACGGGCATACGCTTTGTGTTCGAGTTTACTGAGCATTCGACGACCTTTCATCCAAAAACGATATTCAGCTAACATATACGGCAGGTACTCGGCATATGTTCGTACTTTACCTTTGTGACGAGCGAGTAACTTTACCATCTGGGCGAAAAACGGTGGCTGTGAACGGCTGAGAAAATAGGTTCGGTTTGCGGTAGGAATAAAGCCAAATTTTCGGATCATGTAAGCGTAATTACGCATCATACCTTCGATAACATCCCAGCGACCATCCGCCGCAAGCCCAAGCATAATAAAATAGCTATCCCAGTAAAACTGTTCGTTAAACCGACCACCTGGAACAATATAGGCATACGGTAATGCGATAAGCGATCCACGGTCACGTCGGTTTTTACGCTCTAACACATGCCAGAGTTCAGCGATGTGCTGACGCGGTGTCATGTCTGGGTTAGTTGTATAAATAACGCCACCACCGCCAAATTCATAGAAATGACGACTGACGAATTCACGCAGGTCAAACGCTGGATCTTTTTTTGCCAAAATATATTCCTGCTGGATTGATTTCATGCGACGACGAGGAATGAGATCGACAAAAGTTTTGCCATCGTCATACACTTTTGTGTTCTGCACATCAGTAAACAGAGCACCGAGGCCTTCGTCCGGGCTTTTACTCGGTCGAACTAACGGACCCGTCGCAGTGACGAAAGCAGATTTTAGAGATTCTTGTTTTGGTATGTGGAACTTCACTACAATTAGTATAGTGGTTACGGTTAACTACTGCAATAACAGATCGTGAAAATACGTGAAAAATAAAAAGGAGCCGTGTATGGCTCCCGTTTTATTAGTTTTTTGAGTTGCGTTTGCGCTTGTTTGGGTCAAGGAATCGTTTACGAAGGCGAAGTGATTTTGGCGTGACTTCGAGTAGCTCGTCGTCTTCGATAAAGTCGATACACTGTTCCAGACTAAGGTCAGTAAATGGTGTCAACTGAATCGTGCCGTCGCTTGATGACGTACGCATGTTTGTCAGCTGTTTGCCACGACAAACATTAACATCGAGGTCGCCGCTACGGTTATAAACACCGACGATCATACCTTGATAAACAGTCGTGCCTGGTCCGACATACAGTTCGCCACGCGCAGATGCATTATCGAGTGCAAAGGCCGTTGTGGCACCCGCTTCGGTGGCAATAAGCGCACCGTTACGAAGTTGTTGCAGTTTTGGACCGAGTGGTTGGTACCCGTGTGGCAAGCTGTTCATGATGATCGTTCCCTTGGTTGCGGTAAGCAGAAGGTTACGAAGACCAATCAGTGCGCGTGTTGGTAAAATGTACGTGCTGCGTGAAGTTCCGCTACTGGTCTGTTCTTGTTTGACCATAGCAGCGCGGCGCGCACCAAGTTCTTGACTGACTGCGCCGAGGAATTCAGGGGCAACTTCAACCAACAGTTCTTCGACCGGTTCCATTGTTTTGCCGTCTTCTTCGATAGTGACCACTTGTGGGCGACCGACTTCGAATTCAAAATCTTCACGGCGAAGAGCTTCGATCAAAACCGAAAGGTGCAATTCACCACGACCACTCACCGTAAAGCCAATACCGTCTTCTTCGACACGAAGTGACACGTTGGTTTCAAGTTCACGTTTAAGTCGATCACCGATTTGGCGTGACGTATTGAATGATGCTTCCTTGCCTTTAAGCGGGCTGGTGTTTGGACCAAGGTACATACTGATTGTTGGAGCTTCAACATCAATGACTGGAAGCGCTTCTGGGTGTTCTTTGTCGGCAATCGTTTCACCGATATGCGCGTCACCGATACCTGTTAGGGCAACAATGTCACCCGCGCCAGCTGCATCGATTTCTTCACGGTTCAGGCCACGGTAGCCAAATACTTTGTCGATTTTACTCGGTACAATTGTTCCATCACGTTTAATAAGGACAACGGGGGTGCCTTTTTTGACATCACCACGAGTAATACGACCGATCGCATATTTACCTTGGAATGTATCATACTGAAGTGACGTCACGAGAAGCTGGAATGGCTTGTCGACTTCAACCGTTGGCGCAGGAATATCACTGATAATCGCGTCAAAAATAGGTGTTAGATCGGTGTGTTCTGACATATTGTCAGGCAGGTGGGTCCAGGCTTTGCCTTCGCGGCCAATTGCATAGTACACAGGATAGTGTAATTGACTGTCATCAATCGCAAGTTCCAAAAACAGATCAGACACTTCGTCAATTACTTCATCAATACGACGAGATGGTTTGTCGATTTTGTTGATAATAACCACTGGTTTGAGGCCAAGTTCAAGGGCTTTACTTAAGACGAATTTCGTCTGTGGCATCGGACCTTCTTGGGCATCAACAACTAGTAGGACACCGTCGGCCATATTGAGAGTACGCTCAACTTCACCCGAGAAATCAGCGTGACCTGGAGTGTCGATAATGTTAATTTTGTAGTCACCGTGATAGATCGATGTCTGTTTGGCAGTAATCGTAATACCACGTTCGTGTTCCTGGTCACCGCTGTCCATGATCAAATCTTGTGACATTTCGGCTTGGTTATCACGGAATGTGTTACTTTGTTTTAATAGCCCATCAACCATCGTGGTTTTACCATGGTCGACGTGGGCAATAATTGCGATATTGCGAATAAGTTTTGGGTCTCTCATAAAAATATACCCATTTCTGATGGGCTCCTCTGTATATAGTATAGCAAAAAGGTAGCCCTTTGACCACCCCTGAATCATTTTGGTGGAGCTATGATGCCAACGAAGCGATCACTTCTTGTAGCTCGGCGATAGCACCTGGCGTCGCTCGGTTCCTATGAGTTTCGCCGCTGGATTTTACTAATACGATGCGTGATCCCGCTACAGTTGGAGCGATTTCACTATACGGAAACAGGCTATCGTATTCGGCTGCATAAATTGTCACTGGCAGTTTATAAGCCAGTTTTATCGCTTGCTCGGACACATCTTGATTAGCACCGATAGTATAGTCAGAACGAATACGTCGTAGTGACAGGAGTGAGTATTTGATAATTTCATACAGCGTCGTACGATTCCCTGCAATCCGTAACGACTGATGAGAATGTTTCCAAAACAATCGAGAGCGCCTTAAAAGTTCGTGGTACCTTTGATCAGATGTATCACCGAGAGCTGATTTGTTAAAGCCGAGTGGTTGAAGTAGTGTCACCGAACGGAAATGGTCGGGATATTGATACGCGGCCGCGACAACCGCTGGTGCAGCCTGCGATTCAGCAATCACGTGGTATTTTTTTGTCCCAAGTGTCTCAATTACCTTGAGGACACAGTGAACCGACTCTTTTTCAAGATGCTGATGAGTAAAACGGTGGTACGGAAAAGCTCCGACGGTTGCAACATTGTCTGGTACAAGACGACTTATTTTTGTTAAATTTTTCCCTGTTTGGCCGACACCTAAGAAAACGATCGTATCAACCGCTAGGGGTGGCGTTACATACGTCACTCGTGCAGTAGTATCTATTGCTATGTAGTGGTGATCAAGATTTTTATTGGACATAATGAATCAATTTGGTGGAGTGTACCGGATTCGAACCGGTCGCCTCTTCGCTGCCAGCGAAGCGCTCTAGCCAAATGAGCTAACACCCCATATTTTTTGCTGGTATAACCGTGCTATCGAATCCAATTCTAACTGAATATCAGTACTGCTGCAACTGATAACACACACGCCCTTGTAATCAGGATTGACTGTCGCTTTCCCGATTGTTCTTTTGTCGGGAGAAGATTGATAAAATGCTGATTCGAGTATTCCCAATTCGCTAGACCAGTAAGACCTTAGTGCTGATATGTCCTGATCAGCCCTACATTGAACTCTGGCATGAAAATCACTACGCTTTTTATCGTAACGACGCTCAAGTAGACATATATACAGTTTCAAGATTGCAGCGTCAGAACTCCCCAACGCTAGTCCTCGATAACTTTTATACTTCGACCCCTCCCCGAGATATAGCATTGCTAAATATATTTTTTCACTATTCTGTACACATTCGATCTCGATCACTTTATTCGCAGTGTCTAGAATAGCCTGGAACCTCGCATCCAAAATTCTCTTATTAGCATCTAGCGCACTCGCCCGCGCACCTTCTAGTAATTTCAATACGTATACCTTATGCCTCGCGGACGATTCTGTAGATAAAACTATGTCTTTGCATATATAACTCATGGTACCCTTGGGAATATCTTGTCCTATCACGTTGCATATCTCGGTATATGTCCTGCCCGTCGAACGCAACTGCCGTATTCTTTCACGTATTTTCGGGTTGATCATATTCGTATATTAGCACAGTTAAACGTCGGTTCGAAAATTAATAAACAATATATCCGCTGACGCGGATATATTAGTTGGGCTGTTACGCGCCCACCCGGGGCGCGGCTTTTGTTTTAAAACTGTGTTTGTTTTGGTACTCGAGAGGCACCCCATAGGCGTACCAGCTTGAAGATGATTATGTACCATTACGTCGTAAAGCACAAGCTATTTCATGAAGATAAAAACCGCTTACGCTAGTATTGTTTTTAAAAATGTGCTTAAATAGCAGTGTTCAGAAGCATACGCGAAATAGAAAAACAGCGGACGCTTACCTTTATTAGGTAACTCCTTCTCGTTAACTATCGCCGCATGGTCGATCTGACGAAAGTTAGTAACAAGAAAGAGTACCTATTTTTATGGCACAACAAAATCTTTTCATCGGTAGCCTTGCTTACGCAACTACTGACGATAGTTTGAAAGCTCATTTTGAGCAAATCGGTGAAGTCGCTAGCGCACGTGTCATTACTGACCGTGACAGTGGCCGATCTAAAGGCTTCGGTTTCGTCGAATTTACAGACGAAGCTAACAACCAAAAAGCTGTTGATCAGCTTGATGGTAAAGAGCTTGATGGCCGCGCTATCAGCGTTGGTCTTGCTCGTCCCAAAGAAGATCGCCCTAAACGCGACTTCGGCGGTGGCGGCGGCGACCGTGGTGGTGACCGCGGTGGCAACGGTGGCGGTTCATTCCGTCAGCGTAGCTGGTAGTTTACTACCCGTACACAATAAAATACCTCGTCCTAGTGGCGAGGTATTTTATTGTGTGTTCATATACTATCTAAAGAGTGGTGATTTTACCCAGTCAAGTCCAAGATGAAGCCAGTCGTTAATCAGTCCGTAACCATTTAAAAGCCATATTGTAATAATAACGACGATAGCGGTGATTACCCAAATGGCTGCTTTAATAATAAACGGTTGACGCGCGAGCCATGCTTGCCATTCATCATACTTACCTTTTGCGACATCAAGTACTTTTTGCGCCCATGCAAATTCAGTCGCTAAGATGGCTAGTCCGGCAAATACAATCAACCATCCTGGTCCAGGGTACGGAATCGCAATGATTCCGATAACGAGCACGACACCGCCAACGATGCCTATTGCGATCCGACGAAGTTGACGCTTGGTTTTGTGCATGACTCTATGCCTTGTTTCGTTTGTGACGACGTACGATTTTTGTCACGATAAGAATCAACGCAGCAACAATCAGTGCAGCCCCTAACATAACCGGGATGAACCATGGTGAACCCGTATTAACAAGATTACCATTTGTCGGTGTCGTACAGGTTGATGCCGATGTCGAACAGTCGTATGTACCGCTGTTATAGGCATCTGTTCCGTATGCAGCCGCAGCGAATGTAGGTTTATATGTATATGTATTCATAAATCATCCTTGTCATTTTAAAGCTTAAGTCTTATTATATAGATAATAGACTAAAGGAGGAAAGAATACTATGCAATTATCGCAATTTGCCGATATCCTGGGACTGGGAACACCTGAACTAATTATCATTTTGGTAATTATTTTGTTGATTTTCGGAGGAAGCCAATTACCAAAACTCGCACGAAACCTAGGTAGTTCAGCAAAAGAACTTCGCAAAGGACTCGATGAGTCAAAAGCTTCGTTCAAAAATGCCAACAACGACAACAAACCAGAATCTTCAGATAAGGTTTAGTCCCTATGGCAAAAAAGCGTGCGGCGGCTTCAATTCGGGAGCCGACACTTCATGATCACATTCGTGAGCTCCGTAATCGCATATTTTTCCTTGCGATTATATTTATTGGAGTTTCAAGTGTCGCTTATAACTATAAAGAGCTGTTAATTCAGTTTTTATTAAGGCCACTTGGTGGTGAAAAACTTATCTACCTCAACCCAGGAGGTGGATTTAGTTTTATATTTACCGTTACTATGTATGTGGGTGCTGCGGTGACATTACCATTCGCTGTGTATCATTTGTATCGATTTGTTGCGCCTGCGCTTCCTAAAGGCGCCCAGAAACACTCTGCCCTCGTACTCCTTGCGTCATTGACATTATTACTTATCGGAGCAGGGTTTGGGTATTTTTATGCGATTCCAGGAGCGTTGAATTTTTTGAATAACTTCGCCGAGGGATACATCAACCCGTCTCTAACGGCTGATTCATACCTTAACTTTATACTTGCTTATACTGCAGGGCTCGGCATGCTGTTCCAGCTGCCACTGATTTTGCTATTTATTCACTGGGTTCACCCGCTAAAACCCATTAATTTGCTGAAATTTGAACGATACATGGTACTTATCGCGTTTATTGCGGCCGCACTTATTACACCGACTCCCGATGCGCTAAACCAGACAATTATTGCCCTGCCGATTATACTTATGTACCAAGCGGGGGTAATTGCTGTCTCAATATCAGTCTATCGTTTAAAACGACGAACCAAAAAGGAACTCAGAAAAACCATAAAGCCAGAACAACAGCAACAGATAGCTATTGCTCGTACGCCAACACCTGCGCTTCCCCCTCAGGTAACTTTTCGCTCGGCCACTGTCGTACCAGTCACTATTTCCCAGCCTCCGCAAAAATTATCACCTCGTCGATCATTTGATATTATCCCTAACAAATCAATTCAGCCGAAGCTTCCGCCCCAAAGAACTCGTCCTGCTGCTCAGATCAGAATACCTGATAGAACCATCGCTGGTCGCCCCGTACGGCGTACGCGTAATATCGATGGCGTATTCAATCATAATGTGGTAAAAATCTATTGACGTACATTGCTATTAGCTTTACAATAAAAAACATACATAATAAATAAGCCTTTCAAAAGGAACACCATGCTAAAAATACAAACAGAGAAAATTCTACAAAAAGAAATGGACCGCAAAGACTTCCTGCGTAACACGGGTATCGCATTTGGCGTACTGACCGGTATGGCTGCGCTCGTCGGTAAATTAAATCTCCTTACCGGAGAAACTAAAACTCAAACTGGAAGCCTATCATATGGTAGTTCTGCCTATGGTGGAGGTCCTTCAAGCAAAGCAACCTCGTAGGTTTTATACCACCGACCAATTGTATACAAAAAACCAGCCAACCATGGGCTGGTTTTTTGTAAGATTACTCACTTAGTTTCTGAGCTGCGATGCGAACATCGTATAGTATGGACCGCGTGCGATAACCAGTTGTTGGTGCGTACCATGTTCAACAATACGGCCATCCTGAAGCATATAGATAACATCGGCTTTTTCTATCGTCGTTAACCGATGGCTGATCGTCACAACAGTGCGTGATCGATCATCGAACAAGTGTTTAAAAATACGTGATTCGGCGAGTGCATCGATAGCCGACGTTGGTTCATCTAAGATAATCATTGGGCTATCACGATAAAAATTACGCGCTAGTGCCAGCCGCTGCCACTGACCGCCCGATAGGTCTATGCCGTTATTTCCTTCGTCATCTTCCATCCATGTGTTTACATAGCTATCAAGTCCTTTAGGGAGCTTCTCGAGAAAGTTTCTTGCTTCAGCACGATCAATGGCATCATTTAACCGTTTTGTGTCAATTGGCCCATTGACATCACCGTAGTAAATATTCTCCTTTGCAGTTGCAAACCCATATGATAAGAAATCTTGTTGTAGTACGCCAAGTTGACGATGCCATGCATCAATCGTGATAGACTCAAGATTCGCATCGTCAAGTAGTACCGCCCCTTTCGTTGGCGCATAGAGACCAACAAGGATTTTAATGAGAGTCGACTTGCCTGCGCCATTTTCACCAACAATAGCAATATGCTGACCCTTTTTAATAGTCAGTGAGATACCACGAAGCACATCCGTTTTAGCATGAGGATAGCGAAACGTAATATTACGTAACTCGATTTTCTGTGGTAAACGACTGAGCATATCCTGGCCACCTGTTCGTATAGGGAGCGACATAAATTCTTGATAATCAAATAGATTTGCCAAATCTTCATCAATCGAAGCAATCTGTGAAACAAACCCACTTGCGCCTCCAAGTGCCCGTGATACTACTTGTTGTACATAGAGAAACTGACCTATTGGTTGCTGACGGGCAATGATCTGACTAACAACCCACAGAAGCGCTGCTACTTCGGCGGCGGCCTCAAGCACGTCAGCACTAAGCCGCTTTACTATGTATTGCCGCTCAAAATCAATGCGTTTTCGTTCGTCTTTATCGCGCAAGTTCATGCGAAGATCAAGTAGGTAGCGCACTACACCGTATAAGCGAAGTTCGGCGATATATCGCGGCTGCAGAAGATTCCATTCAATCATTCCTTTTGCACGCCTAGTTTCAACGTTCTCATTCCAGTGTGCAACCTGAGCACGAGATAATTTAAACTGAATATATATACCTGGTATAACGGCGGCAATAACAATAATTCCAAGCCACCAGCTCACAAACACAAGCGCAAGAAGAGCAGCTATCATGGTAATGAACTGGGTTACGACTCCTGCCAGTCGATCGAATACATAGGGAAAGAATCGGGCAAATTGCGATGCCTGATCATACAAATCAGCAGTTTTTTTATCATCATATCGCCAGAAGTCTAACGCAAGGAAATGTTCATACATGCGGTCACTCATTGCGGCGTCAACCCTGTAGCGCATTAACTGATTGACGTATTGTTCAGTACTCTTCCAGATAGTCATCACAATACCGAGCGTCGCGGTGATGATAACGTACCCCATTGCCAACCCACCAGCTTGAGGACTACCCGCATAGGCACTTGCTAGCGCGGTTGTCGTAAGTGCTGCATAATAAGTCGTCACGATCGGGAGAACGGCAGTAATAATCGATCCCGCCAGTTGCATAATGACCGCGAGTGGTGCTGCCGTATAGGTCAATTTGGCAACACGAGCAATCGCAAACATATATTGTTTGGTTGTTAATTTTCGTTTATCTTTTTTTGCCATCACTCACCATTATACGCAACCCGACAAAATTTAGGCGTTAAAAACTGCCCATGCGCCAATTTGGTAATTCGTCTCGTGTAATAACCGATGTTAAATTATAAACGTTGTTAGTATAACTAGCGGTATTTTTAGTCCCAAGCATATCGTGAATACCGTCACTATCAGACCATGTCACAAAATAAAGCCAGCTGTAGTTATTGCCGCTTGCGTGCATCAACGCCGGGTCCGGGATAGGACCACACTCCGATACGGCCAAAAGGTGTTTACTCCCAATACTATTCATTGCGTTATACAATGTTGACAGTGGGTTATGGTCAGCTGCAGTCGAGTCATATGAATCAACGCCCCCAATATCAACATAGTTGTCGCCTGGGTACCATGCGGCGAAATTATTACTCGGATACCAGTTAGCACTCCATGTCCAAATAAGGTTATGAAGCCCATGATAAATTGTCAGACGTGTATAAAGTAACTGCCATAGTTGTTTAAACGCTGTTGCGCCGTCCGCTCCCCACCAAAAATAGCCGTTATTTGCTTCGTGAATCGGGCGCCATAACACCACCACGCCAGCATCACGCAAAATTTTGAGCTGGACTGCAATTGCATCAATATCACGGTAGAGTAACTCTAGCCCACCACCTGATGATGTGTCCGCCATTGCACTTGCCGGACGAAAGTTTGTTGCATTTGCGTTCGTCCATTCCCACCAGTTAGCCGATGTTCCATTTGGTGCGTTCCAGTGCCAACAAAATGTCACGATCCCGCCATTACTCCCACCGAGCGCTGGGTAGGATGTTCCACTATATGTGTTCGTTCGCCACCAATCGAGCGCACGCTGCGTGTCAACTCCCGAGTCACCGTGTTCAACCCGACTTGGCGTGTATTTCATAAAATCAAACCCCCCAATAGCAGGTAGTTTTCCTGTATTTTGACGAAGCCATTCCATGTTTTGTTCCGAGAGTAATCCTTCGGTCGTATAGTCAACTTGCTGACCCGCCAAAATCTTGTCGGTCGTTTTTAGTGTTTTTAAGTAAGTGTACAAATTAATCGTCATCTGAGTAGCTGTGCTATCACTGAGTCCTGACGGCTGCTGCCAACTAACGCTCATCGCTCGTCGTGCAAAACGACTCATGATTGATCCGATACCATTTTTATATATTTTTCACATTTAACATAGCGATAATTTATCCAAATATCAGAAACTGCTCCCGCGAGTGTTTCATTAAAAATATAGTCAATCATTTTTGTTATTATGGCGACAATCGCACTTCCGCGTAGTATTCCATACACATATTCCTGGCCTATCAAATCATACGTAAAAAGCATTTTGTCGTGAATATTTTTATTTAATATAAGTGTGAACATGTCGTTTTTATTATACCACCGACTTTCAGCTTATTCGTTAGTCAACAATAAAGCCATCTTTTTGACGATTCCATAGATCGGCATAAATGCCGTTCATAGCAATAAGCGCATCGTGAGTTCCTTGCTCGGCTAAATGCCCATTATCGAGAACGACAATTTTATCGAGATGTTTTAATGTTGACAGACGGTGTGCAATAACAATCGTCGTACGATTTTTCATGAGTTCATGGAGAGCTTTTTGGATCGCCTGTTCACTCACACTATCGAGCGCACTCGTGGCCTCGTCAAGCAAAAGGAGTGGTGCATTTTGCAAAATCGCACGTGCAATAGCAATACGTTGGCGCTGACCACCAGACAGTTTCACACCCCGCTCACCTATCACTGTTTCGATACCCTTTGGTAAACGTTGAACAAAGTCGTAAGCCTGTGCTTGTTCTAGCGCAGTTTTTATTTCGTTATCGGTTGCAGATGGCCTAGCATATTGAACATTTTCTTTCACTGTACGATTAAATAAATTTGTATCTTGGGGCACGAATGAACTGACCGCACGAATAAATGATGGGTCATTATCGACTGTTTGCTCGCCATTAATAAGTATCGATCCACCAGTTGGTTCATAAAAACCAAGAAATAAACCGATGAGAGTTGATTTACCTGCGCCACTATGGCCGACGACGCCGACACGTTCACCAGCTGCAATTTTTAAATTAAGTGATTTGAGAACTTTCAGATTAAGCTGTTCAGGATAGGCAAAACTTAAATCCTGTAGTTCAAGCGAGACTTTGTTTGGTAAGGTCATATTCTTTTTCGCTGGGATCTGGCGTTCATTTTCACCACTTAAACCATCAAGTGCATTTTGAATGGTTCCAAAATTCCTATAGTAACTGTCGAGCGCCCATGCTAACTGCCACAAACTCGAACTAGCATCTCCAAAATACGCAATGAAAAGAACGATACCACCAAGCTGTACAGTGCCATTG
Organism: Saccharimonadales bacterium (SeqCode); assembly: GCA_038319685.1. Taxonomy (GTDB): domain Bacteria; phylum Patescibacteriota; class Saccharimonadia; order Saccharimonadales; family Saccharimonadaceae; genus UBA6022. The sequence continues at coordinate 28,273 of JBBQDN010000006.1, forward strand.
CCATAGAGACTGACAACTAAAATCAGTGCAATCACACTCGCCAATGCAGCACTCTGACCTTTGACGATATTAGTTATCATATTTTGCCACCATGATGCACGCCAATGATGAATAATTTTTTGTTGTTGCGCCATGAGCATTGTGCGTTCACGACCCTGTGCACCGAATACACGTACGCTCAAATGATTGCTGATCGAATCAACCACTAGTCCTGATGTTTTACTCGTTTCATCACTTTGAAATCCTACTAGTTGGCTAAATCGTTTACCACGATACACGTTATAGCTAAATAGCAGTACAAGCCAGACGATAAACAATACTGCGAGCGACCAGTGCGCCATAAACAAAAATATAGCTGAAATAATCAGTCCGATAACACGGCCCCAGACGGTCCATATAGTAGTATCAATAAATTCATTTGTCGTTGCGGTTGTTTGATTTATCCAATGGCCAATACGTCCACTGTTCGAATCAACAAAAAACGAATGGGGTTTTTTGAGTGTTGCGCTAAATAGATTCGTTCTGACACTTTCGATCATTTGTGGTTTGAAGGAAATCATAACAATCTCTCCTAGTCGCCAAAAACCTTCATCAAAAATACGGAGCAACGCATAGCCACCAACAAGGAGCCATACTGTTGCATCAATCGAATGCGTTATTGTTAGATGATTAATAATCTCAGCAATAATTACTGGTGACGCTGTCCATGCCAGTGTTCCTAGAAAAGTGAGAGTAAAAAAGATGGCTGACTTCTTTGTATAAGGTCGTACCATATGAAATAACAGCTCACGGGTCGAGCGCGGGATAAATGCTTCGTCGATGGAATGGAGTGTCTTTTTTGTTGACATACTAAAATAGTATAGCGTAGTCAACTCAAACTAACGAATAGAAATAGGCTTGAATTCTGTGTGACTGTTTTTAACCCACTAATGAGTGGGTCGTAATGTATGATCTTTCATTTCATATCGAATATCACAGAGTTCTCGAATGACAGGACGATGTGTCACGACAAGAATTGCTTTTGTTTTCAGGTGCTGTTTAAGAAATGTGACGACGACGTGTTCGGTATGTTCATCAAGATGCGAGGTTGGTTCATCGAGTATGTAGAGTGATCGATCCATAAGAACACTGCGTAAAATATTAATACGCTGCCGTTGACCAGCCGACATCGTGACGCCTTTTTCACCGACGATACTATCGAGCCCATCGTCAAGGCTCGCGAGCCAATCATCAAGTTCGAGTTGTCGCAAATGCTCATATAGTTTCTCGTCACTCAAACGTTCACCTAAACATAGGTTATCACGAACCGATAAATGAAAAAGTTCTGCTTCCTGAGTGATAATTGCGATTTCGTTTGAAAAAAATGTCGACGGCACATGTTGATAATCGACTCCATCGACAGTACGTTCACCACCAGATATTGCGGCTGCATTCGTCACTATACCAAGTAGTGTTGATTTACCTTGGCCAGATTTTTCCTCAATACATATTTTGTCATGACGAGCTATCGCCAGTTCTGGTATTTGAATTGTATCTTTGCTACCTGTATGAGTGTACGCGATATCGCGAAGAGTGATTGATTTCCAGTCAGCTTTTTTGCCGCTGCGAGGTGATAGTGTCGTATCTAAATTCACCATACTCTCAAGCTCTTCGATATAAGCGTTTACTTCCATAAATAATTTAATATTTTCTGACAAGCTTTCGATCAAACCCCGTATTGTTCCGTAGGCAGACATAAATAAAATCAATATACCAATTCCCCCAATTCCTTGTTGGATTTGCCACACTAAATAACAAATGGTCGATATGTACGCAGCACCGAATAATGCGTGCAGTATAAACCAACGACGTGCATGATAGCGCTGTACGGCGTCGATCTGCGTATCATTAGTCTGGCTCTTCACACCGAGTACTGTATTAGCGTATGGCTGGACCGCTAATTGTGAAATGGTTGATATATTGGCCATAAAATCAGCATACGCTCCTAACATTGATGCTCGTCCACGATTTTTTGCTGCAATCAGTGGAATCATTTTACGCGCTGAAAAAACACTGGCAATCAGGAATACAGTCATCAGTATGATATTGAATAGTGCCAAACCGAATGATTCACGGGCAATATAACTAAGGAAAAGTACCATGACAAATAGCCCGGGAACAATCGCCCAAAAAATCGAAAACAACACATCAAGCAAGCTATCACTAATCTTGTTGACGAGTGACTGAACGTAGCCTGAATGTTTTTGTCGCAGAACATGGAGCGAAAGGTACGATAGTTGCCTGAAATATTTTAATCGTATATGGTTTGCAAACTTCCCTGCCAGTGCCTCACCCTGATTACGGACAATATAGGCAAACACAAGCCCTAATACATAAAGCACCGCAACAGTGACAATGGTCGTCACGGCTGATTGTGCTGAAATCGTGCTATCAGCAAATTGTGCTAATGTCACAGGTATATAAAAAACAATAACACCATTCAAAAACAATAACACCATTCAAAATACTGGCAATAGTGACCAATACAAACATTTTTTTGTATTGGTCGAGGTGATGGAAAATAAATCGAATAACTTTCACTCTGTCTATAGTACCATTGAAATTTTAAACTTACCCAGGTTATTAGTTTGCGTGCAACATTTGGGTCAACTGTTGTTCGGTGAGTATTGTCGTTCCATACATTTGAGCCTTTTTTACCTTGCTCGAGCCCACCTTGCCACCCGCAACAAGATACGTCGTATCTTTGGCGATTGCTGTTTGAAATGTGCCACCAAGCGCGCGGATTTGATCAGCCGCATCATCGCGACTCATGGTTTCAAGTGTACCGGTAATCACAAAGTTCCTTCCAAGTAGCTTTCCTGTCTTTTTTACGAAATACGGCACAACACCAAGTGATATAAACTTCGCAAGTAGTATTTCGTTATCCTCATCGGCAAACCACGCTACGATTGATTCAGCCACAACCTTACCTATGCCGTCAACGGCTTCTAATTGATCAATGGTCGTATGTGCGAGCGTGTCAATCGATTCGAATTGATTTGCCAGGTCAATCGCCGTTTGCATGCCAACATGACGGATACCGAGGCCCAAGATAAACTTTTCGAGTGGTGGTTGTTTTTTACTCGCAACTGCATCAACGAGTTTTCGGGCTGATATATCAGCAAAGCGATCGAGTTTCAGGAGATCATCGACAGTCAGTTTATAGATATCAGCGATGTCAGTCACGAGGCCTGCGTCGACAAGCGCAACAACATTTTTCTCGCCTAATGTGTCAATGTCGAGTGCACTTTTACTCGCATAGTACTCAACCGAACGTTTTAGCATCAAATCACCACTTGCACCTTTCACACGGTAGACGACATCCGTCCCGACACGTTCAAATTCAAGTTCAGGATACTGTTCATGTAGTGCAATAACATACTCAAATGGTTTAGCATTTTTGGGACGAAGTTCCATGACGACGCTTTCGACCTGTGGAATAATATCACCTGCTTTAAAAATAACAACGGTATCACCAATTCGAATATCCTTTCGGGCAATTTCATCGGCATTATGAAGGCTCGCATGCTGGACGGTTGTGCCTGCAACGACAACAGGATCAAATACTGCGACTGGTGTTGCTGCACCGGTTCGTCCAATACTAATGACGATATCTTTGACGATCGTCGTGGCTTGTTCGGCAGCATATTTATACGCAACAGCAGCACGTGGTTGTTTGCCAACAATCCCCAGTTCTGCAAACTGAGCACGATCGTTTATCTTGACAACCAGACCATCGGTATTAAACGGCAAGTCACCACGCATATCACCAACCTGGTCAATAAACTTCATTACGTCCGTAACATTCGAAAACACACTCGCTTGGTGATTTCTGGATAGACCAAGCGCTGAAATTGCTTCGTACGCAACCATGTTAGTCGGTACATCAGACGGTTCAGTACGGAGTATATCGTATGCCCGAAAATGAAGTGGTCGCCCAGCAACAAGTTTTGGATCTAATTGACGGATTGTCCCAGCAGCTAAATTACGTGGATTGGCAAATAATGGTTCGCCTGCTTCTAATCGAATATGGTTGAGCGCATCGAAATCTTTTTTTAGCATAACAATTTCACCACGGATTTCGGTTCGTCCTGATAAAAACTTTTCGTATCCTGTTTCCAGGCGTAGACGGAGCGGTATATTTTTGATCGTCCGAACATTTTCCGTGACGTCTTCACCAACAAAACTATCGCCCCTCGTGACTGCTTGAATCAACTCACCGTCTTGATAGATTAACGCACAGGCCAGTCCGTCCATTTTAATATCGGCAAAAAACTCATGAGTTCGACCAGGTAGTAGTTTTTCCATACGGACCACCCACGCTTCAACTTCTGCTCGATCAAATACATCATTCAGGCTCAACATACGCGAACGGTGAGGTACTTTTTGGAACCCTCCGAGTAATTCTCCGCCGACGCGCTGAGTCGGGCTATCACGTGTGATGAGTTCAGGATGTGCTGTCTCAATTTTTTTTAATTCTCCAAATAAACTATCATATACAGCATCTGTTACCGATGGTACATCGAGGACGTGATAGTAATAGCTGTATCTTGCTAGTAGGTCACGTAATTCGTTGACGCGTTTGCTAGGCTGGGCTTGCATCGTCATCGACTATCTTTCTATAGAGTAAATATATGTAACTAGACGACCATACGACTGTGAGTGAGCTCATGATGAGAAGACCTACCGGAACAATCGGTACCCAGGATATGTTAGTCCAGACACTCTTAAGCCACGTGTCAATCAGGATAACAGGAATCATCACAACCACCCAGATGATAGCGACTAAAACAAACAGCCAAAGTAGCCGAAGGAGTATCCGCAGTCGACGGCCAACGACCATATCACCTGCTGTCCGCAGTGCTTGCATTGGGTACATCCCCGGCAGAGTCACGACAATCATCGCAATAAACGTACTCGTCACCCAGTAAAGAGAGAGAATCACTAACAAGGAAGCCACAATCCAAAACGCCATTGCTTCGACACCATCAGTAATAAAGCCTGTTTGTGTCGCCGCCCAAAAACCAAGTGTGGCGATAGCTGCCGGGATAAGCTGCACCAAGAACATAAGACTGACTAAAAACGTCGATATAATCGGAGCACCGGCATTATAAAGTCCATCGCGTAGTTTTGGTTTATGACCTGCTAATAGTGCACGTAGTAACCATATCGTGCTGAGCCATATAAGTAACGTCACGAGTGGGGCAAATATTTTTTGTGCATCAGTTGGTGTCTGATTAATACCACCTAAAATGCCCGTACCAAGTAATATACCTGCTTTACCAATCTCGCCCCAATTGCCTTGTAATATGTCTCCGCTTTGTTGTTTCAACACATCACCCAGCTGCGTATACGTGTCCTGCGATGCCAGGCCAACTAATGTTCCGCTGAGGACTGCATAAAGTATCGTGACCCACAAGAATAGTGTTTTATGTTGCCAAAGTATTTTTCTCACCTGGCCAGTAAAACTCCAGTATGACGGCAGCTGTAATGACCGCGCGTAATCGCGGCGTCGGGTTCGATGAAAACTACGGTGTGGACGTCGCAGTAATAATGCGGCCGTCCGACGACGCCAGGTTAGCTGTAATCGCATAAGTCTCTGTATACGAGTACGCCGCTCCGGTTCGGATACTTTTCTTTGTTTACTGTGTGTGACCTTGTTTTTAGGTTGTTTTTTTACGGGTTTTTTTATCGATGTCGGCATGACGGAACTCGGCTTTCTTAGAATTTATTCTCGTTCGACTGCAGTCGAGCAATACGATCTTCAAGTGGTGGATGGCTGCTAAATAATTTCGAAAAAAATCCTGGTTTTAAAGGGTTACTGAGAAATAAATTCGCCGATGCACTACTCTGCTTTTCCATAGGGCGACCGTACTGCTGTAATTTTTCGAGTGCACTTACCATCGCTTCACTATCACGGGTGGTGAGTGCACCCGTTGCGTCGGCCAAATATTCACGCTGGCGACTAATCGCCATCTGCACGATAGCGGCAACAATTGGTGCCAAAATAATGACGACAATTCCAGCGATGTATACGATAGGTTGCGTATTATTGTTATTGCGGTCATTCCCTCCAAAAAACAGCATACGAAGTACGATGTCAGACAAAAGCCCGATTGCGCTCACCAAACCAAAAGCAATCATACTGACACGAATGTCGTAATTACGAACATGACCCATTTCGTGCGCCATTACCGCCTGAAGTTCACGATCACTCATAATGTCAATGAGCCCCGTTGTGACACCAACTATCGCATGATTGGGGTCACGACCGGTCGCGAATGCATTTGGTGCCGGGTCATTAATGATATAGATCTTTGGTGTTTGCATCCCTGTTGTAATCGCCAGGTTCTCGACAACACGGAAAAGCCTAGGATTATCACCTTTTTGAATTTCTTGAGCACCCGTCATCGCAACGGCTAATTTACTTGCAAAGAAATATTGCAATAATGCATAGATAGCCGCTACTACCAAAATAACGTATGTCATAGAGGTATCGCCAAAATATAGACTCACTATATAGCCGATCGCACCAACGATTCCAACAAACACTGCCATAACGAGTATGGTATTTCGTTTATTGGCGGCGATAGCGCTATACATAACGGCAATAACTCCTGTGGTTTAGCTGATTATAGTAATTAAAATTTCACTTCAACAGGTTTTTCGATCGCAGCAAGGTCTTCGACTTCAAAGAATTCACGAGCAACAAAGCCCAACATGCCAGCAAAGATATTATTAGGAAACAATGTAATCTTTGTATTAAGATCACGAACACCACCATTGTAAAAGCGGCGTGATGCCTGAATTTTATCTTCGGTATCGACAAGTTCAGTTTGTAGCTGAAGAAAGTTTTGATTTGCCTTTAGATCTGGGTAGGCTTCGGCCACAGCGAACAGACTTTTTAACGCACCTTCGAGTTGGTTCTCTGCGGCGGCAGTTTCCTTGACGCCCTTAGCATTAATAACATTTGAGCGAGCTTCGGTAACGGCTTGAAATACGCCGCTTTCATGGGCAGCATAACCCTTTACTGTGTTGACAAGGTTCGGGATCAAGTCAGCACGTCGTTTGAGCTGGACGGTAATATCACTCCACGCTTCATCGACACGAATTTTTAATGTGACCAGTCCGTTATAGGTAACCCACAGGAATAAGCCAATTAAAACAACGATTCCGATAATGATCCATAATGCAGTCATAGTTCTTCCCCTTTATTTTACTAACGCAACGCGTTATTACCCTTTTATTATACTATTTTCTCGCATTTTCTACGAGAGGAAACATTCTCAATGTGGTGCGCAGAGCGGGAATCGAACCCGCACGCCGGTTGAGGGCAAGAGATTTTAAGTCTCTCGTGTCTACCAATTCCACCATCCGCGCATATTATATTTATTGTGTTACATGTTACCTGTCGAGTGAACTGTTCGTATGTATCCGACACGGTGTCTACGGGTGTTATTAGGGTGCACTTCGAGCAAACCCACCATCCGCGCATACTAAAAAACCATAGTACTTCCGTATTATATCAATAGTCAAGCTGATATAATAGGTGGATGAAGCAAGTACTTTTTATTCATGGTGGTGAAAGCTATCGAAGTTATGACGATTACATGAAAGACTTACAGTCACAACCCCTCAAATACGAGGGCCTACTACATCATAGACGATGGCGAAATTGGATAGCTGAACAGTTAAAGGACGATGACATCCTTACTCCAAATTTTCCAAACGGCTCTAATGCTCAGTATTCTGAATGGTGCATCTACTTTGAAAAAATTATTCCCATGTTACGTGATGGCTGTATATTAGTAGGCCATTCACTTGGTGCTATGTTTTTAGCTAAATATCTTCATAATAATACTCTTCCGTTTACTGCAGCCAAAATAATACTCGTCGCTGGTCGCCACGGAAAGGATGATCCGGATAATCACGCAGGTAGTTTTGTTGTAGCGTCTGCAGCAGGGCTCGAGCGCAGCTGTAATGAAGTACACTTATTCCACAGTCAAGATGACCCAGTGGTTCCATACATCAGCCTTGAACTATTCAAGAATGATCTACCGAGAGCTATCGTTCATTCATACGTCAGCAAAAAGCATTTCAATCAGCCAATGTTTCCAGACATGTTAGAGTTATTGCAACAAAAATAGCTCCAGAATATCCAGAGCCATTTCATGGAGGCACGTATGGGAGTCGAACCCATTTACAAGGTTTTGCAGACCTCTACGTAACCGTTCCGTCAACGCGCCGTACTACGATAGGTATTATACCAGACCTGATTGTATATTTATGCAGGACTTTACTTGTGACTTGATAGAGGTATAATTAACTCCATCCAATATACTTAACAACAATATAAAAATATCATCAATTAAGTATTGCTGTATCAAAAATCTATTGGTATACTAACAGCATTAAGCATAAGTGGAGATCACATTAATGGCACGACTACCAACCCCTGGGGGAGATTCAAATAACTGGGGTAACCTGTTAAACGATTTCCTCTCGCAAGCACACGCTGCTGATGGCACCCTCAAAACAGATAGCGTCGGTAGCGCACAAATCGCTTCAGGATCAGTCGTTGCAGCATCTATCGGAAATGGTAGCGTTACCGCGAGTAAACTTGACGGCACAACACAAACAGCTCTTTCAAAAGCAACCTCTTCAGTACAAAGTGTCAACAGCCAGATGCCTAACGGTGCCGGGAATGTCACACTTACGCCATCTGATATTGGCGCACCAACAGCAATTGCTCAACTCAGTGACGTTAACGCATCTGGCGCATCTGACCAGCAAGTGCTTAGCTTTGATGCACTCAGCTCTACATGGTCAGCGGCTACAGTCAGCAACACACCGATCAATGATGCCTCAACAGTTGTCAAGGGTATCGTTCAGCTCGCTGGTGACCTTGCGGGAACATCGAACGCACCTGTTGTTAATAAGCTTAGGGGCGTTACTGTTCCTAGTGCAGCACCAGCAAGTGGACAGGTCCTAACAGCTACAGGTGCAACCATAGCAGCCTGGCAAACACCGGCAACTGCACCAGTCACCTCTGTTGCAGGAAAAACAGGTGTCGTGACGCTTGTCAAAACTGATGTCGGCCTCACAAACGTTGATAACACCTCTGACGTTGCCAAACCAATCTCAACGTTGACGCAAACTGCACTTAACGCCAAAGAAGCAACAGTAACCAGCGGAACAACAACGCAGTACTATCGCGGCGATAAATCATGGCAGACACTCGACAAAGCAACTATTGGACTAGGAAACGTTGATAACACCTCTGACGTTGCCAAACCAATCTCAACGTTGACGCAAACTGCACTTAATACAAAGGCTCCACTTGCAAGTCCAACCTTTACCGGAACAGTTACTGTTCCAACACCAACAGGCAATACCGACGCAGCAACCAAGGCCTATGTTGACACAACTGCCAGTAGTGGTACACCTGATGCCAATACGACGACCAAAGGAAAGGTCCAATTAGCAGGAGACCTAGCGGGAACTGCTGCATTACCAGTTGTCGACAAAGTCAAAGGCGTCACCGTGTCAGGCACAGCGCCGACAACCGGACAAGTCCTTACCGCGACAGGAGTGGCAGCAGCGAGCTGGCAAACACCAAGTGGTGGTGGTGATCCAGCCGTCGGTGGCGATCTTACCGGTACTGCAAGTAACGCGCAGATCGCGGCAAACGCCGTTGGCACAGCAGAAATCGCGGCAAACGCAGTCACAACAGCTAAAATTCTAGATGCGAACGTGACGACAACAAAAATAGCAGACGCCTCAGTCACCGAACCAAAACTGAACATCTCGAACGCTCCAGCGACCAACCAAGTACTTAGCTGGAACGGCACGGCACTCGCATGGACGACACCTGCCGCACCAACTGGCGGCGCACGCACGGTGACTGCCGTAAAAACAGCTAACTACACTGCTAGTGCTGGTGAATATGTGATCGCTAACCCAACTGCAGCAGGTTTCACCGTGACACTTCCTGCCAGTGCAGCATCTGGTGCATGGGTCAGTGTCAAGGATCGTGGAACAAACTCTAACGCAATCCTCATTGTCCCATCAGCTGGCGACACTATCGAAGATTTCAACGGGAGCACCAGTAACTACGCCGGCGTATCCGTCGCGCTGAACACACAAGCCATCTCGATGGACTTTATCTACGATGGAACAAGTATTTGGTACCGAGTAGGCTAATAGTGGCACATCAAGTCTAGGCATACGTTAGACGGATACAATTATTATCAGTAACGGTGAGATAAATTTATATAGCATTTAGTATTATATATAAAGAAAGGTGAAACACTATGGGATTCGGCGGCGGCGGTAGTACAACTAGTATCGGCACATCGACTGATGTTGCCTTAAATACCCCAGTGACCTCACAGGTACTTACGTACGATGGGAGTATTGCAAAATGGAAAAATGCGGCAGCAAACGGCGCACAAGTTGTCGAATCAGTGAATGTCGTTGCCGCAGCGGGAACGACAGAAACGCTACCCGACGTGACGACGGCAACTATTCATGACGTGACATTAACTGCAAACTGTACCTTTACGTTTCCGACACTCGCATCAGGAAAAAGCTTTCTCATCCGAGTTACCCAAGACGCCACCGGTGGACGAACTGTGACGTGGCCAGGTAGTGTCAAATGGCCAGGAAATGTCGCTCCGACTCTTACCGGTACGGCGAATAGTCGTGATATCTTTTCGTTTGTTTCTTTTACAGGAACAGGTTGGACAGGATTTGTGGTCGGACAGGGTTACTAGAAGGCTACAATGCAAGCAGCACGAAGAGCCCTTAACAATTCTTCCGCAGTACAACCTCCTCCTTGGACACCTGCCAACTTAGGCGACATTGTATGGACACGTCCAACGGGTACTATTCAAGCTCACCCGGTCGTTACCTGGGAATCATTGGTCGGCACAACCGAAGCAGCACGCCAAGCAGCTGCACCTAACACGCCGACACTTTTGACCTATGCTTTTTTAACAGGTGTAGGCACGGGTGTAAGTGGCGGGGTTATTTTGTCTCTCCCAAAGGGAATATTTGAAGGTGAAAATGGTTGGACACATGGCTTTGTCAATGATGCTATGATCGGGCTTGGCCAAGGGTACGCAACAGGAATTGCGGGCCTTGTCGGCGCAGGTTGTCGTTCAACGCCGGGGGTTTCAGGTGCGCAAACAACCTTACGCATGCAGGGAACCGCCCCCGCTTCAACGTTGCCGCAAGGTAACCTGATTACTGCAAATGGTATTACGGGTGCGTATTTTGCTGGTTTCAATTTAGTAGGTACTCAGACGCAAGGTGACGGTATTTACAATGCGGGGCTTGTAATTGCGTACTGCACAAACCCTATTGTCGAACGGATGACATTTATCGGTGTATCACCAGGATATGATTCGAAACCTGCAGGCGAAACATTCCAGGTTAACTTTTTCAGATCAAATAGTGCACTTATCCAGGACTGCGAACTTGATGGTCGCGACACTTCGGGTACGCCAACGTGTGCATCATGGGGCTGGAACACTGCCGACGATGCTGTCGTAAAGCGCGTATGGCTCCATGACAATGTAGTCGGTATGCTTACGTTCTGGGAGACGGTAAACATTTATACCGAAGATTATTGGGTGGATCGAGCAGGCTATGTAACAACCGGAGTATCTGGTGCGGCAGCGGGGATTAACCACGAACAGTCCGAAGGAACAATACTGCATATGCGACCACACCTACATATGGTAGGTGGCCGAACGGGTACGACCCGTGCAGGCAAACACATATCCATGCATTCGGTCCATGCTGATGTTGGGGCAAACCTACAGGTACTAGAGCCAGACTTTGAGCCTATTCCCACCAGCAGCACTGGTATGCTGGTTGTTTCGTCTTTGGTAATGTACCATCCAGGTTCACCAGGGCGCTACAATATGACCGATTACGCAACCCGCTACGGGTACCAGTATATGTTTACCGATCCTACAATTATCAAAAATGGCGTGTCGCTCATTTGCTCGCCACAGTACGTCGGAACAGTTGCACAGCCAGGTGGCTGGAACAGTAAAGATCCTACGGTATATTACGCGAAATCTAACGGCTAATAGCTATTAAACAGGCTCGGGCAATAGTCCAGCAAACACAATAAGGAGGTTCAAACATGAAATTTAATATCCCTGCATTACTTACTCATAACAGACAGGTCGATCGGCAGGATTACTAGATATGTTGGCAGCGCGTAGATCACTCCATAATCTGGCAGTTCCCCTAGTACCTCCGGTAGGGCGCTGGTCACCGCGAACTGATCGTATTTTAGGTGTTGTGGCACGCCCAACTGGCAGTCAGTATATTCAGTACGAAGATTTCTTACAAACAGGAGAAACCGCCGCGAATACAAATCTTTATGACATATTAGGACGAGCGTCAGATGCGAACCTGACGTCACCCAAATACATCACCCTTCCTGCGGGTATATTTTCATTCACAGGATTTCCCCTTGAGGTGGGAGGGACGGATGTTGGTTTACGATTTGGAGAAAAAGCAGGTGGCTTCAAAGGTCTATGGGGTATGTACGGCGTCGGGCGGACGACAATTATCCGAAATCTTCCCTTTTCATCATCGCAACACACCAAAGATATGGGCTCAGCTACGCCGGCTGCAGGTCTTATCAATGTTCAGATGATACTTGCACAGGGTAATGACGCACGCTCAGAAACATTCGTGTTTAAAAACTTCCAACTGCGCGGCGAAGACGCTGATCATTACTACGAAGGTATTCTAATCTATAACTCACCCGGTGCGATTATCGAGAATCTTTATTTACGCGGGGCAAATCCAGGATTTAAAAATGCGCCACCTGGTGAAACAATGGCGATTAAGTCCAATAATGCATCCGGTCTTCAAATACTTGACTGTGAAGTCGATGGGAGACACTGGCAGACCAATACCAGGATTGGCGCTGCGGTCATTGGTATGAATAATACGACCGGCATTACAATAAAACGTTTTTTCGGACATCATGCGTTGGCGTCAATGGTGACGTTCTATCAATGTTCTGACGTGTATACCGAGGACCTTGTTACATGGACAAATGGTACTGAAAACGGTAATGGTAAAAATGGTGCCGGGATCAATCATGAGCGTAATTACGGAACGTTTGAACATGTCCGTCCGACAACTATTGTCTGGGGCGTATACTCAACAGGAACACTAACACCCGAGCTTGCCGCAATGATTCCTGACGACGCTCTGTCTGACTCTGTCTATGGAACAGCACCGACACAGAACAGTGGCATACATATTACGATGAACGTTTATGAATCGGACAATCGTTATATGACATCGTTTATCGTCCGTGATCCATTATTTGATACATTCGATAACGTCAATGGTAGTCCGCAAGATGTGCTAGCAATTCGTATCCAGGATGAATATCCTGTCGGGCGCGATCCGCTATCGCTCAATGGCCAAACTTATCATGATCCAGAAGTCTATAATACAGCCGGTAATCAGATGGAGTTTAGGCGCCGCGGTGGATGGTTTCTTGACTTTTCAGCAACACCAACATCAGGACAGTACACACTGACAGCAATGGGTAACACGACAGCACCAATTGCATACAACGCCACAAATGCTCAAATTGCTGCTGCGCTCAATGCAGTTGTACCTGCCGAAACAGGGTCAGCAGGTGCCGGTGATAGGTCGCTTCGTCCGATTGCAGTTTTTAATGCAACTAATAGTCCGGTCGGTCGGCGTCGAGAAATACGTTTCGGTAAAGCTGGAACCCATACGTTCAGTATCGCTTCAAGCACGCTTGCAGGTGCAACCCTCACTGCATCACAGGACAGGATCAGCACCACTGCGAACGGTGGCTTAGACAAAACTCAAGTGTTTATGACTTACTAATACTGAAGTATCGTAACGTCTATTCATGCAGATTGTCTGCAGAAAAATTTACAGATGTCGTTATTGTTACCTGCGCCGTGGATCTTAATGTTCTTCGTTTTACATTACCACCGGGATACTTCAACGTATCCGTAGGCGATTATTGGTCCTGAATTTACTGTGGGCTCAGGACTACACTACGAAGACGCCTGAGACGGAACTAATTGGTTAGTAAGCGGGGATCTGAATTAGTATGGATAGGAAGCACCTGACCGTGGGCGAAGTACCCTCAATGATGGATTACTTGATCACCTTCTGCGAACCCGGAATCTCCATGTTATGTTCATAGCTCATAATATGGAAAGTTTCCCCAAGAAACGCCACCGGCAATTCTCACCCAACGTCCGAGTGTCGGTTCAAAATATATGTACACTAGACTAAAAATCCGATCGCAAGGATCGGAGTTATAGTTTGGTGCGCGAAAGAGGACTTGAACCTCCACGTCCCGAAGGACACCAGCCCCTCAAGCTGACGCGTCTACCAATTCCGCCATTCGCGCATAAGGGATGTACTTACCGTATTATACGGATACTATGGTGTTTTGTAAACGGTTTGTTGATTCACGGACCAGTACAAAACATCCGCATATCGATCATGTGACGAGACCAGTACGGCGCCGTCATTAACTGACGTGACGCCTTGACCCTGTGCGTACTGTACCGTCGATTGATATAGGCCAATTGCCGGTACGTCATCTATCCATTGGCGGGCAAATGCTTTATATTTTGCGTTACGTAGATCAGGCTCAAGTCGTGATCTAGCTCCAACAAGTGCATCATCAGCGGCTCCGTTTGCATAATTAGAGAGGTTACGACCACGTTCTCCGATCTGTGACGAATGCCAGTACGCAAATACGTCAGGATCGGCACCGATGGCAAGCTGATAAAGTAATACATCGTACTGCCGCTGTTGCAGCGTCCCTTGTATAAAGTTCTGTGCTGGATCGCTCGAGTCAATGACCTGTGTCGTCACCTCGACGCCCAGTTGTCGCCACTGACCGGATATGGTTTCAAGCACCTTTTCATATTCACTATCTTTGATAGTCACGACCCGGAGAGTTAAGTTTTGATTGTCTTTTTTACGCACTGTACCAGCCATTTTCCAACCAGCAGCATCAAGCAACTCTCCTGCTCGTTTCATATCAAAAATCGGGGCTACGGGGATACCGTCACCGGTCAGCTGCCCATTAATAAAAGGAAGAGTCAGTGCCGGCACTTGCACTTTGAGGCTTTGACGAATCGCCCCCGTATTAGTCGCAAGCTGAAGCGCCTGACGGACCAATTTATCCTTTAAGTTTGGTTGCGTTGTATTGAGAAGTGCATACACGCCATTATCAATCGATTTTGAAGTAACACGGTAATTCACCTTTGATATCTGAGATACGTCACCACTAGATATATCGGCAGCGGCATTTACCTCACCTGACTTCAGCGCGCCGAGGATACGTTCACGACTATCATATGCATGCAGCGCAAAGCGCCCTAGTCTCGGTTTGCCTTTAAAATAATCGTCAAATGCCACCATGTTGACAATTTTATGCTGATTACTAGTATCAGCCGCCTGTAATAATCGGAGTTTGAATGGACCAGTACCAATCGGCGAACGGCTAAAATTATTTTCACGAATCGCGCCTGGTGCAATTTTACCAAGAATATGTTCCGGTAATACCGAAAACGTCAATGCATGAGAAAATGCAGCATAAACGGCGGGAAGCGTGAATACCACGGTCGTATCGTCAAGAGCTTTAACGCTCACATCTTGCCAGTTAACACGTAATGCCGATCGAGTCTCTGGTTGCCGAATCAAATCGACAGTAAACGCGACGTCTTTGGCGGTAAGCGTCACCCCGTCATGCCATTTAACGTTTGGCTTTAACTTGACTGTATACACCGTACCTGCGGGATTCACGTCCATTCTTTCGGCAAGATCAGTATGAATAGTGCCCTTTTGGTCATAACTATATAGTGAGGAAAACAACAGGCGGCTCGCAGATACTTCAGCACTCGATGACGCATATAGGGGATCTAGCGTATCAACAGGACCAAGTGTTGCTTCGGCATATGTCCCGCCTTCGCCTGCAGCTACCGTCTGATAGCTTTGCTGAAACCACACCAACTGAGCACCAACTGCAGCAACCAAAACAGCGACTAGCAGTAACCATCCGATGATATGTCGCCGTACTTCTCTAATGCTTTCTAGCCTCCCAACGATAAATTTACGGGCATGACGAACTGTCGCACCTTCTGCTTTTTTGGCTCGTTTGGTTAAATGTTTTTTACTTAACGTGTTTTTTTGAAACTCACGCCAGCTGCGTTTTTCATCCGCCATAATTCACCACCTATTTTATGAATGTCGGTAACAATAATCCAGCCAATATAGACAGTATAAAGATAGCGGCAAGAATGACCGTTGCTTCGAATAAGTTTTTATCAAGTCCACGACGAGTTGTATATAGTTCACCCGAACTACCAAATCCCGCACCTAGGCTTGCCCCACGTTGTTGCAGCAAAATACACGCAACCATTAGTACGGCCGATCCGATGGTGGTAATTTGCAAAATACTATCAATATTCATTATTTCTCCTCTACGCTACGTGCATACTGTAATTCAAGCGCGCTACTTACTATATAGTTTACCAGACTTAGTACCATTCCTGTAAGCACAGAATTCCAGAACGTCATGTTCAGTCCAGGTGCTAGTTTCAGTGATAAGTAGACCATGAGACCATTCACGATAAACGTAAAGAGTCCGAGCGTCAGCAAGATTGCAGGTAACGATAGTATAATTACGATCGGTCGCAGAACACTGTTCATAATAGAAAAAACAAGCCCAGCAAACACAAACACCCAGACGCCCGCTGATAGATCGGCGTCACTATATCCGGTACCAAAAATACGTACTGCTATCCAAAGTCCCAGCGAGTTGAGTGCCCACCTAATAACAAAGACAAGGAATTGTTTTTTCATAATCTTTTCTCATTATACCTTTTCGTCTATAGGTCTGTCGATAGCTTGCCACTCAAATTGTCGTGACCTGATGTGGTGATAAGGATATCGTCTTCGATACGAACCCCTATCCCCTCTTTGGGGATATAGATACCGGGTTCAACCGTGAGGACCATGCCAGGTTGAAAATACTGCGGCCCACCAAGGCTATCGTGCGTATCAAGTCCCAGTCCGTGACTGATTGCATGGGGAAAATAAGTACGATATGCGTCCTTGTCGTCAACCTGCGACATGAGTCCTAGGCCCATCAATACTTTTATCATAATTTTGTCGGTCTGACCGTGGTACTCACGAATATCCAGGCCTGGCCTCAGTAAAGCCACTATCTCATGATGCGCAGATTGTACCGCACTATGAACCGCCATTTGTCGTTTGGTCGGCTGTCCAACAGCGTACGTTCGAGTAATATCCGCCGAGTACCCGTAGTGTCTTGCTCCGACGTCCATCATGACAAGTTCACGTTTTTTTAATTTATCCGCATTAGTATCGTAGTGCAATGTACAGGCATTTTTACCCCCTGCAATAATTGGGTCATAGGCGTGGCCGGCCGCTCCACGACGACGAAATAAATAACTAAATTCTGCCTCAACTTCGTATTCGTACGATAATTCAGGTAGTTTCTTTTTTACCAACCCAAATCCTTCAATCGTAAGATCAATTGCCTGGCGCATCGCGGAAATTTCTTCCGACTGTTTGATGGCTCGCAGCGCTGAAAGATCTTTACGACAATCACGAACGGTCGTAAATAAACGGTCTAATTTTACCCATAGTTTTTTAGGTGTTGGATTAAGGACAAAATCAAAATATTCCAAATGAGGATGATCACCGAGCGTATACACAACGCTATGTTTTTTGGCGAGTGCATGTAATAAATCAGTTGCTTCGTCGTGAGAGACGACGCTATCGATACCACTCATGCGTATTGCATCCGCAGTTGATAAACTGCCATCAAATGTATGATTAATGTCGCTCACCAGTGGCGCGACCAGCCAGCACTTATGCCGTGACCCGTCGATAATAAGCTGCCAATCAGGCGCATCGATTCCTGTTAGCCACCAGAAGTTTTTTTCCTGCTCAAACTGTGCTGCGTAATCACTCGCACGTTGCATACGAGTAAACGCCGATAGAACAATGACTCCACCACCATTCTTTTCGATAAGCGTCCGTCGATTAGTGCTAAAAAAGTCCTTGTTCATAGATCTATCATACCCTACCTAATATCATGTGTCGTGACTATTTACTCTCAATACCCAAATACGATACGACAATTTGGCCTTTAGCGGAACCGAGACATTTTATGATATCGTTTTTCGTGGCGGCCTGGACTCCGCGAAGGCTCCCGAACGTTCGAATCAGTTTTTTGCGCGCCACAGGTCCGATACCGGGAATCTCTTCGAGGATACTTTCAGTCTGTTTAACTCGTTTTAAAACCGTATGGTAACTGACGGCAAATCGGTGGGATTCATCGCGAATTCTTTGGAGTAATTTTATGATGTGCGAGCTATGTGGCAAATTAATAAGCGTAAAATTATCCGAAAGTGTCACGTAGCCATCAAGTTGTTTCAATTTTTCTTTACTGACAATTATATTTGAACGTAGATGGTCAACCACAATTTGTTCTTCACGTTTTGCCAGGCCAATGAATGGAATATCGTGAATATCACGATCATCACGGGCTTTTAACGCAGCGTCGAGTTGGCCCTTGCCACCATCAATCAAAAACAGATCAGGCTTTCCCCAACTTTTCAGATTCTTTTCACTCAGACGACGGGTAATCGTTTCATTCATATTATAGAAATCGTTATTATGCTCAATTTTCGTTTTATATTTACGATAATCACTGCGACTGCTGACACCGTTTAAGAACACAACCTGGCTAGCGACGACATTAGTCCCACTCATATGACTAATGTCGTAACCTTCGATCCGAACGGGTATTTTTTTTAACCCAAGCAGATCGACCAGATCGCTCAAGGCTTTATCTTTGGAGATATCGAGGAATTCTTTATCACCAAACATAATCCGATGCTGTAATTCACGCAAATTGTATAATTTATTACGTAGTTTCATCGCAGATTCAAAATCTTGCTCACTGGCTGCAGCCTTCATGTCGCGTTCGATATCAGATACGAGTGCTCTCCGATTCCCTTTGACATAACTGATAAGCTTACGGAGACTCGCTCTATACTCGTCACTGGTCATGCCAACAGGCGAAAGTCCAAGATGGGCGTCAAGGTCAGGACGGGCGCCATTTTTTGGGGCAACTGTGTAATAGGGGAAGACTTTCCGTAGGTACCGTAAGGCTTTTTTGACTGCATAGCCATTAAAATAGGGACCAAAATACTCCGCACCGTCGTCTGCTGGGTTACGCGTAAAACAGACATACGGCCACTCACTTTTCATATCAATACGGACAAATAGTTGCGATTTGTCATCACGAAGCAAAATATTAAATCGCGGCATATAGCGCTTCACCATTTCTGATTCGAGGAATAGCGCATCTATTTCACTTTCTGTTTCAACCCAGTCGGTGTCATCAATCTCAGCGACAAGTGCCTGGGTTTTGACATCCATATCACGAGTTGACTGAAAATATTGCCGTACTCTGTTTTTCAGAACCGCTGCTTTGCCAACATAAATAATCTCACCGTCCGCTGATTTATGAAAATACACCCCAGGGGTTCGTGGCAACGTTTTTAATTTTGCTTCAAGTCGAGCATTCATCATTCTATTATATGTTGTTTTTGCTGTTTTATTGGTGCATACTATAAGAACAAGCGAGTTAGACGAAAGATAATGTATGAAACACTCGCATTAACCCGTCATAGGAGATATAGATTATGAGCAAAGGAACAAACATGAAGAAGAATGTGAAGAAGAAAAAGCAGGTCCCAGCTGCTGTCTAGGCACCTCCCTAGCTCCGCTCAATGAGCGGAGGTTTTTTTACGAAGACAGCGTTCCAAAGAGTAATCCGATACCATACGTTGCCGTTGAGCTAAGCAAAATAATACCGAGTTGTCTTAGCGAACCATAGAGAATGCTTTTACCACTCGAACGTGCCGTAAACCCGCCAACACACAAACCCGCCAATGAGGTGAGTGTCACTGCCGCAATTACGGCTTGGCTGTGAGCAATACCAATAAGCCACGGCAGTAATGGGACCAACGCACCGATAGTGAATAAAATGAATGATGAAATCGCCGCGCGCCACGGAGAACCCAGTTCATCCTGATCAATTCCTATGACTTGGGCTGAATAAAGTGATATAAAATTCTTGTCAGTTTTGGCGATATCTGCAGCTGCCTCGTGAGCAACAGCCTGATTCATGCCCCGACGAGTCAGAGCATGGGCCAAATTATCAGTCAGTGATGACCGATCTGTTTTAAGTGCTGACTTCAAATCACTGAGTACACCTTCGAACAAATCCACTTGTGATTTTATAGAAATCCATTCTCCTGCTGCCATCGACGTTGCACCAGCGAGTAGCCCTGCAAGACCTGCCGTTAGGACCGCTTTGACATCACCACCTGCTCCAGCTACCCCCACGACTAAACAAAGTGTACTTACAAGTCCATCATTGACACCCAAAACAGCCGCACGGGCACTTCCACGTTGAACTTGAAGCGCACGCTTCTTGAGCGCTTCAGCTACTGGAGATACTTTTTCACTATGCATGATTATTCTCTATCCGCCTGATTTGCCAAGGCTGTCCGCCCGATTTCGATCAAGTGCTTTTTACGATATTCATCAAAACTATGTTTATTAATACCATGAAGGTGTATAAACATACTGAGTTTTTCAGATCCAATAAAGTGCGGTAACATCACGTAGCTTGCCCCTAATTTATATAGCTCTGCAGCTTCATTATGGTCCTTTGAATAGCAAATGACGACTGCGGTTTTATTATGCTGTCGAACATAACGAACCAGTGACATATTGACCGCGTGATCACTCACGATACTTACTGTCAGTTTTGTTTTTTCGATATCAATTTCAGATAGTAGCTCTGGGTCAGTTGCATCACCATACAAATAATCAATACGCTTACGTTCGAGTTCTTCAACCACTTCGGGATCATAGTCAACAACTACGAATCGCTGTTTCATGTCTCGAAATGTTTTAAGAAATTGCTGACCACCGTTTTTATACCCAAATAATACCAGTGGAAATGTTTTTGCATGAACTTTATGTTCCTGGGCATTTTCACGTTCAAAAAAACGGAGATGTTTTTCAAGTTTGACGTAAATCCAGTTATCGTACTGCATGAGGTAGGTTGATGCAGCAATCGTAATAATCGCGACCAGCGTAATAACGGCGCTCAACATTCCACCAACAAGTCCAGCCTGGAGTGCAAGAACAACCAAAATAATCGAAAACTCACTTATTTGAGATAAATTGATACCGGTTTTAAAACTCGTCCTTTTTGTATATCCCAGTAACCCAAGCGACATCATAACAATAATAGGCTTAATGACAATCGCAACAAATGACAGTGCGATTGCGGGTAAAATCGCCTGCTGGATACTGTGAAGTTGCAAACTTTCGCCAAGTGTAATAAAAAACAAAATGATGAAGAAATCTCGCAGAGGTTTAAGACGAGCGCCAATCTCATGGACATACGGCAATTGCGCCAATGCAACACCGGCAAACAATGCACCAATTTCGACGGAAAATCCAACCATATTAACTAATGTCGCAACGCCAAATCCCCACGCTAACGCAAATAAAAACAAAAATTCCTGTGACTTTGCAATAAATTTTGTCAGTTTTGGCAAAATTTTCATACTAACTAGGCCTAGTACGGTTACAAGAATCACGCCTTTTACTATGAGAAAGCCGATTGCTCCAAGGTTCAATGCTTCACCGCCTTTGCCTGCGGCAACAAACAGTAATGCAAACGTCGCGACAATGTCATCTATCAAGATGACACCAATGGCAATCCGTCCGTTGAGTCTTGTTAATTCTTTTTTATCACTCAGTACTTTAGCAATAATGATTGTGCTACTAAAAAATAGTGCTAAGCCAATAATTACCGATTCCGTCACAGTAAAATGAAAGGCAACGCCAAGTAGGTACCCCAGTGTCCCAACGGATACGAATATCGCACCGGCTGTGAGGAATACAGGCTTACCCATTTGTTTGATCACCGTCATGCTTAGTTCAAGACCGATAATAAATAGCAAAAGAGCGATGCCAATCTGGCTAAAAGTTTCAAACGAACCTTTTGCTTCGATCAAATTCAAAAAACTAGGTCCAGCAATAATCCCCGTCAAAATATAACTCATAATGAGCGGCTGTTTTAAAAGTCGCATAATCATCGCAACCGCAGCGGCAACGACAATAACTATCGAAAGCTGCGAAAAAACATCACCCGACATCTTCGTGATTTACCTTTTTTATTATAGTGGTGTTTATGTGCGTCATCATTAACCATAAGTGTAACGCATATCAGGCGTTGACGGCAACCCGTGAAATGCCCTAGACGGTTGCTCGACTGGATGCTTTTTGTCGACAAATATCAGTATGAAACAGTAGGTCAGGGTTTTGCTTACATATCAGGCAAATTAACACTAAATCGTTACAATTTGCCCATGCACAATTTTCGTAATTATTAGTTGGACCTTCGCAGTGACTGCAGATACCAATTGTTTTGGTATGGTCGCTAAAATCAACGGTCATACGATCGTCAAATACACGAAGGCTCCCTTCCCATAATCCATCGTCGCCGTAGGCTTCGCCGTATTTTACAATGCCGCCATCTATCTGATAGACTTCAGAAAAACCACGATTTTTCATCAAACTTGAGAGGATTTCACAACGAATACCGCCGGTACAATACGTCACAATTGGTTTATCTTTGAGATCGTCATACTTACCGCTTTCGAGTTCGGCAATAAAATCACGTGAGGTATGTGTGTTTGGCACAACTGCATTTTTAAATTTACCGATAGCCGCTTCGTGGGCATTGCGTCCATCAAAAAAAACCACCTCATTACCGCGCTTTTCAACAAGTTCATTTACTTGTTTTGGTTTTAGGTGAATGCCCCCACCAACGACTCCATTTTCGTCAACTCGCAGCTCATCGGCTGCGTCAAATGCGACTATTTCATCACGAACTTTCACACTCATACGCGGAAAATCTTCCGTTCCACCGTCACTCCATTTAAATACGGTGTTCTTAAAACCCGGGAATGCTTTGGTCACTTTGATATATTTTTTGATCATATCCATATCACCACCAACCGTCCCATTAATCCCGTGGGGACTAATAAGTATTCGCCCCCTCAGATCGAGGCTATCGCAAAGTGTTTTCTGCCATAATTTCATAGCAAGCGTATCTTTGATTGGAGTAAATTTATAATAGAGGATAATCTTTTGCATCAACTGCTATTATACTATATAATTTACCTATTATGATCCGTCAGTTCATTCTGGGATCCGCTATTTCGTGCATGTCAGGACGACCCAGACCAATCACGACATAAACATTCATTTATAAAACATTTTTTAGGAGTTCCATGCAAAAACATATTTTTTCATTGTTTATACAAAGTGCCATGAAATATCCCGGCCGAACATTAACAGCACTGGTCGGTGCGTCAACCGCATCAATCACTGGTAATTTTCTCGGACCACTTGTTATTGCCCAGCTACTCAACCAACTACAGTCCGGCTCGATTACATTGGCGAGCTCGTGGCCATTAATCGGATTATTCGCCTTGGCACAACTATATGGTGAAATTATCGGCTGGCGTACGGTACTGTATTGTACCTGGACTATGGAAACAGCAGCCCAACGAGATCTCTATAAGAAGATTTTTACGGCTTTGACCGAACAAAGCCTCACGTTTCATTCCAACCGTTTTGGTGGCGCACTCGTATCGCAAACAACCAAACTCATTGGATCATTTGAAAAATTCTGGGATACTGTTTTCTTCATGTTCACGCCCGCCGTGTCTGGCATGATCGCCGCAATTACGATTATGAGCTTTCTGTTCTGGCAGTATGCTATCGTTCTGGCTATCATCTGTGTGATTTTTATCATCACTGTCGTCGTTGGATCGCGATTCTTGATGAACCGTAACCGCGAAGAAGCCCAAGCTGCAACCGCAAACAATGCCTATGTTGCCGACGCAGTCACAAATGTCGTTACTATTAAATCACACGGTCACGAATCAGAGGAACTTGACCGACTCATTGAAAAAACCGGTATGTGGCGTGAAAAAAGCCTATCGGCTATGCGCGGATTTCTTGTCGTCAGCGGAACATACGCCGCACTTATGACGACACTTAATATTATTGCGGTCATTGCCGCCATATGGGCAGCCGAACATCACATACTATCGGCTGGGCTCGTCTATCTAGCAATCACCTATACTTTTACCGTGTCTCGCTATTTGTGGGACATGAACAATATCATGCGTACTTATTACCGCATCATGGGTGATGCGCACGACATGACCGCAATACTACGACTGACGCCCGAAGTTGTCGATCGATCGACAGAACAATTAATAGTCACCCGCGGATCCGTCGAATTTCGCGATAGTACATTCACTCACGATGAAAACTCTGACCCATTATTCAATAATTTCTCACTCCGAATTGAAAGCGGTGAACGTATTGGGCTTGTTGGACATTCTGGCAGCGGCAAAACAACGATGACACGATTATTGCTTCGATTTGCTGACCTTGATAGTGGAACAATTATGATTGATGGACAAGATATCGCCAAAGTATCACAGGAATCACTGCGTAAAGCAATCGCATATGTTCCCCAGGAACCGATGCTGTTTCATCGCACACTACGTGACAATATCGCCTATGGCAAACCGGATGCAACCGAAGCTGAAATTATCAAAGCCGCTACCCAAGCGAATGCTCTTGAGTTCATTAACAGTTTGCCGCAAGGATTCGATACGATGGTTGGTGAACGCGGTGTCAAACTATCTGGCGGCCAGAGGCAACGTGTTGCGATCGCGCGCGCCATCCTCAAAGATGCACCAATACTACTCCTCGACGAAGCGACAAGTGCGCTTGATAGCGAAAGTGAAAAATTGATTCAAGACGCCCTAGGCGAACTCATGAAAAATCGTACGAGCATCGTTATCGCACATCGGCTGTCGACCATCGCAAAGCTTGATCGCATTATCGTGCTTGATCATGGATCGATAAAAGAGCAGGGCCCGCACGCTGAATTGATTAAAAAGAATGGTATCTACGCTAAACTTTGGTCACATCAATCCGGCGGATTCATCGAACAATAAATAAAATACCCCGCAGAACTTCGCGGGGTATTTTTATGGTCGAGATGACTACTTTTTGTCTTCTTTTTTCGCATCAACAGCTTCTTCGGTAGCAGCTTCCTGTGTACCATTTTCAGCCTCTACTTCTGATTCGTCTTCGGCATCACCACCAGCAGCTTCGTTAGCAGCCTGAAGCGCACCTGGTTCGTAGACATTTGCAATCACAAGGTCAAGGTCTTGTTCGTGATCGGCAAATTCAACACCATCAGGAAGAGTAATGTCAGCAAGAGTTAATTTATCTTCAGTTGTTGTGAGTCCCAAAATAGATATTTCAAGTGATTCTGGCAAGTTCGCTGGGATTGCGCGTATTTCAACGTGTTCAATCGCCTGCAACACAACCAGTCCAGCACGTTCTGCCGCGCTTTCAGTCTGACCAGTCAAGTGAATTGGCACTTCGGTGACAATCTTCTCATTCTGTTTGATAGTGTGGAATGCAATGTGGCGAACGTGATGTTTGATTGGATCAAAATCAATGTCTTTGATGATCGCAAGTTTCTTTTTGCCACCGATCACTAGGTGTACTGGTGTGTGCTTACCAGCCTGATGAGCAACTTTGGTTGTTTCAACAAGTAATGACTGGGTTGAAATTGGATCAGCACTGCCACCATAGACAACACTCGGCACAAGACCGTCGGCACGTAATTTAGCAACTTTTTTGCCCTGAACAGTTCGTTCATCGAGCTTTAGGGTAATATCGTTCATGTTTCTCCTCTTACAATATGCATCTATTATACCACCCCGGGGCATAACATGCTAAGATAAGAGGAATGATACCTGGATTTGATCTCACACAATTTGCGGGTACGGCCGGCCCATTGGTCGTCGTTTTAATTCTTGCAGCCATTATTTTTGCTGAGTCAGGTCTGCTGATTGGTTTTTTTCTTCCCGGTGACACTATCCTCTTTAGTGCAGGATTCCTTGTCTATGGAGGCATTTTGCAATTCGACATTCACCTTCTCGTCTTGATACTATTCATCGCTGCAGTACTTGGTGATAGTGTCGGCTACTTATTTGGTCGTCGTGTTGGACGAAAAATATTCAAACGTCCTGATTCCATTTTATTCCGTCAAGAAAACATGGAACGAGCAGAAGCATTTTACCAAAAACATGGTGGTAAAACAATTATCATCGCCAGGTTTGTTCCGATTGTTCGCACGTTTGCGCCGATCATCGCCGGTGTTGGTAATATGAGCTACAAAACATTCCTGCTATTCAATATGATTGGTGCTGGACTGTGGGCGGTCGGTGTTACCTATGCTGGATATTTTGCAGGTGGCTGGCTAGAAAGTGTTGGAATTACTCCCGAAAGCATCGATAAAATTATTTTGCCTGTCATTATTCTCGTCATTCTACTCTCACTCTTACCGGCCCTCTACCACCTATTCAAAGACAAAAAACAACGTGATGATATGTGGACCGCATCAAAACGACAAATCGATATACTCTTTCGACGAAAAAAATAGTTTCTTAGTTCGTACAGACAAAAACATATGCCGGCGGAATATTTCGATATTCACGAGTGATCATAATATCGGTAAAAAAACCATGCATAAAATTCTTTTTGAGTAACGTGTATTGAAATGTCACAAACGTGCCTTTAGCTGCCAACAGGCGTGCGGTGTCGGTAAGAATCCTATGCGAAACGTGGGGCGGTAGTGCTGCAAATGGCAATCCTGAAATAATATAATCAACTTTTTTTATTCCATGACTGCGAATAATTGATTCAATATTTTCAGCAGAATCATGCACCAGTATGACGTTTTTATGCTGGGCATACTTTTGATATAGGACATTATAAAATGCAGTATTCTGTTCGATAATAACAAGTTTCGTAGCTGGGCGCTTACGAGCGATGAGTTCCGCAGTAAACACGCCCGTACCAGGCCCGTATTCAACAATGACATTCGTTTTCGCAAAATCAATCGACCGCACCATTTTACGTGCCAAAAAACGTGAACTTGGAGCAATCGCTCCGACAGTCCGAACATTTTTTATATATTGGCCAAAAAAGATTCGTATCACACTGTTTATTCTACAGCATTGCCTTAAGATAACTACCGGTAAATGATTCTTTTACCTTACTGATTTCTTCTGGTGTTCCCTGAGCAACCACCATACCACCAGCCATACCACCCTCAGGACCCATATCGATCACATGGTCAGCGGATTTAATGACATCAAGATTATGCTCAATAATCACCATACTATTGCCGCCTTCAACAAGTTTTTGTAAAATCCCGAGCAACCGTTTGACATCAGCGCTGTGCAGACCGGTCGTTGGTTCATCCAAAATATAAAGAGTCTTACCTGTGGCGCGTCGCGACAGTTCTGACGCAAGCTTGATGCGCTGTGCTTCACCACCGCTGAATGTTGTTGCAGGCTGACCTAGACGAATATAGCCCAGTCCAACATCTACCAGTGTGTTAAGTTTACGAGCAATCGCCGGGACGTTTTCAAAAAATTCAGCCGACTGTTCAACAGTCATCTCAAGCACATCACTAATTGTCTTTCCTTTGAATTTAATTTCAAGGGCTTCGCGGTTGTAACGTTTACCTTTACAAATATCACAGGTGACGTACACATCAGGCAGAAAGTGCATTTCGATTTTAATCATGCCGTCGCCTTGACAATTTTCACAGCGACCACCTTTCACATTAAAGCTAAATCGGCCGGATTTATACCCACGAATATTCGATTCTGGCGTCGCGGCAAAAAGATCACGAATAGGTGTAAATACACCCGTGTACGTTGCTGGGTTAGAACGTGGCGTCCGACCGATAGCTGATTGGTCAATCACAATCACTTTGTCTAAATGATTGATACCTTCGATATTCTCATGTGCGCCTGGAACTTCGTGCGAGCGGTGCAACCTAGCAGCCAGTTCTTTGGCCAAAATATCGTTCACAAGCGTTGATTTACCGGACCCGCTGACACCACTAATAACCGTCATAATGCCGAGTGGAAACGCAACATCAATGTTTTTGAGGTTATTCTCACGGGCCCCACGAATCATCAGTTGACGATCAATTTGCCTAGCACGGCGCTTTTTCGGAACTTCAATTTTTTCAGCACCAGATAAATAACGTCCCGTGATACTGTTCGGGTTTTTTGCGACTTCATCCGGAGTACCAGCAGCAACGACCTGACCGCCAGCCACACCAGCACCAGGACCAATATCGAGCAAATAATCGGCATGACGGATCGTATCTTCGTCGTGTTCGACAACAAGTACGGTATTGCCCAAATCACGAAGATGCTTGAGTGTTCCGATCAAACGATCGTTATCTCGCTGGTGCAACCCAATTGACGGTTCGTCGAGTACATACAGTACTCCCTGTAGCCCAGACCCAATCTGCGTTGCCAGTCGAATGCGCTGTGCCTCACCGCCCGATAATGTATTCGCAGCCCTGGCAAGTTCCAGGTAATTAAGACCAACATTGCTCATGAATCCCAGTCGAGCATTAATTTCTTTCATGATCTGCTCGGCAATAAACTGTTCTTGATCGTTTAACTTCAAAGTGTTTTTGAAAAGATCAAGTGCGTCGTCAACCCCTAAATTACAGATGTCCATAATACTCAGACCGTGCACAGTCACTGCTAAAACAACCGGTTTAAGCCGCGCACCTTTACAGGCATGGCATTCCCGTTCACGCATGAAACGCTCGATGTCTTTACGCATAAATTCACTATCTGTTTCCTTGTGACGTCGTTCAAGGTTGGGAATCACACCTTCGTAAACCGATTCGTACGATCGTCCACTCCCTAAATTAACACTATATTTTTGGTCGCCAGTACCATACAATATTTTATCAAAATCATCTTTTGTCAGTTGTCCAGTCGGAACTTTCAAACTAAATCCGTGGGCTTTTGAAACCTCTACGAGTCGTTTCATGTACCACGCGTCACTGTTCACGCGGTTATACGGTCGAATTGCACCCTCAGCAATTGATAGATTTGGGTTAAACACAAGATCTGGATCAACTTCAAGCCTACTCCCGAGTCCCGTACAAACAGGACATGCCCCTTGTGGTGTATTATAACTAAATAGCCGAGGTTCAAGTTCTGGAATTTCTTCGTTGGGATGATCCACACAGGCGTAACGCTGTGAAAAAATATCAACTTTATCGCTTTCAACGCTCAGTACTTCGACAATTCCTGCCGCCAGATCAAGCGCCTGTTCGACCGACTGGGTCACGCGACCACTGACTTCAGCGCTCATCGCGATACGATCAACAACAATTTCAATATCATGTTTGTAATTTTTTTCAAGTTCCGGGAACTCATCAAGTGCATACACAACTCCATCAACGCGCGCTCTGGCAAAACCAAGCCGACGATACTGTTCAGGAATATGGGCAAATTCACCTTTTTTACTTTTGACAATTGGGGCCAAAATCATCAGCCTAGTACCTGCTTCGTACTTCAAAATTTCATCAATAATCGCTTGTGGTGTTCGACGCTGGACTTCACTGCCATCAATCGGACAATGGGGTACACCAATACGAGCAAATAATAGACGCAGATAATCATAGATTTCCGTAACGGTTGCCACAGTTGAACGGGGATTTCGACTCGTCGATTTTTGGTCAATCGAAATAGCCGGACTCAGCCCATCGATTTGGTCAACATCTGGTTTATCCATCGTCCCTAGGAATTGCCGGGCGTAACTACTTAGACTTTCGACATATCGGCGTTGTCCTTCGGCATAAATCGTGTCAAATGCCAGTGACGATTTACCAGAACCAGACAGTCCCGTAATCACCACTAATTTATCGCGAGGAATCTCGACGCTAATATTTTTTAGGTTGTGCTCACGCGCACCAATAACACGAATAACCTCTGACATAACGATTTATTATACCACGAAAACACACTCGGCCGCGAGCCCTATTATGATCATAGTGCTTATCGTTGCGTCCAGTCGGACTGACTGGTATATTCATAGGAAGCTAAATATAAAAAGGACACTAATATGCGAAAAGTTGTTGTGTGGTTACTGATCGGTATATTCATTGTCCTTGTTTTGGGTGAATCGGGCATTCTGACGTCACTTTTGATGTTTCTGCTTGTTGGTGCTATTCCTGGAACTGGCTATGCCGTCCCGGCTGGTGTCATGTTACTTGTCATGACGATCAGCGCATGGTTTGTACTGCTTCAATTTGCCGCTTTCAAGCTTTTCCGTAGCTGGTCACTGCGCCGGCTTACTGAACAGCACCAAATAACAAAAAAACGCATGCCTCGTCGGCGTTACAGCCAAATCTAGTCTTCGCTATCCTGGTCGGTTGTATCAACCGGCGCGATACTCTCTAGCCATAATTGCATTTCTTGCATCACGAACTGCTTACTATCATCAAGTTCAGTAGCGGCAAGTTTATGAAGTGACTTCATGAAGCCCGGCAGTTGCTTGGCAATCCGATTAGTGCGCCAGGTCTCCCAGGCACGCGATTCGTCTTCACTCAGAACCCGCGGATAGTTTCGTGCTTTATAATGCAAAAGGAGATCAGGTAATCGTTCATCACTAAATGTCGGATGAAAATCAGCCAGTGTCCGTTCATCCGCATTTCGAACCGTTTCAATCCTCAGTCGATCACGATCAGCAACGAATCCATCATATAACTGCGCTTCAACATCAGTTGATTTTTTGAACTCAGTACGATTTTCAAATAAACTACGCAGATTCTCTGCAAAATGAGGCGCCGAGAGTAGTGTCGTTCTATGTTTTTCAATGATTTCTTTGGTCAGGTGAATTTTGTTCCAACCATCACCTGATTCCAAAACACCCAGTGGTGCAACAGCAGGTGCGCGGTTATACTGCAGTTCTTTGACTGGTAGTTTTACAAAACCTTCTTTTTGTCGATCTTCCCACGATGCATACAGTTTTTTTGCGAGTTCTGCTGCACTCATACTCATGAACGGCGTCGGATCATAGCGCAGATCATACACGATCACATTGCCATTTTTCCCGCTAGTCACTGGAAACGACACGGTTGTTTTCTCATGCTCGGCGTCCAGGCGTCCACTTGTGTACACGAACGGTTTTTTGTCATCAAGGTTAACAAGTTGCTGCACTTTCTTTTTATCACGCATGTCCAAAAGATACTGATAGAGTTGTGGCTGTTTTTCTTTAATGAGTTTTGTCACGTCAATCAAGGCTTCGACATCGCTCAGTGCATCATGTGCTTTGGCGTGATCGATACCATTTTGTTTGGTAATAAGCTCCAGCCTATTAACTGCCTTTCCGTCAACAACTGGCCACTCTATACCTTCTGGTCGGAGTGCTCTGGTCATCCGCACAACATCCAGTAGATCCCAACGCGATCGCCCATCTTTCCATGACCATTCGTATGGATCTTGAAAGGTTCGCCAAAATAAATGACGGACAAATTCGTCATCAAACCGAATACTATTAAACCCGACGGCAATCGTATCAGGTGTAAATACATCTTCGGTGAGTATGCGCGCAAATTCAGCCTCGGTGTACCCATCAGCCACAGTTTGTTGTGGTGTAATACGCGTTACCATCAAAGCTTCGGGACTAGGGAGGGTGTCGTCGTTTAATTTCACTAAAACATTATACGGCTCACCAATAGGCCGTAGGTCAAGATCAGTCCGAATACCTGCAAACTGCATAATCCGATCGTCGCGCGCACTCAGTCCGCTCGTTTCAAGGTCATAAAAGAAAAAGGTCTTAGGCATACCGTCTAGTATAGCCGGTTTCCCACAAATAAAAAACGCCCCTTGGTGGGCGTGTAGCTATCATTGAAGTACCGACGAGAAATGCATGGTTTGGGTACCCTGACGGGAACATTGGCTTTCGCCGTTGTCCCCGCCAGGGATTGCTCAGCCGACCCGGGTGCTGAGCCCGCGTTCGATTCGGGTGCCCGGCTCGAGGCCGTACCGCTTGACCCGTACGGCCCCGAAGGGGCTGTCGAGCGTGGTGCGGCGGCGACCGACGCGGGTACTCGCGGTGGTGGTGTTCATCAGGTAAATCCTTTCGTGGCCACTTTGTGGCCGGTCATTCCCCCGAAGGGGACGGTTTGACCGGAACGGTGCACGACATGCTGCACCTTACCAGGATGGTCTCCGGTTAGCCAGTTTACGAATTTCGTACACTGGCGGCCGTAACTGTCATAGGACAGTCCCCTGATGCACCTTCACATCTGGGAATATAGTGTCTATATTATTTATAGACAACGTATTCCCAGATATGAATTGTTTGTTCACATTTCTCGTCTGTTAAGGCAAATTTTGGGAGATTTCTCACCAAAACCATCATTATATTATCGTACAAATGGCTACATGTCAACACGTATTTGTGTTTTTTACTACTTTATTGCTCAAGCAATGTAAATTCGCTATCCCCAATACGAATCAGGCTTTCACCCGTTGCGCCTTTGCGGCTCAGTTCGTGCGAAATACCCAATTTCTTCATAATGTCACGTAGGCGATTGACGTTTTCAAAGCCATCAAAATTTGTCCGACGAGCAAACTTTTCTATTTTGTCACCATGAACGACAAACACGTCATCTTCTTTGTCGACAGTCCAGGCGTCAGCAATCTGTTGATCCGACAAGCTAATAACCGGTAAATCATCGTCATCTTCGGCTTCGATTGCCTGTTCAATTTCACGAACAGCATCAACTTTGGTACGAAGTGCTCGCAGAACTTCCGTCAGACCAGTGTGACTACTGGCAGAGATGACAAATACTTCGGCTTTTTTACCGGCAACAGATTTGGCTGCATCGACTTGCATGGCAATCATTTCGTCGTCAAAACCTTCACATTTTGTCAGTGCAATCACCTCTGGACGAGTTGCGAGTTCTTCGCTATAGCTTGAAAGTTCGTTACGAATCGTTTTATAACTTGCAGCCACATCATCACTATAGATATCAATCAGGTGAAGTAGGACGGCAGTTCGTTCAACATGCCGTAAAAATGCGTCGCCAAGTCCTTTGCCTTCGCTGGCGCCTTCGATGAGCCCGGGAATATCTGCGACGAGGAGGCTGGTATTGTCGATGTCCGCAACGCCGAGATTTGGGGTAAGTGTCGTAAACGCATAATCGGCAATCTCTGGCCGAGCGTTACTGACAACCGATAAAAAGGTTGACTTCCCGGCATTAGGAAACCCAACAAGTCCCACATCGGCAATCAACTTCAGTTCAAGTGTTGCATCAAATGTATCGCCAGGTTCACCAAGTTCGGCGATCCGTGGTGTTTGTCGAACCGACGATTTAAAGTGAGCATTCCCAAATCCACCGTCGCCGCCTTTAGCAATCACTGCTCGTTCACCGTCCGCAACCAAATCAGCAATAATGTCGCCGTTTTTACGCACGATTGTCCCCATTGGGACCTTGACAAGTAGATCTTCGCCGGACCGACCACGCTTGTTTTGTTTGCTGCCTTTATTACCATGGGCCGCTTTTAGTTCTGGCTTAAAACGAAAGTCAACCAACGTGTTGACGTTTTCGCTGGCTTCAAAAATAACATCGCCGCCCTTACCGCCGTCACCCCCGTCGGGGCCACCTTTATCGATATAAATTTCATGACGAAAACTAACGGCGCCATTACCGCCGTTGCCTGCATTAATGAATACTTTTGCTGTATCGACAAACATACTTTACCTATTATAGCAAAATCGCCCCTGAATTAACAGGGGCGAGTATAGTGATCAATCAAATTGCCTAGTGAATGTAGTTATATGCACTGGCACTACCAGCACTCATCGTACGAGTTGTCACACGATTAAAGTTACCGGCGTAGTTCATTTCACTAAGTCGAATACTGCCATCCGAATAAACTTCTTCGACGATAGCAACGTGTCCTGCGCCACCTTCCATCACCTGGATAGCACCTGGTTCAGGTGTACGGTTGACGCTCAGCCCAGCAGCACGTGCACTGTTATCCCATTCAGCACCGTTACCCCAGAAACTACCAACAGGAAGCCCAAGTTGCACACGACGTTCGTACGCATACCACGTACAGTTACCAAATGCGTAACGGTTACCGGCTGACGCACGCGCTGTTGCACTACTAATAACAGAGTAGCTACCGCCGCCGCCAGTATAGGTCGGTCGTGGCGCAACGTATCCCGGGCGTTCAGTTTCGGGCAATACGGCACCAGGAAGAATGATTTTCATACCAGCAGAAACACCGGCAAGCTCAAGGTCATTGAATGATACAACACGATTTTTATCTGCTTGGTATTTGCTGGCGATTGAGTCAACGGTATCGCCTTGTTTCACGACATAGATAACACCATCAACAGGAGGAATAATCAGCGCTCGGTTCGCTTCGATAGCGTCGCTTGATATGTTATTTGCCCATTTTAGGGTTGTCGCAGAAATACCGAACAAGCTTGATACTCCCTCGGCCGTATCACCGGCTTTGGCGGTGTATGACTTGATTTCACGGCTGCCTGCAGTTGGCTGAATAATTTGAGGTTTCGAAATCGTCGACGAACTATCGCTCTGTGAAAGTTCGCTTCTGACAGATAGCGACACCGATAAGTTGGCGACGTTTGGTGCAATCGGCAAGTTGGCACGTTCGGCGATATTGGCAGCAATATTGGTCGCAACCAGCTGGTCAACCGATGGTTGATCGGTTGATTGAGTTGTATTAACAGGAGTTGCACTGGCAAGTGCTTCCATTGACTGGGGTGGTCGGTAGCCAATAGCGACTATCGACATAATCA
This sequence comes from Saccharimonadales bacterium (SeqCode), assembly GCA_038319685.1. Classification (GTDB taxonomy): domain Bacteria; phylum Patescibacteriota; class Saccharimonadia; order Saccharimonadales; family Saccharimonadaceae; genus UBA6022. Next base: position 63,256 of record JBBQDN010000006.1, read on the forward strand.
GCAGGAAAACACCGGTATACGCGGCAATCGTTGTCGATTTTGGTCCATTTTTGCTCTTCCGACTATTTTTGTGTCTCGAAAGAACTTGTTGCTTTAGGGAAGCAACGGTTATCTGTGGATCCAAAACGGATTCTGATTTACGAATGTTCGTTCTCCTGCCGTTCGCATTACTGCAAAGGCGTCTACCTTACTTTGTCTTTCTTCTCGCAATTAGAACAGGGTATGTGTTTCGACCGATTTAGTTAATTAATATTAATTGAAAAGTTCTGTATCAATACCCGTAACGACATTTATTGGTAGGCTCATTTATGATCCGTACTGCCCACTCGCATACACAGTCAAGGACCGCATTTAGTAGACGTAATCACAAATGTGCTATCACTTAGTGTATCAGTGCTCGCTCAGGATGTCAATAACACTTTGTACCCGTCACCCCTGTTAACTAGGGTATCGAACATTTGACCTTACAGTGGTCGGTAATATTCCGTTCATGTTCATCGTTTGTATGCGAGAAATAGGTCACATTGTCGTCACCACTGAGGAAATAAAGGTAATCGCCAGCTGCTGGACCTGCGACAGCCATCAGTGCTCCGAGGCTCGGTGCCGCAATTGGTCCAGGTGGCAAGCCCGTGTGAATTCGCGTATTGTACGGTGTATCGACAGCAACCGATCGGCTGACACTAATCTGATCAGCACCGTAATAAGCGGTGACATCCGACCCCAGTGGTAATCCGATAGATAACCGAGAATAAAACACCTGTGCAACCTGTTTTTGATCATGACTTGCCGTATTTGGATCAGTTGAACTTGTTTCTCGTTGGATAATCGACGCGAGCGTAATACCCTGGTAAAGGGTTAGTCCTTGCTTTTGAAAGCCTTCGATCAGGTTATGTTGTTTGATAACACTGGTCATTTCGTCAAATGTCCGCATCAATATATCTTCAACGGTCGCAGACGCTGAAAAATTGTACGTTTCACCGTATATGTAGCCTTCCAAACTTGCAGAACCTGGTTTGCCCGAAAATAACATGGGGTACTGATCGGCATATGACTTTTTTAGCGCGCCGTCGACATCGGATTCACTAAACCCAGCACCTACTAAGACTTTGCGGGTATCGGCAATCGTCGCACCTGGCAAAAACGTCAGGCTAAATTCATCAACCTTTCCAATCACCAAATGTTTCACAATATCCTGAGTTGATTCGTAAGGTGACAAACTAAACGTCCCCGCCTGAAGTTTATTTTTCGTTCCAGACACCCGAGTATAGATGTCAAATGCCACTGTACTACGAATGAGCTTTTTATCGTATAGCTGATTGGCAATCATATCAGGACTTGCGCCGCTTTTGATCGTTACCCGTATACGGGCAGCATTGGTGTCGCTCGATACTGGATGGAGTTCGTTTTGATACCAGACATACGTCCCTATCACTGCAACTACGGCCACAATTAAAAAAATACATATAACCCTGAAGGTTTTTCGTCCTTGGCGAGGCTTTTTTTCGATAGAAAGTGGTCCTACCGGTTCCTCTAGGGCTATCTCAGGCCGTACAGGATGTACTATGAGACTAGCAGTGTTTGGTACTGTCACTTCTTGCACAGAGGGCAGAACGGGTGCTAAAGGCTGTACAGGCGGTCGATTTGGTCCTTGAACTTGATTTCGTGGCCTAACGGGGCGAATATCATTGTTCACAGTGACTGTTCCATGTAATCCTGCAAAATAATAGCGGCGGCCTGCGCATCTATATCACCCTTGGTGTAGGGCTTATCGTACGATTTGAGCTGCTGTTCTGCGATCACACTCGTTAGTGATTCATCTTGAAACACGATTGGTGGTGCGATATCGGCTAGTTTTTTGGTAAATGCTTCAACATAGGCAGTCTGAGCCGTTGTTTCGCCTGATTGGTTACGAGGATAACCAACAATAACCGTATCGGTATTTTCAGTAATAATTAGGTGAACAATCCGTTCAATTTCAGTGCCGTCAACTTCTATTGTTTCAAATGGAATGGCGATTCGCACTCCACTATCACCGACGGCAACGCCAATGCGCTTTTCACCGACATCAAGTGCGAGAAATGACTTAGTTTGACTCATCCAGTTTGAATTCGACGGTAATCTTTTTGGTATCATTTGGTGCTGACGTCACCCAGAATGGCCAGAACTTGACATCAACGTTACTCACTCCCTGGATAGATTCAATAGCCGACTGAATTTCACCATATCGCTTGCCTTTGGCGCTTGATTTAATGACTTCGTCGTCAATTTTCGGACCAACCTGAGCTGTTGCAACGATATTCGCGGATACTTTTGCATCAGCAGGCGCATCAACATTCGTAAAGGTGACTTTATCAATCCCATTGCTATACACCCGTTGTTTATCTTTGTTGTCTAGTTGCTTGTTGAAGTACGCATCGAGGTAGGTCTTAATCTCAGTTTTATCGATGCCAACCAATGTATAGGTAAGGCTCGCTGTTAATTTCGCTTTACCGGCACCTGCTACTAGTTCCTGGTCAACAGCAGGCACTGCAGTCGCTGCTGTTTGTGTTGTTTTAAAGCTTGAGTCAAGCACGACTGACTTGACACCGAATTGCGTTTTCAGTTGAGTTTTCATTTCATCAGCACCTTGTTGTAACAGTGCGGCATTGGCTTTCTGTATATCGTCAGCTGTGACGATTGTTGCGATTTTATCCGTACCGCCGGCACTTGGGTCGACAAAACTAGCCGACGCAGAACTTGGCGCGCCACTTAAACTGCCGGTTACTGCGTTATATTTTGTCCCGCTCGCAGCAGCAGTCACTGCAACCGTCACACTTTGCGCACAGAAACTAGGAAAACATGGGGTACTGGCTGGAATAGTCGCTGCAGCATCGGTCGTAAACACCAGGCCGGCAGCACTCGTGAGCGCACTACCTGCTGGAATTGTTGTTGGAGTAGGTGAAAGTTTTGAAAGTTTCACATTCCCTGTAGCTTTCTCACCGACATCTTTTTTACCCGTTGCTTCGAACTCAATCGAACCATCTTTTTTGATCTGTTGTGTTGCTGATCGAATAACATTTGTTGTGAGATCCGTATTTGCGGCGCTATCAAAGGTCACCTTGTTATTGACCGACGAATCAGTCGTTCGCGCGGTAATCAGGACCGTCGCCTGTGGCGCGATAAAGATTGCCCAGATCAAAAATGCCACCAATACAATACCCCCACCGATCAGGAAAAGGAATTTTTTACGGAAAAGTGTAAAATCTGGTACTTTGATACCGCTTTTTGCTTTTGGTGATGCAAGTGTCCCCCCAGCTGACGGCGCTGCTGCTTTGGTAATTTCATCGACTGCTTTGTCGGTTCCTGTACGATCGACGACAGGAATTATCATTCGGCCAGCCGCAGTATCGGCCGTTTTGACCAGTTCACCAACTGGCAACTGTGCACCGTCGATAATATCTTCGCCGTCATCAATATCCAGTGCGGGAATTTCGGCGATGCCGGGTTTACTTTGCAGGTTTTTGGCAACAGGCAGTAACGCAGCTGCAGAAAGCGCTGATAATGCCGGGTTATTCGTAATAATAACGAGGTGTTTACTCGCCTGTGTTGCCGCACGAGCAAGCAGTCGCAAATTCACTGCACTTTGTAATACACCGATTCGTTTCGGTGGAACAAGTGCGACGATTTTCTCTTTGGCTGATTTTACCTTACCGATAATGGCCGTGATATCGTCTTCGACATCGATGTAAATTACGTCTTTATTCATGTTTATATTCTCAGAAGTCGATTGAGTTTATCTTTGATCGTATCTGTGTCACTACTCCCCATCATTGTATCATATCCAACCCGCAGTAATCCCATGGCGGTAATGAACGTATGGTCGTTTGCGTCCCCCGTTGTGTCGATAATTCCGGCAACTTCTTTGGGATTAATCAGTTGGACAGTTGGCTGTTTGGTAAATGGCAAATCTTTGTGCCAGTCAGCCGATTCAAGCGACGTAATAATCTTTTTAAGGCTTGATCCACCGCCACATAGCAGGATTCGACTTGGCAAATGATCGACAGAATCAAACTCGCTCAGAGCCAGTTCAACACCCGCTAACCAAACGTCAAGTGTTTTGTCGATGGCAGCATTGGCGTCTTTGGCGACCGATGCTTTGATCTGGCTGCTTTCGATGTTGACCTTTAGTTTTTCAGCGTCAGTATAGCTAAGATCCATGTCAGTTGCAATCGTGCGTGTAAAGCTTCGTCCGCCAATACCAAACATCTTGGTACCTTCGACACCGCCATCATTTACGACCGCAATGTCAGTCGTGCCGCCACCAACATCAACTAGAATAGCCGTAAATGTGCTGCTAGCATCTGTTCCTAATACCGAACGACTGACCGCAAATGGTTCGGCCGCAACTGCAACTAACTCGAGCGCCAGTTCATCGGCAACTCGTTCGAGTGCCCCAATATGCACCATTGGTGCAAATGCGGTATATATCTGAACGGCAACGTCTTTGCCCTGAAACCCGATAGGGTTACTGACTTTATAGCCATCAATATGAATACTGACCAGCGCAGAGTTGACCAGCTTTACCTCGACTTCGTCGTTGCCTGTTTCGAGTGCGATTTGCTTTTGCGCCTTGCCCTGGGCCCGTTCTTGAACTTTTTCGATGATAAATTCCATTTCGGCGGTGTCCAGTGGACGATCGGGCTGTGGACGACGGTAACGAATGGTGTTTGTCACACCTTTAACCAACTCACCAGCAATACCAATCACCACACGTGTCGCATGAATACCTGATTGATCTTCGGCAGCACTCAAGGCTTCTTCGCAGTTACGGACGACACCAGAAATATCGGCGATCGCACCGGAATACATATCACTGACATCCTGACGAGCACGACCAACGCCGACAATTTCTAATTGGTCATCGGTCTGTTTGGCGACGAGTGCCTTGACGAACTCCGTACCAATGTCGAGCGCGACAACATAATCAGTATCCGACGTATTCTTGCGAGCTTGGCGAAATTTATCAAAAACCATAATTAGTATTCATTATAGAGCACTTTCATCGTTTGTTGCAATTTTTGGTATTGCCTCGTCGAATATCACCCATATAAAGACTCGCGGTCAGGTAGGAGAGTTGCATTTTATACCGATGGATGATGTAGTGTATGTATGACACATGATCAATCTCGTAATAACTTTCAACTATTCCCCACTGACCCCCTTAGTTATGAAGTAAATAATGCCACGACTCACATTGATATTATCGACGAGCACCTAGAAAAAAATCTTACACCAGACATAACAACCGATAATTTAGTATTTGAACAAAAAGATATTAGTCAAAGCATTCTGCCGACAATTGTCATGACCCTACTAGAATCGGGTGCCATAGTGGACGGTATCAATGTTTCGTCCCAACTATGCAGTGATGATGACAGGTACACGCTGACGATTAATTTTGAACTAAAAGATATACATGGGTCAATGACGACCGTGTCAATTATCGCGCCTGCCAGTCTGGATGAAACTCTATTTCCAACTGGCATCGCTTACGACAATGGTGACGCGCCCTGGGTACATGACACCCCGATTGAAGAAATATCGGCATTTTTACATAGCATTATCTATAGTCAAGACGAAATGGAAGCAGCATTGAACTGTGACATCCGTGACGTAGCAGTATTCGATACAGTACTGCAGGACCTACGGGACAAATCATCCACCCAGAAAATAGCCAAGTACTATCGTATTGATATTGGCAACGATACTCTTCATATCGAACGAACCGAGTACGCCGTCGGCCCGAATGGCAGTCTTGGTACAATGACAATTAGCCATAGTCAACAGACCAAAGATATGCAGGAATCAGACACGGCATCGGTATGGTTTTGTCTCACCGAGGATATGCCGCCCGAATTCTACGTGTATCTCCCGCAGATTTCAACCAGCGAACATCAAAGGGTCGACGAACATCACCCTGATATTCAACTCCTTTTTCAGGTAGTCCGTGGCGTGGCACAACTGACGACAAAAGGTCAGGAATTTTTCGTATCGGACCGTACACTTGATGCAATCATACGCGACGCACCCGAAACATAACAGTCTACACTAGTACTGCTTTGATACGACGAATGCCAGCGCTTGATGATTCTTCTTTGATGATTTTGAAGGTTTTACCACCATCAATAAGTTCGTGAGTGTGGTCAACGTGGGGACCGCCACAAATTTCAAAACTAAATGGGACATCCTCGTTATCGGCAATCATTTTATAGACTTTGACCGTGTCACCGTAGCGATCACCAAACTGACCAAGAGCGCCTTTTTCTTCTCGCGCAACAGTAGTCGGGTATTCAGCAAAACTGATCTTTAAGTCTTTGTTGATTTGTTGATTGACGATGTTTTCGACTTGTTTGATTTGTTCAGAAGTCATTTTTTCAGGATGGCTAAAATCAAAACGAAGTCGTTCTTCGGTGATATTACTGCCGTGTTGCACAACATGATCACCCAGGACATCACGAAGCGCTTGGTACATCAAATGCGTGGCGGTGTGGTATTTTTTGTGCTGCAATGTCTGGCCACCGAGGCCACCTTTAAACACACCTTTGGCGGCAGTTTGCGAACGTTCACGTTGCTCTTTCATCTTGAGATCAAATTTTTCTCTCCAATCACCAAATAGTGGCTTGAGGTTCAATAGATCAATTACTTCAAGAGTCAGTTCAACAGGATACCCGTATGTGTCATAGAGAGTGAAAACTGAATCTCCTGAAATATACTCATCAGCATCGTTAGAAATCTTCTCTAGAATACGACTACCTTTTGCTAGTGTTTGGCGGAATGCCTTTTCTTCTTTTAAAAGTATTGCAATAATCTTGTCTTCATCATTGGCAACTTCGGGGTAATCTTCACGATAGAGACTCGTAATAACCGGTGCGACGTCCTGAATAAAGTTATGTTCAACACCAAGGAAATATGCCTTTACCATTGCGCGACGAAGTAATCGCCGCATGACGTAGCCCTGAGTTTTATTACTAGGTAAAATACTGTCAGTCGCCATGAACGTTGCCGCACGCAGGTGATCGGCAATCACGCGCATACTTGCTTGATTGGCGTCGTAACTTTTGCCGCTAATTGTTTCGAGTTTTTCGATAATTGGCCACATCACACTGATTTTAAAAACATCAGGATCGTTAATCGCCGCTGCGGCAATTCGCTCTAAGCCTGAACCGTGATCAATGTTTGGTTTTTCAAGTGGCACGAATACGCCTTCGGATTCTTTGCGATACGCCATAAAAACGTTGTTACCGATTTCCATGAACCGACCACAATCACAGTTCGGGTGACAAAACTCACCATATTCAGTATTGTGCGGCGTGCCAAAATCATAAAACATTTCCGAGTCAGGCCCACACGGGTCACCAATAGGTGTTGTTTCTGGCCCGCCATTGCGGCTCCACCAGTTTTTAGAACCATCGTAGTAAAAAATTCGTTCACCTGCTTTGATGCCACGTGTGTAGCCATCTTCTTCTGAACCAATATCAGCTACATTTGCCTGGATACCTTTTTGCGCAAACAATTTTGCCCAAATTTCGGCTGCATCGGTATCTTTGGGAATATTATATTCTGGTGCACCAATAAAACATGTCACGTAGAGTTTACTTGGATCAAGTTTGACCACTTCGGTCAGGAATTCAAACATCCACGGAACTTGTTGTGCCTTAAAATAGTCGCCCATACTCCAGTTCCCAAGCATCTCAAAAAATGTTGTATGACGATTGTCACCAACTTCTTCAATATCCTGCGCACGCAGACATGTTTGACTATCGGCGAGGCGTACTCCGGCAGGATGTGGCTGACCTAGCAGGTACGGAATCATTGGCTGCATACCAGAACCAGTAAAAAGCGTGCTCGGATCGTTTTCAGGGACTACTTTGGCGCGCGGAATAACCACGTGACCACGAGCTTCAAAGAATTTGAGGTATTGGGTGCGAATTTCTTGGGCGTTCATATCTGTTATATTAGCACTTCTCATATGCAAGTCCTATATTGACAATGTCGCCTAACTATGATACTATCATTTTACTGTTCCTTCGACAATGAGAGAGTGACATGGATAATTTCGCTCAGATGAATACCAGCAGTGGCTGGATGACGGTAGATTTACGCGAGATCATCGGTATGAAGTACAACGTCCAGAAAACCGTCCAGGGACTTACTCTGTATCACAGTGGAGGTGAGATGTACGTGCAGGTCACCGAGGTTAACGCCTTGAGTCTGCGTGCCCGTTGGGAGGCATACATCCAACAGTCGCAGGAATAAAGCCGTAGATACGGCCAGGCTGGTGCTACGCGCACCGCCTGGCCGTATCGCGGCTGTTTTTATTTAAGCAACGATACCACCACCCAGACATACGTCACCGTCATAGATCACAACTGATTGCCCGGCGGTGATTGCGCGTTGCTGATCATGTAATTTCAGTTCAACACCAGTGTCGGTAAAAGTGAGTGCCGCATCGGTCAGAGGCGCACGATGACGAATACGAATCTTGTACTCGCCCGGTTGTGGCGCGCTATTGATCCAGTGGAGGTTTTGCAAACCGACTGTGTCACGCCATAACGTCTCGTCGTTGAGGTTCGTCGTGACATAGACTTCATTTTTATCCATATCTTTACCGACGACATAGTATGGTAGTCCGCCGCCAACATCCAGTCCGTGGCGCTGTCCGAGTGTATAGAATATCGCACCATCATGATGACCAAGTTTTTTTCCAGTCCGCTTATCAATAATTGCACCGGATTTTTGTTCGACATATTGTGATAAAAATTCACGAATGCCGATCTTGCCGACAAAACAAATGCCTTGGCTATCTTTTTTACCCGCGGTGATCAAACCACGCTCTTTGGCCATGTCACGCACGACTGGTTTGGTAAATTCACCAAGTGGAAAAAGGGTTTTTTGGAGTGCTTTGCCCGTCACACGGTACAAGAAGTACGTTTGGTCTTTGTTGGTGTCAGCGGCTTGTTGTAGATGGTAGATGGTAGATGGTAGATGGGAAGCATCGGTATTAAATTCTTTTTTACCATCTACCATATTCCAACTACCACCTACTGCCTTCGCATAATGCCCCGTTGCAATCATATCAGCCCCGTCTTCGAGCGCAGTTTCAAGAAACAACTTAAACTTTACTTCTTGATTACACATAATATCGGGGTTTGGTGTTCGACCGAGTTTGTATTCTTCGATCATATAGTCGACGACTTTGTGTCGATATTCATTTTCAAAATCAAACACCTTAAAATCAATTCCTAGCTGCACAGCGACGCGCTTTGCGTCTGCCAAATCATCCGCCCAAGGACATTTCATACCCGGTAAATCCTGCGTCCAGTTTTTCATATACACACCTGTTACGTCATAGCCCTGCTCAACTAAAAGCGCCGCAGTCAGTGATGAATCAACGCCACCGCTCATCCCAACATAGACTTTAGTCATCGACTTCCTCCAACGTAAAATGCGATGATTTTAAAAAACTCAGTGAGGGCTAAATACCAGCCAGTTGGAGTTAGCCACCACCAGGCTGACCATTGGTTATCGCTCGCAACAGGATGGTTACGAATCATCACATCTGCCGAGCGAGCACTAAATTCTAGTCCCGCTCGTTTTTGATGATAGCCGCTAGTGATAAGAATGACGGAACTAATGTTGTATTCGCTAAATATATTGCGAGTTTTTTCGGCGTTTTCTTTGGTTGTTTCACCGTATTCTTCGATAATAATTGCATCGCTCGAAACACCAGAACTTTCGGCAATATGTTGCATTACTTTCGCATTACTTGGACCAGATTTGTCAGCAGCTGCACCAGAAAAAATAAGTTTTTTGCCCCATCCAGCTTTGTATAATGCAATCGCTTCGTTGGTCCGTGCGGTCGTATCGCCACCACTGACCGCGACTATTGCGTCACTGGCACCACAGCCATGACGATCAGACGGTTGGCTATCACAACTCCGTAAATCATCAGGTGCTAAAAACGCGCTCAGGCTAAATGCAACTACTCCAAATAACACAGCGCCGACGATCAAACCTTTGATCATTTTTTTACTCTCTCGTACTCATGTGCTATGACATCGACCAGAATAGTGGTGGCTTGTTGCATAGTGTCATCGTTGCAAAGGTGTCCAAGTGTCAGTCGTAAACTTCCATCAGCAACCGATGGATCTAGCCCAATTGCAGTCAGGACATGTGAACGCGTTCCTTTGTTAGCTGCACACGCGCTACCTGTTGCGACCAAAACACCGCGTGATTCCAGTCCAAACACTAATCGTTCGGCATCAATACCAGGAAACGAAATATGCAAATGGCCCGCCAGTCGTTTTTTTTGATAGCCCGAAACAATCGCATCAGGAAATTGAATGGTTAATGTTTCTTGTAACGTATCACGTAGATGTCGGAGTCGTTCAACTTCTGTTTTACGATGACGGTCAACTAACTGGAACGCTTTGGCAAACCCAATTACTCCGGCAACGTTTTCCGTTCCGCTCCGCAGTCCGCTTTCCTGTCCCCCGCCAACAATTTGCGGCTGTATCCGCACATGGCTGGCTGCCCATAACAATCCAACTTGTTTTGGCCCGTACATTTTTCCCGCGTTCAGCGTCATCATATCAACACCAAGTCGTGCGACCGTCAAATCCAACTGACCAGCGCCTTGTGACGCATCGGTGTGAAAATACAGTGGAGTCATATTACCGTCTGATAGGCGTTTTTCGCGTACATCAGCAATAGCCGCTGCGATGTCCCGAAGCGGCTGAATAGTACCCAGTTCATTATTGGCAATCGCAATACTGACTAGTTTGGTGTCTGGACGAATGGCGCTAATAACATTATCGATAGATACAAGTCCGTGCATATCAACCTCGACAATCGTATGATCACCACGCCGCGCTGTGGCCAGTACAGCATGATGCTCAGTACTGACGGTGACAACATGACCAGTTACCGTACCAAACGCCAAATTAATCGATTCAGTTGCGCCGGCAGTCATGACTAATTCGTCAGTTTTTGCGCCCAAAATACCGGCAATGGTATGTTTTGCCGTTTCGTACTCACGACGCACAGCAATCGCAGGACTATACGGACTGGAAGGGTTATAAAACGCCACCGAAAAATAGGGCTGCATCACCGCAAGCACACGGTCGTCCATCGGAGTCGCCGCGGCGTGATCAAGATAAATTATTTCACTACTCACGTGACTAATTATACCAGCTAGCCAAGCTTTTGGCCGGTTGCCGGATCACGGTTATAGACTTCGCGCATGACACGCTCGTGATACATCTGCACGGCAACAGTCAGATTTTTCAGTTCTTCGCCTTCGATAAATTTATATCGAGCACCTTCTTGGACCTTCAAAATACCATTATCGTGAACTTCGTACCGTGTTGTGGCAGATTGTGGCTTGCCTGTTTCGACATCAACCCATTCTTCGTGCCAAATCCAGGTGTTTGGATCAAGATTAAAAAACTCGCGGCGGTTGCCCGCGGGAATTGGACCAAATAGTTCTGAACCGATATTACTTTCCAGCTGGATCAATTCACGTTCAGTTAGTGTTTTGAACGGACGATTTTTAGGCATCGTCAGCTTAGGGACGGATACATCGTTTCCGATAAGGAGTTTGAGTGCTTTTTTGAATACATCAGCCATAATATACGTCTCCTTTAGGCGGCTAAATCAAAGTCATCCCTAATATCTAGGGTGTTATCGAGTAGTTCACGCCGCCGGGCATATACTGCTTGACCAACTGCAGCAATAAACACATGCGGAAGTGTTGGTGCTACTTCCTTAGAGAGAAGAAGTTCTTGTTCTTTTCGCATCTCAAGAAGTGCCTGTGCAGCATCCAAATTTAATAGATCTGGATTTCCAGCATGAAATAGCACATCGGTGCTATGAGTAAGTATTGGTGCACCATATTCTGACATGGTTATTACTCCGTCTAGTTGTTATAGAGGTTTCTTTTCATGTCTATTTTTAGAGTGCAAAAAGCACAGTCGCATTTGTGGTAGTTGCCTGGGCGATATCATCAATGCTCATCTTTCGAATCGCTGCCTGATGATGTGCTACATGCGTCACAAATGCTGGCTCGTTCACTATACCACGGACCGGTACTGGTGTCAAGAACGGAGCGTCAGTTTCGAGGAGTAATTTATCAAGTGGAATCGACGTAAACATAGTTTTTTGTGCCTCATCCTTGGTAAAAGTACTGATACCATTCACCCCGATGTATAGTCCTCGTTGCAACCCCTGTTCTAAATTAGCCTGCGTGTCGGTAAAACTATGTAATTCGCCGCGAATTCCTTGAAAATTATCGAATATCGGCCAAAAATCACTCCATACCGATTCACGCCGCTCCGCGGACGATGCCTCACGGACATGAAAAATAATCGGTAAATCATGATCAAGCGCCATCTGAATCTGCGCTTCGAGTGCGGTGATCTGGACTTCACGCGGGCTATGGGTATAAAAATAATCGAGTCCAATCTCGCCAACCGCCACCAATTTGGGTGATCCAAACAGAGGGAGAATGTCATATTCATCCTTGGTATCATGCGGATGAACACCAATTGCCGCATAGACATTGTCGTGAGTACCGGCAAATGCAACCGCATCACGTGAACTTTGCTCGTTAGTTCCAACGCATAGTAGTTTTCCTACCCCTACCGCACGAGCACGAACGAGCGCTTCTTGGCTGTCGATGGGATAGTCAGATTCGTGAATATGACAGTGTGTATCGATGAACATATTACTTCTTTGCAGGCTGGCCAGCGTAAGGATCTGGCGTGTGGTGGTAAATTTTTGGAAACAATGGAGTTGGCGAGGCAACGACACCTGTGTCGAATTGGGCGTGAATTGCCGCAGCTGTCGTTGGCATAAATGGCAACAGTAAATCACCGATTTGTAAAAGATTACCGACAGCATGTGACAATACTTCCGATAAATGAGCTTCGGCATCTGGATTAGTATCGCGAGTTTTGGCAATTTCCCACGGTTTTACGTCTTCGATGTATTGATTGAGTCCGCGAACCATCGACCAGACTTCATCAAGCGCCCGATTAAAGTTAAGTGATTTCATCATTTCATGATATGCACTGTTATCATGCTCGTTTTGTGGTGCGTCACCGATCACGCCCGTTTGATAGCGAATGATCATACTGGCAACACGCTGCACTAAATTACCAAGATCATTACCTAGTTCAGTGTTATATGCGGTTTCTAGTTTTTCCCAGGTAAAATCACCGTCATCAAGCGTCGGGATATGACGAGAAAAGAAATAACGAAATGCATCCAGGCCATATTCATCAATCACTTGGTTTGGGTCAACCACGTTCCCGACTGTTTTGCTCATTTTAGACCCACCAACATTGACGAACCCGTGAACAAGTAGTTTTTTAGGAAGTGGTAATTCGAGTCCCAGCAGCATCGCCGGCCAAATACCAGCATGAAAACGGAGGATATCTTTACCGATCACCTGAACGTCGGCAGGCCAGTACTGCTCCCAGCCGGCGTGGTCAGGATAGCCCAGAACGGTGATGTAGTTTGCCAGCGCATCGATCCAGACATACATAATTTGATCTGGATCACCAGGCACAGGCACGCCCCATGAAAGGTTTTTACGAGGACGACTGATACTCACATCCTGCAAACCATCTTTCATGAGTTCGAGGAACTCTTTGGCACGGAACTCCGGCACGATTTCCATTTTCTTGGTTTCGATCGCTTCACGAATTTTTTCAGTAAATGCGCTGGTTTTCAGATAATAGTTGTCTTCGCTGATCTGTTCGTACGGCGTTTGGTGATCAGGACAGACACCATTTGTCGCCTGTACTTCTTTGTCAGTAAAAAAGGCTTCGTGACCAACGCAGTACCAGCCTTGGTAGCTGCCTTTGTAGATATACGGCTGTAGTTTCTGCCAAATATACTGGACCGCACCATTATGCTGTGGGTTCGTCGTCCGAATAAAATCAGTGTACTGCGCATCAATCTTCTTGGCGTAGTTTTCGAAATTGACATACATTTTGTCGGTATACGCCTGAGGATCGATACCCTCCTGCGCAGCTTTGGCGGCAATTTTATTACCATGTTCGTCAGTCCCGATTTGAAACCGAACGTCATGTCCATTTTGTTTTTGGTACCGAGTCCAGATATCGGCTAATAGATAGTCAAGTGCGTTGCCAATATGTGGCGTGCCGTTAACGTATGGAATAGCAGTCGTGATGTATAAGTTTTTTCCCATTGATTTCTATTGTAACAGATTGGATAACATACTTATAGATTGTTTTTCATCATTGCAACTACCACAAAACGACCGTCGGTGTCTCTGTGACCTTTTAGGAATTCGCTGTGTGAATAGTAGTTGTTGTCGGTCGTCGTATCAACTGATGATGCGGTGATATTTTCAGCCCTAACGCCAGCCTGTCGCAATTGTTCAAGTGCCACGTCGTGCATGCTACGGTCATCAAACGCAAATAATGGATAGTTATCACTGCCCGCAGCCGGACTCAGCCACGCGGTAATATCACTGGGATTACTTCCGCACGTGTCAACCATATACTCGATCGACGTCCTGCCACCATATTGCTCGAGATTGTGGCGGCCCAGATGTGTCACCATCAGTGACTCGGTTTTTGGATCATACAGTACCGTTCCGATACAGTCGGCCAATGGCAAAAACAGTGCGATACCCTTTGTTTTTGTGACGAGCCCATCCGCTTCCATAGTCGCTGGGGTCGTGATTCCCTCACCTTTGTGACGTTCGTCGACAACAAAATACCGCCGATAATTATCGCCGCCATAGGTTAATGGCACGAGGATTGTTTGATCAATAGTAATCCCGTTATGGCTTAAAAATCGCTCACGATGAGCCAGAATATCCTGTGGGTATGACGACTCACCCACTTTCATTGAACCATCGGTGACGGTAGAGCAGGCAGTAATAAATGGCTTCATCCCCCTATTATACAAGAAGTAGTGATTATGCATAAAAATAGTATTGACATTACGTATACTATGATGTATAATCTGTCTATCAATCAGTTGAGGTTGTAAAAAACTTCCTGAGAGGTACATTGACAGTTAGGTAATGACACCTCCGGTCTGATCTGGACTGAATTTATTTTCAGTATAGATCAGACCGGAGTGAATCACACTTCGGCTGAGAGAAAGAGGCACACAATGTTGTCGCCCCCGACCCGCAGCACCGCCCCCAACACCGAGAAAAGCTCCCCCCCGACCTGACGGCCGGCGGTGCTGGTGATCGCCCAGGCGATCACCAGCAAGCTCGACCACACCTAATTCCGATTGGAGAAAGATGTACATAGCCAAGGGCTAGAGAGCCACCCATCAATGGCTCTCCGTCTCTCGCTCCGCCGATAGGAGGAGAGGCGCCAATATCCACATTAGGTCCATACGCGACAGGAGTCGACGTAGGAGAGGGTGAAGAGTGTTCACAGTGATTATCGGGTTTTGATCTGGGCCGCGTCTCGACTATGTCGAGAAACAGCGGCCCAAATCACCAACAAGGGTCACCCCTGAGGGGACAACGTGTCGGCAACCGCGCGCCGAACGTCTGTCCCCTCCGGGGGCCCTATCATTACCTAACTGTCGATAAATCGACATACACGCCTAGATAGGCGCTTTTTTATTGCTAAATTTTATGAAATCATTCCCAAAGGTCCCATCCTTTCTTTTCCAAAGAAACAAATCTTTTGTTCCTTTTGGCAGCACAAGGAACGTAAAACTGCTGGTCGGCTTCACTCCTCCGGGGACTCCCAGTTAAAAAGACTGGTCGCTGCGGAACGACCCTTTCAGGGATCGATCCATTACCATTTCTTTTAGTTATTCGTAATGGACACGTCCTCGCGAATTACTCCAGTC
>JBBQDN010000007.1:0-68037 GCA_038319685.1 Saccharimonadales bacterium (SeqCode)
CGTATTACCGTTCGTCACCGTGGTGGTGGTGTCAAACGACACTATCGTCTGGTTAATCATAAATTAGCTGCCGGTACGACTGCGACGATCGAAGAGATCGAATACGACCCGAACCGTTCAGCTCGTATTGCTCGTATCAAAGACCAGCACGGTCTGTACCACTACGTTCTTGCCGATACGCAAATGACCAAAGGTAAACAAATTGCCAGCGGTCCTGATGCGCCAATCGAAGCAAGCAACCGTATGCCGCTCAGTAATATCCCAATCG
Organism: Saccharimonadales bacterium (SeqCode); assembly: GCA_038319685.1. Taxonomy (GTDB): domain Bacteria; phylum Patescibacteriota; class Saccharimonadia; order Saccharimonadales; family Saccharimonadaceae; genus UBA6022. The sequence continues at coordinate 269 of JBBQDN010000007.1, forward strand.
GTTCACAAATATACGCGATTGAGATTTACCCAGGTAAAGGTGCTCAGATGGTTCGTTCTGCTGGTGCCAAAGCACAGCTTATGGCCAAAGAAGGCGACTACGCACAAGTTCGTATGCCATCGGGTGAAGTTCGTCGTTTCCGTGTCGAAGTACACGCAACTATCGGTGTGGTTGGCAACGTCCAGCACCAAAACGTCAAAATCGGTTCTGCCGGTCGAAATCGCCGTAAAGGTATTCGTCCATCAGTCCGTGGTATCGCAATGAACGCTGTCGATCACCCACATGGTGGTGGTGACGGTGGTGCTCACGGTGTGGGCCGTACGCCAAAGACTCCTTGGGGTCAATTGACGCTCGGATACCGTACTCGCCGTCGTAAAGATGTCAGTAAGTTAATCGTAAAGAGTCGCCATGAAAATAAGAGGAAGAAGTAGTTATGAGTCGATCACTTAAAAAAGGACCATTCATTGACTTCAAGCTCGCTAAAAAAGTGGCGGCGCTTGGATCAGATGACCGTACAGTTATCAAGACTTGGGCTCGTGCTAGCACGATTAGTCCAGACATGGTGGGACGAACGATCGCTGTTCACAACGGACGCGTTCACGTTCCTGTATTCGTGTCGGAAAATATGGTTGGCCATAAACTCGGTGAGTTTAGTCCAACACGTAAATTCCGTAAACACGGTGGAAAGGACAAGAAGTAATGGCTGATATTACTGTCCGAGCATACGTCAAGGATCTTGCACTTACTCCACGTAAAGTGAGTTTAGTTGCGGCACTTGTTCGTGGCCGTACCGTTGCCGACGCACTGGTTATTTTGGATCATGTTCCAAAACGATCTGCACTGCCCGTTAAAAAAGCAATCGAAAGCGCTAAAAGCAATGCCGTTAATACTCATGGTCTTGACGGAAAAACATTGGTCATTTCAACTCTATCAGTCACAGCTGGAACACGCCTGAAACGGTTCAACCCAGCTGCACGTGGTCGAGCACTTCCATTTGAGAAGAAAGCTTCGAACATTCTGGTTGAAGTAACTGGTAGCGAGAAACCTAAAAAAGTTGCGGTAAAACCTGTCGTCGCTAAACCGACGACGGTAAAACCAGCGGCTAAAACTGTCGCAAAGAAGGAGAGCAAATAATATGGGCCAAAAAGTAAACCCAATTAGCTTCCGCTTGCAGGTTCACAAGAACTGGACGTCACGTTGGTTCGCTGGTAAACGCGATTTTGCCAAATGGCTTGCCGAAGACATTCGAATCCGCGAGTTGATTGAAGCGAAATTCGCATCTCGACCAACGATCAACCTGATCGAGATCGAACGTTCAGCTAACCTCATTACTATTACGATTCACACTGCCAAAGCTGGTGTCGTGATCGGACGTGGTGGTGCTGGTGTGACTGAGCTCAAAGCACAGATCGAAAAGATCGCGAGCCTTCCGGTTCGTATCAACATCGAAGAAGTCAAACGACCAGAACTTGCAGCAAAACTCGTTGCCGAGAATATTGCACGTCAACTAGAACGCCGCATCAACTTCCGTCGTGCAACGAAAATGACTGCACAGAACACAATGGCTGCTGGTGCCAAGGGTATTCGTATCCAGGTTGCCGGACGACTTAACAACGCTGAAATGGCACGCAAAGAAAAGGTTATTGAAGGATCAGTTCCACTACATACCCTTCGCGCTGACATTGATTTCCATACAGCTCGCGCACAGACACCAGCCGGTATCATCGGCGTGAAAGTGTGGATCTACAAAGGTGAAAGGCAGGACCCGTAATGTTACTTCCGAAGAAAACCAAATATCGAAAAGTTCGTAAAGGCAAAAACGATGGCGTCGCTACTCGTGGCCAGTACATCGCTTTTGGTGATTACGGTCTCCAAAGCCAATCAAACGAACGTATCACTAGCCGTCAGATTGAAGCGTCTCGCCAAGCGATGACTCGACATATCAAACGTGGTGGTAAAATCTGGATCCGTATTTTCCCACACACACCTGTCACGCGCAAGCCAGCAGATGTAAAAATGGGAAGCGGTAAAGGTAACCCTGAGTTCTTTGTTGCCAAAGTGAAAGCCGGTACTGTGCTATTTGAAATGAAGGGTGTTGATGAAGCAACTGCTCGTGAGGCTATGCGTCTTGCCGGTCATAAGCTTCCTATCCAAACTAAATTCATTTCACGGGAGGTCGCGTAATTATGGCTGACAAACAAGTGAAAAAAGTAGCAAAAGCTACTGAAGTAAAGACCGTCGAACAGATGCAAGAACTACTGACGAGCAAGCAAACTGATCAGATCGCGTTCAAACGTGGTCACGCAGCTGGCGAACTTGCCAATCCTCGCGTCATTACGGCGACACGTAAAGAAATCGCGCGCCTTCACACTGCTATCCGAGCAGCCGAGATCGCAGTCGCAAAGGAGAGTAAATAATATGGCCAAGACATTGACCGGTATCGTCACATCGGATGTGGCTGACAAAACCATCACCGTCACTGTTACTAGTCGTGAAACGCATCCTATTTATGGCAAACAATACACTGTTAGCCGCAAATACGCCGCTCATGATGAAGAAAACGTTGCGAAGAAAGGTGACAAAGTCACTATTTCTGAAACTCGTCCTGTTTCAAAACGAAAAGCATTCAAGCTTGACGCAGTGATTGAAAAATCACGTGGCAGCATTGAACTAAAAGAGGACGAGGCGTAGTATGATCCAACAAGAATCTCGCCTCATCGTCTGCGATAACAGTGGTGCCAAATCACTTCTGTGTATTCGTGTACTTGGTGGTACAAAACGCCGCTACGCCCGCGTTGGTGACATTATTGTCGCTACCGTCAAAACAGCTAACCCAACGGGTGTTGTCAAACGTAAATCAGTCGTCAAAGCCGTTGTGGTCCGAACTCGTGACCAAATTCAACGTCCAGATGGCAGCACGATTGCATTTGATGACAACGCCGCCGTCATTATTGGCGACGACAAACTACCAAAAGGTACTCGTGTCTTCGGTCCAGTTCCCAGGGAACTTCGCGACATGGGCTACGCAAAGATTATCAGCTTAGCTCCGGAGGTCCTCTAATATGGCACAGCGTATTCAAAAAGATGATATCGTGAAACTTATTAGTGGTGCCAAAAAGGGGACGACCGGTAAAGTGCTTCGCGTTCTCACCAAAAAAGACGCAGTCCTTGTCGAAGGCGTCGGTGTTGGTCATCGCAAAGTTAAACCGTCCCAGCAAAACCCACGTGGTGGCAGCAAAGACATTCATGTGCCAATTTCACTTCACAAAGTTGCATTGGTCGTTGATGAAAAAGCCAGCAAAACAAGCCGTGTCGGATACATTAAGAATGCTGATGGCAACAAGGTTCGCCTTGCTCGTCAGCTTAAAAACAAGGAGATTAAGTAATGGTTAAAGCAACTACTACTTCTGCCACTCCTCGCCTGAAAGCTTTGTATAAGGAAACTTATGTCAAAGAACTACAAGCCGAATTAGGCCTGAAGAATATTCATCAAGTGCCAAAACTTGAGAAGATTGTTGTCAGCGTTGGAATTGGCAAGAACAAAGATGACAAGCGTCACTACGAAGTCGTCAGTAACACGATCAAGAAGATCACTGGTCAACAACCGGTTGATCGTATGGCCAAGAAGTCAATCGCGACATTCAAAATCCGTGCCGGTCTTAACCGCGTCGGTATCAGCGTGACACTTCGTGGTGCTCGTATGTACGAGTTCCTCGACCGTCTCACAAACATCGCTTTGCCTCGCGTCCGTGACTTTCATGGTGTGTCGACAAAGTTCGACAAAGGTGGCAACTACAACCTCGGTATCGTGGAACAATCGATTTTCCCAGAACTTACCTTCGAAGAAACTCAAGTATTGCACGGTCTGCAGGTCACCTTCGCGATCAAAAACGAAGATGCAGCACATTCCCGCGCACTACTCGAAAAATTTGGTCTACCATTTGAGAAAGAAGGAGGCAAACGCTAATGGCTAAGAAATCTGCCGTCGCACGTGACGAAAAACGCAAGAAAATGATTTTGAAGTTTGCCGACAAGCGTGCTGAACTCAAAGAGCTAGGTGACCTAGAAGGTCTTCAGAAACTACCAAAAAACAGCAGCCCGACTCGCTGGAAAAACCGTGATGTACTTCACGGCCGACCACGCGGTTATATGCGCCGTTTTGGTCTGAACCGTATCAACTTCCGTGAAAAAGCCAGCAAAGGCGAAATTCCGGGCATTACTAAGAGTAGCTGGTAGGAAAGGAACGATCTATGTCACTACAATCAACTGACCCAATCGCTGACCTACTGACTCGCATTCGTAATGCAGTCATGGTTGGTAAAAATGAAGTTCGTGTTCCAGCAAGTAAATTGAAACTTGTTGTTGCAACGCAACTTAAAAAGAATAAATACCTGACCGATGTCAAAGTCGAAGCAGGAAAACCACGTGATACAATCGTGATCACTATTAACAAACCGGGTGAAAACTCAACCATCAACGAGATTACACGACTATCTAAACCTGGTCGCCGCGTCTATGTTGCTGCTGCGGATATCCCACGCGTTAAAAGTGGTCGTGGACTTGTCCTGATTAGCACGAGCAAAGGTGTGATCACCGGCCATGAAGCGTATAAACAGCGTCTTGGTGGTGAATTACTACTGAAGGTCTATTAAGAATTGGTAGTTGGTAGATAGTAGATGGTAGTTGGTTAACTCAATAGAATAACCACATACCACCTACTATCTACCACATACCACCTACTAAATTTACAAAGGAAATTAAATTATGAGTCGAATCGGAAAACTACCAATTGACGTACCTGCCGGTGTGACAATCACGGTTGACTCAGCTGTTTTAACAGTCAAAGGCCCTAAAGGCGAACTGACTGTACCACATCTGAGCGACGTGACCGTTACCCTGGATGGTGCACAAGCAATCGTTACTCGTAAAGATGACGAACGCGTTGCAAAAGCCCAACATGGGCTGCAGCGTGCACTACTAAATAACGCGGTTGACGGCGTGACGAAAGGTTTCGAAAAGAAACTGGAAGTAAACGGTGTCGGTTTCCGCGTTGCAACCACTGGTCAAGCTCTCGAAATGAGCCTTGGATTTTCACACCCAGTGAAATATACCGCACCAGCTGGTATTTCGCTCGCTGTTGAAAAAATGAGCATTACTGTTTCAGGTATCGACAAACAAGCCGTTGGGCAAGTTGCTGCTGAAATTCGCTCACTCAAGAAACCTGAACCGTACAAAGGTAAGGGCATTAAATATGCTGATGAAGTTGTGCTTCGAAAAGCAGGAAAGACAGGTAAGTAGTCATGAACCAACTCGCTAAAAAACTACTGAACAAATCGCTTCGTAAGAACCGTGTTCGCGCCAAAGTGAACGGAACTGCAGAGCGCCCACGTCTGACTGTGACTATCAGTTCAAAACACGTCAGTGCTCAGTTGATTGATGATGTCAAACAACGTACACTGGCTGCAAGTACGACAGTTGGCACAAAGCAAACGGGATCACTCAGTGACCAAGCAACATTTGTCGGTACTGATATTGCTAAAAAAGCTAAAAAAGCTAAAATTACGACGGTCGTTTTTGACCGCAACGGACGCCAGTACGCTGGACGCCTGTCTGCGCTCGCCGACGCTGCTCGTAAGGAAGGTCTGGAGTTTTAATTATGGCTGAACAACAAACTACTACTGCTGCCCCTGCGCGTAGCCCTCGTGCTCCTCGGCGAGATAGTCGTCGGGATCAAGTACCTGCCGAACCAAAGCAATTTGAAGAACTTGTAATCAATATCGATCGTGTGGCTCGTGTTGTAAAGGGTGGACGTCGTTTCCGCTTTAAAGCACTTGTCGTTGTCGGTGATCGTAAAAATAAAGTCGGTGTTGGTGTCGCCAAGGGCGCAGATGTCCAAGCGGCTATCGCCAAAGCAACAGATGTTGCGAAAAAGCACCTCATCACGATTCCTGTAAAAAACGAAACTATTCCACATGATACCGAAGTCCGTTTCAGTGGTGCGCAGGTTCTCTTGAAGCCTGCTGCTCCTGGTACTGGTATTATCGCTGGTGGTGTCGTTCGTTCAATCATTGGCGTGACGGGTATCCGTAATATGCTGAGTAAATCACTCGGTTCGACTAACAAAGTGAACATTGCGTATGCGACTATTGATGCACTTAAATCACTCGTTCCTCGTGATGAATGGTTGAATGCACCAAAGAAAAAAGCGACCAAGAAGACTGCTGATACATCAGACGAAGTAGAGGAGACGAAGTAATGAAATATCACGAACTTCAAGTAACCCCTATCAAGAACAAAAAACGCGTTGGTCGTGGTATTGCAGCTGGTCAGGGTAAAACCGCTGGTCGTGGTACTAAAGGTCAAGGTTCACGTACTGGTAAGAAATTACCAACGATGTTCCAAGGTGGTCAACGACCACTTGTCCAGGCTGTACCAAAAGCTCGTGGCTTTAAAAGCATGCGAACACCAGCCCAGGTCGTGTATCTTGATCACCTGAATGTATTCAAAGGTAAAACCGTCGATAACGCTAAGTTATTTGCCGAGGGCCTGATTGCAACACCATTCCAATCTGTCAAAGTGATCCTTCGCGGTGAACTAACAGAAAAAGTAACATTACATGTTGCTGGTGCAAGTAAAGCCGTTCAGGCTGCTGTCGTGAAAGCTGGCGGTACGTTTGTAAAAACTGCCGTCCCACTTAAGAAAAGCACCAAAGAAGCTGAAAAAGCAGACAAGTAGTTTTTCTAAGAAAACGCAAAGAGGCCTCCACTTGGAGGTCTTTTTGTTACGACAGAGTAAATTCGCGGCAACGAAGACAGACGCTATTTCATTCAAGACAATATATAGTATACTGTTTATAGTATTGTGCTACGGGTGGTAGCAATAAAGAAATAAAAGAATAGGCAGAATTGACCATGAACTGGAAAACCATCTTTCGATCATTTAAGAATAAAGACATGCAAAAACGGCTTGTCATCGTCATAGGAATTATTATTGCCTATCGTTTTTTAGCGCATATCCCAGTCCCTCTGACTGAACCAACCAAACTAAAAGCTGTTATTGACAGTGTCGTGAACGGCAGTAACTTTGGTGGGTTCTTGAACCTGCTATCAGGTGGTGCGCTGGCAAGTTTCTCAATTGTTCTGGTGGGGATGAGCCCATTCATTACCGCGTCAATCATCACTCAGTTGCTAACAAAGGCGATTCCGAAACTTGAAGAACTTCACAAAGACGGTGAGTCAGGCCGACGTAAGATTAACCAGTGGACACGTATGATTAGTGTGCCTCTTGCGATCGTGCAATCAATTGCATTTATTTATATTCTTCGTCAAACGACACTTGCCGGCAATACGACCGCACTGGGCGATCCGACGGCGATTGAATGGATTGTGGCCGTCGGCGCAATGACTGCAGGATCAGTACTGCTCATGTGGCTTGGTGAACTTATCACCGAACAAGGTATCGGTAATGGTATCAGCCTGGTTATTTTTGCCGGTATTATTAGCCAGTTACCGACAACGCTCGCAACTATTATTACATCATTCTTTGACACGAAAGACGGCGGGCTGAGTGTATTTGGTTGGTTCACGCTCCCAGTCAACCCATTGGCCTTTTACGTGACAATAGGCGTTGGTTTAGTGTCGCTCATGGTGTTATATATCTTGGTCAAGATTAATGAAGCACAGCGCATTATTACGATTAACTACGCCAAGCGTGTCCAGGGGAACAGTAGCTATGGTGGGGTCAAAAGTATCCTTCCAGTCAAACTTATCGCCGCAGGCGTGATCCCAGTCATCTTTGCAGTTGCGTTCTTGTCACTGCCTGCCTTCGTTGGACAAGTAATCAAAGCAACGGGTAATACAAACTACATCGGACTAGCGAATAACTTGATCACATGGTTCCAGGCACCACAGCCAGGTGCGTTTACCGGCGACACACTCAGTGCGCTTATTTATCCCGCATGCTACTTCCTACTTGTCATTCTGTTTACCTATTTCTATACAGGCATTGTGTTTAACGCGAACGAAATCGCCGAAAACCTTCAAAAACAAGGGGGCTTTATCGAAGGCGTCCGTCCTGGTATCCAGACAGAAAAGTATCTTTCACAAACCGTTAATCGCCTTATCCTTTTCGGCTCAATCATGCTCGGTCTGATCGCGGTCATGCCATTTGGTGCTGAATATGTTTTTGCCCAGCTTGGTGTGAACGCCAGCAATCTTGCTATCGGTGGAACCGGCCTGCTGATCGTTGTATCAGTTGGACTCGAAAGCCTCCGCCAGATCAACTCACGCGCCCTTATGGTCACATACGACGACTATAAATAGGCTTGTGCTTGCGTAATAATATTTGTTGCTATTAAATACTATTAGCCAAGTAACTACTGGTGAAGTGATCGATTCACTATTGTAGTGAACGGCGCTTTTCGACAGAGGAGTAAATGATGATATCTCGTCCGCTTGAAACAAGGGCTGACATGTTCTTTCAACAAGTTATCAATGGGAAGCAAACTCCTGCAGTTGGCAGCGATGAGTATGGCGATGCACTGTCGCAATTTGTGAAATTGACTGCTGAAATACTTGATGCATTGTACGCGTGTAAGCTCAGATCTGCAATCGAGAATTCCCCGAGTTTTACGGCATTCCTTCGGTACAACGAATCGCTCAGTTGGTTGATGGCAAACAACGTGTTCATGCCCAATTGGAGATCGGCTGCAGAGTGGCTCGCGGGCCAGAGTAAAGAACTCGAGGCCTGGGAGTCGCTCCGAGATGCCCTGGAGCGCTACCTCACTGACACCAGAGGTTTCAAAGGAACAGTATACGCAACCCTGCGGATACACCTACTCAGAGTACCCGACTTCTACTTCATGTAGCAGGAGCTGAGCGCACAGGAAACTTTTCTTCTCTGTCGCTCATCTCTGTGTTGTGAAATACATTGTTTCACATTACGGAGATGAGTCATTAAAATCTTGACGCATGAGCAATTTGCGCTACAATAAAAAGTATCAAATGAATCCTCCACGCGTTAGAGTGTGAAAGGATTTCTATAATTCGCTTTACGCGCACTGACTTTTGCTGTATAATCTACTACTGTAACTTATGGCTAATCAAAAGGAAGTAATTAAATTGCAGGGCAAGGTGGTGGAAGCACTGCCTAATACTCAATTTAAAGTCGAGCTCGAGAACGGCCATAGTATTATCGGCCACATTTCGGGTAAGATGCGTAAGCATTATATTCGACTTGTTCCAGGCGATAAGGTGGAAGTTGAGTTGACCCCTTACGATCTTACTAAGGGCAGAATCAGCTTTCGCATGAGAGATTAATTAAACGTAACAGGGAGTTTTTGAACGCTTATGAAAGTTCGTGCAAGTGTAAGAAAAATCAGTCCCGATGATCAGTTCGTTCGCCGTAAAGGCATTCTACGGATCATCAACAAGAAAAAACCTAAGAATAAGCAAAGGCAGGGTTAAGCATGGCTCGAATAGCAGGGGTAGTAATCCCAGCAGAAAAGCAAGTGCAGATCGCGTTGACATATGTCTACGGCATCGGTCCACACTTCGCATCGACCATCCTTGCGGCGGCAAAAGTTGAGCCGACCACTCGGGTGAAAGATCTCACCGAGGCTGAAGAACAACGACTTCGCGAATTAATCGATAGCGATTATACCGTGGAAGGCGACTTACAGCGTCAGGTAACAAATAATATCAAACGACTTAAAGACATCGGTTCGTACCGAGGACTTCGCCACAAAAGCGGACTCCCCGTAAACGGACAGCGTACTCGAACGAATGCACGAACTCGTAAGGGTAAAGCTGTCGCAGTCGGTGGCACACAAAAGAAAGCAGCGTCTAAGACGTAGAAAGGAATCGATATATGGCTGAAGCAATTAAAACGACAACTCGTAAAAAGCAGCGCCGATCAGTTCCTTCTGGTCAGCTGCACATTCAGGCAACGTTCAATAATACTATTGTGACGTTTACTGACAAAAAAGGTAATGTACTTGCCAGCAGTAGTGCTGGAGCATGTGGATTCCGTGGAAGCAAAAAAGGCACCGCCTACGCTTCGCAGGTCGCAGCCGAAAAAGCTGCCGAAATGGTTAAATCACTTCACAATACATCTGCAGTTGACGTGTTCGTCAAAGGCGTTGGACTGGGACGTGATGCGGCAATTCGCGCAATGAGTACCTATGAAATTTCTGTTGATAGTATCAAAGATGTGACTGGCGTACCTCACGGTGGCGTTCGTCCACGTAAGGCAAGGAGGGCGTAATGGCACGAGATCGAAGCCCAATCGTCAAACAATCTCGCCGCGAAGGGTATGCACTGCATCCTAAAGCGCACAAGATCATGGCTAAAAAATCTGGTATTCCAGGTCAGCACGGTGGTGGTCGTCAGGGTAAAGCAAGTCTTTACTCAACACAGCTCCGTGAAAAGCAAAAAGTTCGACGCACGTACGGTCTGCTAGAAAAGCAGTTCGCTAGGCTCATGAACGAGGCAACTCGTCGTGACGGACTTGCAGGTGAAAACTTGCTTCAAATGCTTGAACTCCGCATGGACAACGCAGTTTACCGTGCAGGTTTTGCAACCTCACGTCGTGCGGCACGTCAATTAGTTGGACACGGACACTTTATCCTTAATGGCCGTCGTGTCGACATTCCGTCAATTCGTCTTAAACCTGGTGATGAACTTGTCGTCCGAGAGAAAAGCACAAAATCTGGCTACTTTAGCGAGCTTGACGATGTTATTAAAAACTCCGTCCAAGGTCCTCTTAGCTGGATGAAAAGCAACCCGAAGAAATTTACCGTCAGCATTACTGGTCTTCCGAAGCGCGAAGAAGCTGAAGCCGATATTAACGAGCAACTAATTGTTGAGTACTACTCACGTTAAAGGGTAAGGAGCCTACATTTATGTCACAAGTTATTCACAACCCAGCACTTGCGAGCGTCAACGAGCAAAGCACTACTATCGCGGAGTTCGTTATTGAACCACTTCACGCTGGCTATGGCAATACTCTCGGTAACAGCTTGCGCCGCGTCCTTCTTTCAAGTATTGAAGGTGCTGCAATCGTTGCCTTCCGCGTCGAAGGTGCATCACACGAATTCACTACCATCCCTGGTGTGAAAGAAGATGTCGTCGACATCATGCTGAACCTCAAAAATGTTCGCCTTAAAGTTCACTCTGATCAGCCAATCGAGCTTCGGCTTGAGAAAAAAGGCGCCGGAGTTGTTACTGCAGCCGATATTAAAACATCAGCTGATGTTGAAGTTGTCAACCCAGACCAAATCATCGCAACAATCGATGATCCTAAAAAATCAGTCCTGTTCGACCTTGTTGTCGAAGCAGGTCGGGGATACCGAACAATCGAACAATCAAGTACTTCTCGCCTTCATAGCGACATGATCGCACTCGATGCTGTATTCAGCCCAGTGCTCCGTGTCCGTTACAAAGTCGAAAGCACTCGTGTTGGTCAAGAAACTAACCTTGATAAACTACTCATTACAGTCGAAACAGACGGTTCACTGAGCCCACGTGACGCTTTTGAGCAAGCATCAGCCATTTTGGTTAATCAATATACCGCTCTTGCTGGTTCAACAACAGTTGAGGCAGCTCCTGCACTTGGACAAGCAGCAGACGACGAGACAAACGAACTCAATACTTCAATCGAAGAGTTGAATCTGACTGCTCGTACGGCAAATGCCCTTGTCAACAACGATATCCGCACTGTCCACGACCTTGTGACGCTGAGCGAACAAGACCTCCGTGAACTAAAAGGATTCGGCAGTAAAGCGCTTGATGAAGTCAAAGATAAATTGGCGGAATTGGAACTTTAATCATGCATAGACACGGATATAAAGGGCGCAAATTCAGTCGCGAACGCGACCAGCGCCGCGCACTCCTAAAAGGCCTGGCGACAAGCCTCGTCGAGCATGGCAAGATCGAAACGACTTTGCCAAAAGCTAAGGAACTCGTGCGTTTTATTGAAAAGATAATTACTAAAGCCAAAAAAGGCGATCTTCACAACCGCCGCCAAGTGATTGCATCATTGTCGACACAGGCAGCTGCATTCAAACTAGTGGACGAAATCGCTCCGCAACTAAAGGGCCGTACCAGTGGACATGTCCGCGTACAGCGAACTCGTTTGCGCGTTGGTGACGGTGCACAGTTAGCGACAATCGGCTTTGTCGATGAGCTAACCGCCACACCAATAGTAGCGTCGAAGGAAGAGGTGAAAGCATAATGACTGACATCAAATCAAAAACCTACTCACAAAAACCATCTGAGGTAACTCGTCGTTGGATCCTTATCGATGCAGCCGAAGCACCACTTGGTCGAGTAGCTACTCAAATCGCGAAATACCTGATTGGTAAATACAAGCCAACCTATACTGCGCACATCGATGCTGGCGACTACGTCGTTGTCATCAATGCTGCCCAGGCAGTTGTGACGGGTGCCAAAGAAACTGACAAGAAATACTACCGTCACAGTGGATTCCCAGGTGGAATCAGTGACGAGTCAGTCGCTGAAGTACGCGAAAAATACCCAGAACGCTTGATCGTCGCATCAGTCAAAGGTATGTTGCCACGCAATAAACTTTTAGCTGAACGGCTTAAACGCCTTCGTGTTTTCCCAGGTGGTGAGCACGCTCACACGGCACAAACTCCAGAGAAAGTAGAGATTAAATAATATGCCCGAAGGTAAATACCTATACGGTCTTGGTCGACGTAAATCCGCTACTGCACGTGCTCGTTTGTACGCCGGTAAAGGAAGCATCACGATCAACGACAAAACCGCATCTGCATACTTGTCTGAAAACAAGACACTGCTTGCCGAAGTAACTGATCCTTTGGCATTAGTTGGCAAGCAAAAAGAGTTTGATGTCACCGTCAAAGTATCTGGTGGTGGCCTCAATGGTCAAGTCGATGCAATTAAACTTGCTATCGCTAAAGCGATTACTGTTCAGTTCGCTGATCTCCGAACGACTCTTAAAAAAGCCGACCTCCTCAGCCGCGATCCCCGCGAAAAAGAACGCAAGAAATACGGTCTTCGTTCTGCTCGTAAACGCGAACAATACTCAAAACGTTAAGTTTTACTGTTCACGGCGATTACTCCTCGTTTATACGGGGAGTTTTTGTTTGCATACTCGTCAACGTGTGCTGCTATACGTAACAAGCAAGTTGATCGTTTCATTACTCCTTGCGTACATTTATAGCCTAGAAGTAAACTGTCCAGTCGAGCTACAAGTATTCATATAGTGAATATTTATAGCTCGACTGGGTATGTCGGCTGCGGAGTTTGTATCCGTAAATACCGGTCGGAGTGACTTAAACATCACTTCGGCAATCGCCCATGCACTCGCCCTGTGGGTGATTTTGCCCTGGAGTAATTCGCTTCCAGGCCAGCAGTCGTTTCGTTTCGAAACCGATACATGCGCGGAGTATGTAGGTCGGCGTAGATCCCGCCAGACCTCTCAGGTCGGTATTTCCCCGGAGATACTCTTGTCCGGGTGGAAACGAATGCGACACGACAGTGCAGTGGTGGCGGGCGTGGATTCGTTCTATGCCCGCCACTGCGCACTTACTTCTAGGCTTTTTCAAGCATTATTCCAGAATCACTCCGACGGGGTGATTTTTTGTCTCCGTTCGATAGCAAACTACAGGAGTAGGGCTCTGACCGATTTTAGGTTATAATAGAGATAATATGAGTAAATCAGTCATTCTCACTGGCCTCCGTGCCAATAACGATTTAACGATCGGTAACTACTTTGGTGGGATGTTGCCAATTATCGATATGGCCAAACGAAAATCTGATGACTATCAGATTAATATGTTTATTCCTGATCTGCATAGTTTTACGACGCCAATTGATCACGGAACACTTTATGAGCAAATTATTCATAATGCCCGTTTATTTGTCGCAGCAGGATTACCACTTGATAACGACAATATCTATCTCTACCGCCAAAGCTACATTTCGGCACATAGTGAGCTTACGTGGATCCTCGACTGTTTTACTGGATTTGGTGAAATGAGTCGCATGACACAGTTCAAAGATAAAACTTCTAAACTAGAGATTGACGCACATACTCTAGCTGAAGAATTTTTGTCGGAAAATAGTATCTCTGATCCAGATGGTGAACTTCTAGAAAAATTTCAAGAATTATATGCATATCAAAAAGGTAATGCTGTTAGTGTGGGTTTGTTCAACTATCCTGTTCTCATGGCGGCCGATATTCTTCTTTACGGTGCTATGTATGTCCCCGTCGGCGAAGACCAAACACAGCACCTCGAATTCGCTCGTGATATTGCAGAGCGAATTAATAATAAATTCGGTGATATCTTTGTCGTGCCTGAACCAGTCGCAAAACAGCACGAATTCTTCGGCAAAGACCAAGGACTTCGTATCAAAGATCTGGTTGATCCTAGTAAAAAAATGAGTAAATCAGATGATAGCGGGCGTGGTGTTATATTTCTTGGTGACACACCAGAATCAGCTGCTAAAAAAGTCATGTCCGCGGCGACCGACGACAATGCCGAGATTCATTATGACAAAGTAAACCAACCCGGCATTACGAACCTGCTCGATATCCTCGCACTGCTTCGCGGTGGTGATTTACAGACAACTATTGGTGAATTCGAAGGGCAGACCCGTTACGGTGAATTCAAACAAGTTGTGGCTGATGAAGTGGCTCAGTTTTTGACTATCTTTCAAGCTAGCCTGGCAGCCGTAGACGACGGTGCACTATTTGCAAAACTCAAAAAGTCCGAACAAGAACTGGCGCTGACAGCAAATGCGACGCTGCTTCGCACGCAACAGGCCGTCGGCCTACGTCAGAAAGCAAACTAATGGTAAAGGTTTCATCATCGGATATCCTGGCGATCCTTCGCCGCTACGAACTTGCAGGTGAGGAAAATGTTCCACGTCATATTGAAATGGTCACGTTTTCTAACCCAAACCCTAAAAGTACGCTGATTGCGTTTCGCTACAATAAAACTCAGTTTTATATCCTATTCGACGATGCCGCCGAAGATGACGTCGCCTACGTCACCAGTCAGGTTCAAACTGTTGGCCATGATGTCGCCGGGTCAGTCCTGCGTAACCCGAACGATCACATCACGACGTACGCGTTACCGTTTAAAGGCAAAGAAATCTATTTATTCGAAGTAAGTTCAGGTAAAAGGCGACTTGACCTTGAACTCGCCAGTCGTTATCCTGAAACATCACGTAGCACATGGCAAAAACATATCAAAGCTGGTCACGTCACAGTAAATGGTGACGTCGAGTTATCGCTAAAACGTGATGTGCTCCCGACTGAAAATATCGCGGTCAGTATTCCTGACGCGGCTGATTTTACCGACGAAGAATTACCGATCATCTATCTTGATGACAATGTTATCGTTATTAACAAGCCAATCGGTGTATTATCTCATTCCAAAGGTGCCATGAATGATGAATTTAGCGTTGCCACGTTTTTTGCACGCTACTGCGACTATAACAAAGACACCAACCGACCTGGCATTATTCATCGATTAGACCGCGACACCAGCGGTGTCATGATTGGTGCGCGCAATGAACAAACGGCGACGATGCTACAAAAACAGTTTGCTGATCGCAAGACGAAAAAAACCTACATTGCCATTACTGACGGAGTACCAAAACAGGCTGAAGCAAAAATCGACCTGCCGATTGCACGAAACCCATCCGCACCAAGTACATTCCGCGTCGATCCAAAAGGGAAAGTAGCGACAACAACATACAAAGTTCTGTCTGCAACCGACACGAACGCCCTCATTAAACTACAGCCTAAAACTGGCCGAACCCACCAGTTGCGTGTCCACTTGGCATATCTCGGTACACCGATAAAAGGCGACCGTGTGTACGGCAAAGAATCCGACCGACTTTACCTTCATGCCAAAGACCTTGAGATTACTATTCCAACCAGCGACCGTCGAACTTTCAGTGCCCCAATTCCAGCTAGCTTTACGGCGCTATTTCCGGGCGTTGATATCAATGAATAACCTTGTCATTCACGATCAGTCACGTAAAACCCTTGAATTACTCCTAAACAATCTTCCGCAAGGTTTATTACTCACCGGACCGGATGGAATTGGCCTTGTGACCATCGCTAAGGCTCTGGGACACGCAAACAAGGCAATGGTGTCCATTGTTCTTCCGACGGATATAAATGGCGCCGTAGACCTCGAAAAGGGAAGTATCCGCGTTACAACCATTCGCGATCTCTACCAGCAAACTCGAACGAAACAATCTCAGACGCAGGTTATCATTATTGACGACGCGGAACGCATGTCACGTGGCAGCCAAAATGCATTCTTAAAGTTACTCGAAGAACCAAGTCGCACGACCTATTTTATTCTCGCTACCCATCGACCCGATCAGTTGCTCGCAACAATCCGTTCACGCACTCAACGTTTTAACGTTCAGCCGATCACGCACGATCAGTCAATTGACCTCATTAATCAGCTGGGAATTACTGACAAAACGACAAAAACAAAGTTACTTTTTATTGCCGAGGGACTGCCGGCAGAAATCATCCGACTAACAAGTGATACGAATTATTTTGACAAACGCGCAGCCGTCATGAAAGATGCTCGTGAGTTTTTGTCGGCAACAAGTTACGATAAATTAGTATTGATTCACCATTACCGTGAAGACCGTACAGCAGCACTTGTTTTTATTCAGTCAATTATGACAATTGCTCGTCGGATTATCAGCGCTAGCCCAGAACCTTCCGTTATCAAACAACTCGATCATTTAACCACTGCATACGAACGTATCCAAGCTAACCAAAACATCCGACTTCAGCTCGCCCGGATTGTGCTATAATAAAACGAATATGTTAGGAATCTTTGCGATTGCGGTCTTTGGTTTTTTTGCCATTATGCACCGCCAAACAGTTGACGAAGTAGTGGCAGATCTGCCGCTTAAATTATCTGACAAACTCGATCGTTTATGGGAAGTCGCCCAGGAATCACTTCGTGACAAAAAATATCTTCGTGCCGAAAAAGCGCTCCTCACTATTTTACGTGTCGATGAACGCAACGCAACCGCCTATAATCGCCTGGGTATCCTGTATGCAAAGCAACAAGCATTTAAAGATGCAATCGAATGCTTTGAAATTGCCCAAAGCTTAGAGCCAAGCGCAAGCAGCCTCCATAATGTCGGGCTAATTTACTATGAAACAAAATACTATGAAAAAGCCGCGCTGGCATTTGAACAAGCACTCGGTATGGAAAACGATTTAGCTGCTCGCCATATTGCCTACGCAAAAGTCCAGGAAAAACTAGGTAGGAACAAAAAAATGATCGAATCGCTCGAACGTGCCGTAGAACTAGACCCAATTCCACAAACACTGTCGATACTTGCCGACGCCTATGAGCGTAATGGTCAGGAAGAACTTGCCCTGACGCTTCGCGAAAAATCAGCTAAAATGATCATTCCGCAAGGTCAGCCAAAGCGCGTCAAACAACCTCGCCGTGTCATAATGTAATCAATATATCATGCCAGCTGTTGAAACGTATAAATATTTTGGGTTACTTGCGTTTGTCCTGCTTGCCATTGGGCTTGCATTTATTGTCTACTATTGGCCGTTAGGTCGCCACCGAACGTTTAGTCAGCATATTGCCGCCAATCGAACAGCAATTCAGTATTATATTGTGATGTTTACGATTATTTTGCTCCTGCTTGATTTGTTTTTTATGTACTGGTTCGTGCCGTTTTTTCATATTTCATATTGGTTTACTGTATTCATCGTCATTGCATCAATTGCGCAGTATAGCTGTACGTTAATTCCGGAAGTGGGAGGATGGAAATCAACCTACCATAGGTATTTGGCAGCGTTTTCGGGTGTATGTCTGATGCCCCCAATTGTCATACTACTATTCACAGATTCACTGACCGTGCAGGACGGGGTATTTGCATTTATAGGTATTGTCGTCATGCTCAGCGTTCTATCACATGTCATACGGAATAAAAAAGATCAGTACGAACCTTCATACGTTCATCAGTCGCTTTACTATGTTGGATTCTTTTTGCCGATTTTAGTGGTGAGTTATCTATAGTGAAGAACAGCGAGGAGATGGGAAGGCGGTCGACTTTGTTTCCCTATTTCCGCTTGATCATCCTGATAAAAGTTCCGTAGGTTCGAGGCGTATAGCACCAAATAACTTACCCCTGCGGCGAGGCAGGGGTAAGTTATTTGGTGCTGGAGGTAGGACTCGAACCTACGGAGCCTTACGGCGGGAGATTTACAGTCTCCTGTGATTGCCACTACACGACTCCAGCATCTATCCATACATAAAGTAACGACGAATCATTACCTTATCGTGGAGCCGCTTTTCGGACTCGAACCGAAGACCTGCTGTTTACAAAACAGCTGCTCTAACCAACTGAGCTAAAGCGGCGTACTGAATAATTTTACCCTATTTCACCTATGAATACAACAAAACAGACCTGCTATGTATAGTCATCTACTCAGAAGTTGCCGTGTGATAGAATATGTTATCATAATACAATGAACGATATCCAAACATCTCTTGCCGGATTAACGTTAACTCGACCAAATCCAGAACGAGATGCACCATTTGCCTATAGTTGGTTTAATTCTGAATACGGTCGCGACACGCTACTGAGAATGGGCAACAC
Source organism: Saccharimonadales bacterium (SeqCode) (assembly GCA_038319685.1). Classification (GTDB taxonomy): domain Bacteria; phylum Patescibacteriota; class Saccharimonadia; order Saccharimonadales; family Saccharimonadaceae; genus UBA6022. The sequence continues at coordinate 18,922 of JBBQDN010000007.1, forward strand.
AGATGAACAAATTGGGATACCAAGTCTAGATAAAGAAGTTCAAACGCTCGAAACATTTCTAGAACTTGAACAAACAAACAAACAACTCACCTGGATGATGCGCATAGATAATAAATCAGTTGGCGCGGTATGGATTGAACTACTTGACACAGAACACGTTAAATCGCCAGCAGTGCATATTATGATCGGTGACTATAGTTACCGCGGCCAGGGTATCGGTACGGCCTCAATGCGGGCAATGATCGCAATAGCGCGTGACGATCTTATGGCGGAATATCTGTACTCCAGACACCTAGCAAGTAATGCTATTATTATCCGCCTCAATCAGTTACTTGGATTTGAAAATGACGGATTACCATACAAAGATGCAAATGGTTTGTTATTTCAAAATATAAAATTACGTCTGTGATATATTGTATATTATTATATTGTATGTTATAATAGTAAGATAAAGAGGTAATTAATGTTTAAAACACTCATCACATCACTTGTTACCTGGAACGAAGCAACCGACAGCCGAGTTAAACTACAACACACATATGCAGTATCTGCGATTATCCTAGTGATGACTGCGGGGGTATTTGGACTTGTCAACTACCGCATTGGCCAGTATTTACTGACAGCTGCAATCGTCGCTGCAATCGTGTTTTTATTCAATGGCATCGCCTGGGCATTATTACAATCAGTGGTTATCGGACGACTCGTGACACATAAGCCACTGACAAAAAAGAAATAGAGTCAGTGTCAAATAAAAAACCTCGCTTTACTGGCGAGGTTTTTTTGTTCAGTATTATCCCTTACGAGGTTTAATTTCGTTACGACCAAGGTTCTTTTTGGTCTCGGTGTACGTCGCATGTTTACGAGCAACTGGGTCGTATTTCTTGAGGACTAGTTTTTCTGTGGTGTTTTGCACGTTTTTAGGGGTATAGTATGTACGGTGGCCACTGAGGTCACTGACTAAACCGACTAATTTGCGCTTTGTGTTCTTCTTTGCCATAAGTTACTCGTTTACTTTTCTATTATAATCTTACTAATTCTAGCACAAAAATATCAATCGCGCTAGGGTGACCAGCGATAAAATGGAGCCGCGATCGGGAGTTGAACCCGAGACCTCATCCTTACCATGGATGCGCTCTACCAACTGAGCTATCGCGGCATACTGCGATAAATTATAGCATTTGCCACAAATGAGGGCAAGGGAAGCGGCTACACTTAACCGATCAACTTAGACCTTTCATCAACCTGAGTCGCAAGCCACTTACCATTTTTAAGCATCGTATCTAATAGGTTCGGCGTTAATCGTTGATGTTCGGCATATATATACAAACAACCCTCCGAAATTTCTATTGTCAACGACCCGAAATGATCGGCGATCATCTTGGCCACGTCAGGATCAAACAACCTTTGTACGTTTAATGCTTCTGTTTGGCTCGCGTAGATAACGTAACGATCCGTAAATCGCTGGTCATATGTCCCGAACGTGCCCAGTGGTATTTTGACAAACGTCGAAAATTTCGTAAACAAATGGGCATAAAACGTATCACTGTGGGTATGAAGCCCGAAAAAGGTATGTGGTAAATCAATAGACGTATGAAGATCAAACTCCATGATCAACCAGGTATGGCGACGTGTCGTTTTGCCAGGAAACTGAAGGGTATCTTGGCGTTCAAGCAGCACGACATCGTAACCTTCGTAGGACCCAATACAATAATGATTGTCGCGATGGTTTGATGACACGGTCAGGCCACGCACTAGTCGGTGATCATCTTCGCGTTGATCAACAAATCCGAAATAGACCATGCCGACTTTGTCAGCAAACTGCATATATATGTGTTTATGAAGTTTTCCCTGGATCACCTTTGCTGGCAAAAGTGACCGTGCAATTCGTTTGCCTGTACTTGCAAGTGCGTCGATACGACGATGCGCCACTACGGTGTCTCTACGATAGTGTCAAGAAGTGTTGCGAGGTATTCTGCATGACTCCATGTCAACGGTGCTACGGACACCATCGTACCATTTAGTGGGCTTATCTGTTCAGACATCACACCCGACGACGTCGCTCTTGACTTTACCCAGTCCAATATGGCGTGCGCCTTGTCTGTGTCGCCGATCTCTATATAATACTGAGCCATCCACAGCGAACAAATAGGCCAATAATTTCCCGTGACCGTGTCACTAACCCGTGAATAGGTATCATTTTCGTAGCGCGGTAAGCCAATCGCACCGTCATTGATACCAAATTTCTGATTCAGCGTGTCGACCGATGCTTTTAGTTGCTCGCTCGCGACAGTGAACAGACCGAACATAAAACTTCCAAATACACTCGACATATCAAACGTTGGATCCTTTGTGATCTGCCCGTCTTTGACCGTTAGGCCTTTGTAAAACGATCGGCCTTCTTCGTCATAAAGGTGTCTGTGGGCAGCGGTCGATATATCACCGGCTGCCGAACGCCAGCGTACGGCGCTTTGACTATCGCCTTTGATTTCTGCTAATTCGGCAGCCGTTAACAGTGCTGCGTACACTACGGACGTCGTATAGGTCGTGGTCATAAAGTGCTCTTCCCATAAATCGTAGCTAGGCTTAGGTAACCCGGTTGTTTCGTCAATGTAGCCAGCCATAAAATCAGCCATAGGACATACCATTGTGTCATAAAAGTCAGCTAGTAGCTGTGGGTCAGGGTGCATGTGATAAAACTCAGCAAACACAAACAAGACAAGTGCGGTTTCGTCTTCCTGGATAGGAGGCGCGACTGTTCCATCATGAACATATGGGTGCCAACTCGATCCTATGGCTCCGTCTGCACGATATTTATGCGACAAGTAGCCACTTGGATGAAGTACGCGCTGACAAAAATCAAAGAATCGACGCGGCTCGTCAATATAGCCCATGCGAATAAGCGGCCATAACACATACGCGCCATCACGTGGCCATGAGTATGCATAAGCGTCACGAGAATAGTTAAGCATCGTTGTATCGGTACTTGCAATGACTGCACCACGTTTATCGATTTGTGATTTGATAATCATCACGCTTCGGATAAATTCTTCGCGATGCGTTGGCATTACTTTTTCCGATGCTTTGAGTGCAGGCTTAAGCCAAGTATGCCACCAGTCTGCAGTCGCATGAAGTCGTTTTGCAATCCCATCATCCTGAAGTCGTTTATGAATAGACAATGCCTCACGACTCGACGTACCAGCCGAGATCCAATAGTGAACACGGGCCGAACTATGTGCCGTGATCGTCAAAGCAAAACGAAGCGTGGAATCAACTCGTCCATGCTCGACCGTACAAAAACTAAGTTCACCATCGTCAGCATCACGAAACGTACCTTCGTGATTTTCGATACCAAATAATCCGACGGTATACTGATCGAACGGCGCATGTTCATCGTGCTTGTACCCAGATACGATAAAAGCTCGCCGACCGCGGTAATGTAGAATCGCATTGCTGTCAGGCAAATATTGTGCAGTGTCAGTGTTGCTTCGTGAATCACCAATGACAAATGCCTGATGCATAAATAAGCGAATGTCTCTAGTTTGATCTGCTAAGTTTACGATATGAATATTACGAATAAACGCGTTCATGTCAGCATCGACAGCATCGTCAAATTCTAACAAAACTTCAAGCCCTTCGTTTTTTGCGATCGTATGACCAATCAGGGCGTGTGTCGGATAACGAAAACTAAATGTCCAGTAGCCATCATCTAACCAGCTAATCGTGCCGTCAATCCAGACCCCAACTCGGTGTCGAAGATATTGGCCTGCTGCGTGGTTTTCAAGCCCAACATACGGAAAGTAAAAATCATGAACAAGCCCAAACTTGTTAATACCGACGTGAAGCTCGCCGTTTGATAAAACAATTGGTCTAGCCACCGAGGCCTCCGTGTCGATGGAATTCCATCAATCTATACCGTACATCACGTAAAGCATTCATAAAGTACAAAAATGCATCGTATGGTGACTCGTACGGACTAAAGTAGGCATGCACGTCACCATCGGTAAACCATTTGGTGCACATGTAATACGTATGGTCAGATGTTTGCAGTTTGCGCCAGTCGGCAATTAGATCAATATTGTCTGTTCGCAGGATATCATCCTCGATTGCATATAAGTACCGCATAGCCTCTTGCTGCATACTGTTACCCAGCCAGGCCGTCAAGTCACGTTCACTGTCGGCCCAAGTAACTGTATGTGGCATACTAATTGTTCCGACCGGTTCATGCGCATCAATTGCCTCGGACACGGTGTAAAACGTATTTTCAGGGTTCGATAGCCACTTACTGACAAAACTATCAAAAAAATCAAAAATTCCGGTATCAGCCCATTGATGTTCTCCGAATGTTTCGTAATCCATAAATAGGTTAATCAATGAACTATCCGCGATCGATGCCGTTGCCCATTCACTATACGTATCGGCGGTAAGTGGGAACTGTTCCCAGGCTTTATTGCTAAAACGAAACGCTAAGTCGTCGCTCAGTCGGTAGTTTTTAAGCAGTAAACTAATAGTATCAGTCCCGTGTGGGCGATAGACGTGGTTTGGACTACGCCATTCCAGGATTGGGTCCCAGCCTTCGGCCAATATGCCCTTGAATCCATACTCATCCGCCCATTGCGCAAGTTCATCGTTATAGGACAGTTCGGTGTTACGAAACACCTGCGTTTCGACACTGAATAGTTCACGAATCTTTTGACGATGGATTTCTACCTGACGGACAAATTCGTCACGACTATAGAAAAATGCAAGTGAATGATAATATGTCTCGGCAACAATTTCTACCTGGCCAGTCGCAACCAGACGCTGAAAGCTCTCGATAACATCAGGTGCCCATTTTTCCGCCTGTTCAATAAATGTTCCGGTGATACTTAACGATACTTTAAAATCAGGATTATCGCGAAGTAATTTTTCAAGTAGCGTATTCATCGGACGGTATGATTTGTCCGCTACCTTACGAAGTACACGCTCGTTGTTGCGATCAGTATCGATATTTGGTTCATCAAAATAATCGTGTTCTTTGGCTGTATCAAAAATACTGTACTGACGAATACGTAGTGGCTGATGAACATGAAGGTAAAGCACGATACCACGTTTACTCATGCGAGTATCCTTTTTTCAGATTTTTTATAGATACCAAGGCACTGACTGGCAACATCATTCCACGAAATACGTGTGTATTCGTGTTTAATGTTTTGTTTTAATTCTTGTGACAGCGATGGGGAAGTTGCAATGCCAACTATCTGGTCAGCCAGTACATCAATGTCCCAGAAATCATAACGAAAAATGCTGTGAAGCACTTCGCCGACGCCAGATTGACGAGTTATAATAAGTGCGGAATCATGATGGGCTGCTTCGAGTGCGGTTAATCCAAACGGCTCACTGACCGAACTCATGACGAATATATCGGCGATATTATACGCATCGCGCCATTGTTTACCCCTGACAAACCCGGTAAAAAACACTCTATCGGCAATTCCTAGGTCGGCACTAAGGCTGACAAGTTCATCACGTTGTTCACCGTCACCGGCAAGAAGAAAGACTAACTTATCGTATTTTTCAGACGCGCGGGCAGCAGCACGAATGAAGTGTGTCAATCCTTTTTGAATCGTAAACCGAGTCACCGTCGCAACAACCGTATAGCCTTCGTCTTTTAATGATTCAAGGTAACTGTATGTTCGACGGTCATAATCGTGCTGACCAAGTGATGCGACGTCGATAGCGTTATAGACGACTTCAATTTTATCAGCCGGAATGCCATATTTTTGAATAATGATATTTTTCGTGATGTTACTAACAGCAATAATACGATCAGCCATCATTAACCCTTGGTATTCGATTTCGTGAACAACTGGATTACCAAATTTTTCACCAGAACGGTCAAATTCTGTGGCATGAACATGCACAATTAACGGTGCATCGGTCAGTTCTTTGGCACGTACGCCGGCTTCCATCGTGAGCCAGTCATGAGCATGAATGGCATCAGGCTTGTTCTTCGCAACAAGTTGTTCGACAAATTTTACATAGCGTTTTTGGACGCCACGCATGTCTTTGAGGTCGTTTATATCAGCCTTGGTCAAAAGAGGCTCGAACGTCGCATCGCTATCGTATGCACCTAACCCGTACCGCTCCAAAGGAGACAGCGGAGTAGCTGCATGAATCGTCATGAATTCAGTTTCAGGGTGGTAGGCATCATAGGGGACAACGAAGTCAATCTTGGCACCTTGCAGCGCCAATGCTTTAGACATGTGATAACATGCTACCCCCAGTCCACCGCTGTTATGCGGAGGGAGCTCCCACCCGAGCATTAGTATGTTCATACTGCTTGTTCACGAACCTAAGCTCGCACACTCCTTTATTGTTCTTTGTTTGTCTTCATTATAGGGTGGTGCTTATGTTTTGACAACAGCTAAATTGATAGGTTTTCCCCGTTTTCATGTGATGGAATGTATATACTCGAGATTATACATATACTTGACGATATCGCCCATTACCTGACACAATCAGCACATGCACGATGCAACACAACAGGTACCCGACATTATTCAGGCATTCGTGCCAATCGTCAATTCATATGGGTACCTGGCGGTGGGGATATTGATACTTGTCGAAGATTTTGGCGTCCCGGCACCAGGCGAAACCGTTCTTATTGCATCAGCTTTTTTTGCTGGGCTCGGCCATTTAGACATATTTTTAGTCATTTTGATCGCATTTCTGGCCGCCGTCATCGGTGATAACATCGGCTTTGCGATCGGTAAGTACGGAGGGCATTCGTTGGTAAATCGATTCGGAAAGTACGTATTGATTACGCCAACGCGTCTGAACCGGTTAGAAGAATTTTTTCACCGGCATGGTGGAAAAATCATTGTATTTGCACGTTTTATCGACGGCCTTCGTCAACTCAACGGAATTGTTGCCGGACTCAGCAAAATGAAATGGAAACATTTTTTGACATACAATGTTATCGGTGCAGCACTCTGGGTTTGTCTATGGGCTCTCATCGGGTATTACGGGGGCAGCCACATTGACATATTCCTGCGTTATCAATTGTACTTTACGATTATTGTATTTATCGCTATTGCAGGATTTATCAGCTGGAAAATTCTCAAGCATCGAAAACATCCTAGTCAATAGTAAAATAATGCGTTATGGATAGATATGAAAAATAGACGATACGAAGTCAACAAAGGTGTCCGTTCGTCCATATATCGTCACCGATAAGGAAATAAGTGTAAATATAACTCCGCCGACAAAAAATATAACACTGCCCATGTCTGAAAAGTTACTAGGATATACAGCGATAGTATACATGAGTGCGGTGATTGTAACGACACTCGAAAGCACAGTAGCGCCGAGGTTTCTTTTTTTGAATTTGTCATTACTACGCATAGATTCACTATACCACAGTAAATAAATATAACCCTGAGCTCTGTATTGTTATATATGCTGTCCTTGATAGTCTGTGCTTAATAATCATAGACTTATGACATTAATGACAAGCGCCGCCCGAAGGTCTCTCGTATCCGCTAAACCTATTACTCCGTCTATCGTTCGTGGGCCGATTAATTTTTCGGATGTCACCACTGCCCGGGCGAATTTAAATGCGCCATCAGATGCAAATTATGTAATATGGAATCCGGATTGGCCCGTTGATCGTGACCTTGAAGACGTTTTTGCAACCGACCTTGTCACCAATGATATTTTAGTATTGCCAGAGCGTACTCAGCCCTATGTTATTGATTCGTCCGAAGGGTTTCGTGCCGCAGGTGTGCAATCAGTGACTGGCCGTAACGGTGAACTCGCCATCGTCAATCGTTACATGGGAATACGTAATGCACGTACTTGGTTTGCCATGGCCCGGGCTCGACGTGGCATATTAGGACTTGGGCCTAACGCGGTTGTTGAAGTCAGTGCGTCTACCTGGACGCAGGAACCACAAATCGAAGATAAAAACAGCGTCCAAGCGGAAGGCTGGGTATTACCCGGACGTTATTATACGGATACAACTGGTACGCGCAGAGCTGAACTTGTCGGTTCGCAGGAAAAAGTTATCAAAGCCGAACATAGTAGTCCGTATTTTGGCAACTTTACAATGCGAGCACGTGACCTCGGAGGTGTGGCGTATTCTGGACTAACATCAGGTAAACCTGTACAAATATATGAACATCTCAATCTATCTGGTGCCTGGCGTGGATTTTCGGGTGTGCCAAACGGCGAAGCGGGTGCGATTACACTTGGATCAGGGACGTACACAATCAGCAAGTGTATTGTTGGGGCACGTGATAGCGGTGGTAATCGTGTAGGGTCGTCGCCAATCATGATCAATAGTTCGCCCGGTGGCCTGATCGAACATACCGATACCGGCGAATCCGTTGCAGGCATGATGACGATGTGGAACTGTACAGGGATCCATACGATGACGAATGTTAATAACCGATTTAACTGGGGTCCGGGACTGACCTGGAAAAATGCCAAGCAGGTTTTGAACTTGTATGGACGGGTGGATCAAATTGGTCTGACTATAACGGCAATGGTGGTAAAACGCCAAAACCGGCCGACCAAGGCACCAAAGGAAAAATGCATATTCATATTTTTTCCGAAGGCGGTTCAGCCAAAGTGACACTGCGGGGTGTCGATATTGACAACGGCCTGACTGCCGGATCACTCAATTTTCAGTCATACGGTGCAACCCAGCAAAAACTTATTGATTTAAAATGTTTTGATATCAATAATAATCCCGTTCCCATTAAAGTATACGGGGCCATACTTTAGGTCGAGGCGGCTATTGCCAAAAAATCTTGCGCTCAGCATGTTCGCGGAGTGTCACTGATAGTTCACTGTCGGCAATATGCTTTAATTTTTCCGTATTAGCCATTGATTGTGCCCATCGATGTAAATTCTCGTTTAACTCTTTGGCGACATTTTCACTATGCACCAACAACTCTGCAAGGATTTTTTCAGCCGGTTTGTTGCCAGGCAAAATATAATATAGTTGATTTCGTTTTAGAATAATATCGGCATTACCTGGCGGGCTCAGGAGGCGCTGCAGTACTTCTGGCGATAGTATGCTCAAGGTGTCAACCTGTGAATCTGGCTCATTATATATATTGTGATGAACATCGAACGCAGCCTCGCACCAAATAAGTTCGCTATTTTTCACCTTATCCTGAACAATACGACTCACGAACGATCTATTATGAACATTACGAATAGCGATATGCGGTGTCAGTTCATCAAGCTGGCGTGCGAACAAGCAAGTGTGAGCATAGTTTCTCTCTTCGGTCATCGTCAAAGGTGATATAGCTTTTGCTGTCAATTGAATATATAGCCAATTGTCATGAACGATAAGTTCTCTGTAATCTTGAAAAACGCGTGAAAGACCACCCTGAATTATCTCTTCAACCCGCTGATTAATAGGAAATCCACGGATAACTTCGACATCTTGCCCGAATTTATTTTTTAGCATCTGATCACGTTTTGCTTGAAACTGACTGCTTCGACGTATCGAATATATAAGCCCGATTACAGGTAACGCAACAAATAATAGTATAACTACGAGTGCAGATAAGAGCTCACTGATGAATGGTGTCATTGGTATAATCATACCAAAAAATCACAGCATATCTGATAATTTATATGAAAAGATACGCACAAACAAGTGCAGCTATCACGAGGACTGGTAGGATTTTTGCAAACATAGACTTTGCAGGCTCAACTTTGGATTTCAATCTCAATAATTTGACTTCGTCAATAACAAACATGATGAAAAACAAGACAGCGATGGCGATAGAGTAGTAGCGGATAAATATAGAGACGATTGACGAATCAATGATACGATTAACGGCAAGTCCATACAAAACAGCGGTAATGAATATACCGATGCCGACGATTTTATATATAGGAATACCAAGATCGCTACTCAGGTTCACTTGTCCCTGAACATTCACCGGGTTAACGCTTCCTCCTAGCGGAGACTGAAAACCACCCATCACCGCGTCGACACGGGTTTTTTGCTGTTGCCGTTCGGCATCCATTTGTAGTAATTCTAGTCCAACTCTATTCGTCGCTTCGGGGTCATTTTCGAATGCAGATTGTAGTTCATCCGGTGGTTTGGGTACATTTCGTTTCCCATCAAATGCAGCGCTCGCGACTGCGATATCTATCTCGTTTGCTAAGTAACCGTTTTCTAATAGCTCTTGTTTCGCATCGTGAAACGAAGTCCCTTTTAGGTCGTATTCTTCCATAGTCTGAATGAGTTGGGTTTGTCTTTTGGTGTCCATATGGTGTTATTATAGCCTAATTTCAGTAAATGAATCTCCCCGACCGTAAGGTCGGGGAGATTCATTTACTACTAGACCACGTAAGCGCCATAACTGGCGAACACCGCAAGAGATGTTAAGGGTTTAGGCGGTGCACTTCGGGTTGGAATGTAGGAAGAGATAATTGACACGAGTCAGTCGCTTATGCTGTAGTAGAAACATAAAGACGAGAAGTGCCCCGAACGGCTAATTACCTAAGGAAGCTTCTCTTTTTTGTTTCCTACTTTCTATGAATTCAATCTTCCGTTTTATGTCTTTATCGTCAAGATATGTAAAATACTATTCAGCTTGACGTTCGTTTACTTGCGTTTGAATCATGTAAGTGGCTTGGTCACAGTCATATTGAGCGAATAGTATCGGTCACTTCCATCATCTCAAGTTCAACCGGATAAAATTGGCATTTGGCTCTATTCTCATAGTGCAGTCATGATTTCCTGTTCCTTGCACTTGGTGGTGAGTCGGGGGCCGGAGGCAATAGGTCAGCCTTACCGGCTAATTTAAAAAAATCTGATGTTTTCATGCCTTTTAGATCACCACGCCCCGGAAAGAGTATCTGCCTGACAGTGCGCGTGTCGGTCACGTCGCCAACTTTATATATAGCCATCACAGTCGCCATCATAACTAATAATGTAATAAAGTACGCAGCCAACTCTTCACCCTCTAAATCATCACCTTTATGCTCTAAAACAACCATTTCTGTAATAGCCCCGTTGCGAAAAAAGGAAACTGACGTAATCTCGCCCCAGTGTATAACGAGGTGAAACAACTCGTGGAGTACGACGCTCAAAATGAGTCCGACTATCAGTATGGCTAACTTTTGCCATAGATATCGCCGGGGCTTACGAACGGATGCTTTCATATAGGCAATTATCTCACACTTTTATGCGGCAATAAGCGTATTTAAATACTGCGTATCTTGATCGGCCGCTGCCACCAGTGCTAACCCTTGGTCGCCACTATACACTTTATCGATGATATAGCGAGCGGCTTTCCTAAGTGACATTTCTTTATAGGGAGTATCACGTAACATGTCATAAAGTCCAGTCGCACCTAGCGCGTTTATACGCCTGGCGAACTCATAGTGACCGTCTATACCTAATCGAGATTGTATAAGCGCAGGGAATATCTCTGGGTCCTTGGCGATCAGTAGCTGCATGCCATACGCGACATGCGCCGACCGAGCCCACGCCACAGCACCGGGGGTGGTGCTTTCATAAAGATAACTACCAGGCAGTAAGTATGCCGTGTTCGGTTCTACCTCAAGCCTCAGTGGTTCTATTCTGTCCATAAAACCCCGTGTCAAACCAAGCTCTTCAACCATATATCTATGTCCCATCATCCCCGCAAATGCCTCTTCCAGGCCGCTGCCACTTTCTTTGCCATTTTCGTGGTATGTGAACCCATTTTGCAGAAGTTTATAGCTTATGCCATTCTTATCGTCAGCCCGTTCATGCATAAGAATGTCAAGGAATGGCTGGTTTGCATGACTATTTTCGTGAACGACTGACGCTTCTTTGAGAGCACTATCTTTGGCAGTTTCGGATGGGTCACGAACCACATAGGTAAAACCTAGGAGCGGGAAATGCGAGGCTACTGTATCGGTCTTGCCACGGTCAAAACCCATAATTTCATTCACTTCTTGCTGGCCAGCTTCATCGATGCCCACAAATGGTTTACTTACAAGCCCATACCGTTCGAAAAACCTTGTTATTCTCGGTACGTTCAGGCCCGTTTCATCGTGAGGTATTTCGGCTAACTTTTGCGCAATCTGGTAAAGCTCGGCAATCACTCGCTGACTGCGTTTGTCATCTACATCTACTTTTTCCCAGGGGCGACCATTATCTGCATTCTGCGCAACGAGAAAGTTTGCTTTTTGTAAATGTTCGTACATGGCATCAGGCTGAAAAGCTGGCATATTATTCATATCTTATCACGCTGTCGTTTTTTATATTATTAGAATGTTTTGGATAAATGGAGGCGAGTGAAAGGCAACCGCTACGCATGCTATTTCTGCTTGTTGGAAAAATGTGTAAACTGATTTTGCATCTGTGGTCAACACGAGTCACGATCTTCGCAGCTATAATTACGATTCGACCAAGTCAACCTGTTCATTAATTGGTACATCAAACTCTTCAATAAAATCATCGAGCATTTCAGGAGATATTATGTAATAATCTTGGCCAGATTTATTTCGTATTGATAGCCGTCGTAGTAATTCTTGTTTTCTAATATCAAAATAGTAAATGTGACATTCAGCATTAATCGATTCAATAAAATTACGGTACTCGTCACGCTTTTCTTTAACCCATGGACATAAATCCAGAATTACCGATTGACCATTCGCAACAAGTTGAATGGTTTCTTGTTTAATATGATCGCCAGCCTTTGTTGCAATATCTATGTCCCAGTATGAATCTTTTAAGTTTCCACCTAATTTTGAGTATTCTTCATCGACTGCAAACCTTATTATGCCAAGCTTTGATTGTAGGTCGTTACTAAATGTCGATTTGCCAGATCCTGGAAGGCCTAACATCATATATACCGTTGGTTTCATAGATTAATCATAACAAACAAAAAACCTATAAAAGGAGTGATTTGTATAGATCACATATTTAGTGGGGACTTAAGGACGATTAACGGCCTTATTTATGATAATGTTTTTCAAAAAAGAGTAAAATGAAAGTATGAACATTACAACTATAGCTTCGAGTCCAGTCTGGAAAGACGTCCAACAAAACATCACTATGACAGAGGACCATGTTAAAAAGGCGTTAGAGCTATTTCCTAACACTGATATTATTCTGTTTCCTGAATTAAGCCTGTCGGGTTTTGTTGTTGACGAAGATGTCACAGTGGTTGCTCAGCCTATGGATGGGCCTGGCGTAACTGCCGTTCTCGACATGGCACAACGCCATAATGTCGCAATAATCGCTGGAATCATTGAACAGGTTCCAGATGACAAACCTGCCAATACTCAGTTTGTCGCATCACGTGACGGAAATCTGCTTGCCACGTACCGTAAAAACCACCTATTTACGGAGTCTCAGGAACCAAATCTTTATTGCAGAGGAAGTGAACTGACGACGTTTGAAATTGACGGTTGGAAATGTGGTTTATCTATTTGTTTTGATATTCGTTTTCCTCGTTTGTTCGAAACATATAAAGATGCTGGTGTCGAATGTCTGTTTTCTGGGTTTAATTGGGTTGAGGGCAGGAATAAACCGGCTATTATGGAGCACCTCGTGCTTGCGAGGGCTCATGAAAACCAATTCTTTTTTGCCGCTGTCGATCGAAACGGTGAAAATGCCGGAACAAAATTCTATGGGACGAGCGTTATCGCAAGCCCTTATTCAGAAAACCTGGCTACACATAACGGCATCTATAGTAACGCCGAGATTACTAAAGATGATATCAATACGTTAAGAAAAGTCTTGCCACTCTCAGGAAGCTTTAAGGAAAAATATACTCTAAAGTAAGGCAGTGTTGACTATGATAAACTCCGACTCAATATTCAGAGCTTTTCTTGGCAGTGATCAGTCGATAAGGTTAGAACCTCTAACGGCGAATCTAATTAAATATCCGCACGATATAATAAATAATAGCAACGAGAATTATCGAGGCAATCAGATCAATGATGATCGCAGATTTTGATGATATAGCACTTAATTCATCTTTCTGAGGAAACCATGCTTGAGCAGCGTTCGCTGAAAAAAGAGTAACGATAGTAACTAATATAAATAAGATGGATGATGCGATTGATTTGATAATACTCGTCATAGGATGAGTATATCAAACAAACACGACTTTTGAATGAGAGAATAAAGAATACTGTTGTAGCTTATAGTCTATGGCTTAGAGCTTTCGCTATGCGATAAGACGTCCTTGAAGGAATTTGTATGAGATATTGTTTACACTATCATGATAAGGTGTGTTAGAAATAATCTCTAATCCTTTATCTTCGAACGGCTTAAAACTTTCAGGGAGAATATTGATTAGTTCATCAGCAACCAATTCACTAGGGAATAAAGGAGAAGACAACTTTCCGAGTCGCAGTAGATACCATGCAGCAATAAATAATGAGCAGGGGTATTTTTTCGCTTTTACATAGTCAGTAATTTGAGATTTTAATTTCTCGTTCTCAAGAATATATAATACTTCATCACAAACCGGAATAAGCTGGGACTCTCTGAACAAAATATCTGGTTTAAAACCTTGTCCACCTAGCCACTTGGAAAAGCTATCATAATCAAAAGACGGATCTGGGAACGAATAGTCGTCGACCATAACAACAAGTGACGTGTCCTTCTCGGTTTCTTTTGCAAAATTTGTTATTTCACTCAAAACGTCAACTGAGGTTTGGTGTTCTTCGGAAATATGCTGATTTGTGTAGATATGTGCGTATTCAATGGATACTTTGGCCATATGACTATGATAACAAAAAAAGACCTACCTAACGATATCAATTTAATATCGAAGTACTGGCAACTATCGAGAGGCAATGACGCTAATTTCTATAGTTGCACCAAGAGGAAGTTCTTTCACGCATACAGCTTCACGTGCAGGAAATGGTGCACTAAAGTACGTAGCACAGTACTTATTAAAGTTCTAGCATTTGATCTAGGTCTGTTACGTAAATAGTTGCTTTCACGACTGTATCTAAATCGATTTCAGTTACATTCAAGATTGCTTTACGAACCACGATCTATGCCGATTTTGTCGGCTGATCATGGTTCGATCCACATTCCTGTACTAAGAAAAATCTCCGACCAAATGGTCAGAGTTTTTTCTTAGCAGGGGATCAAGGACAATTACCAAACCTACTGTAGTATCACTAGTTTTTTCGAATAAAATATGCCTAGATATGAATCGCATCTAAGTCGACGCCAGCTTTTTCGGCCAAGACTTGGATATATTGCTTGGGTCGGTTAATCTTATGGTCCATTGCGGCCATTTCTTGTGCACTAGGAATCGATTTTTCCTGCGTATCCATCTATAGGTTTGTGAGGTCGTCAAAACGTTTGTCATGTTCATTAAATCGACCATCAACTTCTTGACGGAATTCTTGCATGTATAGAAACAATTTTGTAAATTGATCTTCACTCATGCCTATATTATAGCAAATAAAAAGATTTCCGAAGAGTTCTTCCAAAATTGTGCTGATACCTAGCAGGGGTTCAAGGATGATTACCAAACACATAGTGGCATAACTAGTCTTTCAAATCAGGATAAACGAAATGACAGATAGTTATTGTTTCCCCGCTTTCATTTGTTCCCAGCGTTCTCTCGGGCATAGGTTCGGCCAGTTTGCCCAATTGTTTCGGTACTCATCGAATTCTGAAGGATTGACCCAATGGAGCCGGCCTTGTTCGCTTAGGGGGATTCTGTCCGGAAAACGGATACCGTCAAGGTGGTCGGTCTCATGCTGGGCAATCCGAGCCACGAAATTAGCAAGCTTTAACAATACCGCTTCACCATTTCGGTCGACAGCTTCAACTTCGACTGACCGAGAACGATCAACGTTTCCACAAATATTCCCACAAGACCAACAGCCCTCACGACCCGGAACCAACTCCTTAGATCGTGAAACAACCTTCGGGTTAATGAGCACCTGCAAGTTTTGCGCCTTCTTTGATCCGTCTGCAGTAACATCAATTGTAATAATACGTTTGCTGACTCCCAGCTGCACAGCAGCCAGGCCAACCATTTGTCGTGAGTCGTTCTCGCTATGGCCTTTTCCTGCCGATAACTCCAACATACGATCTATCACACCCTGTATTAATTCAGAGTGTATGTCGACTATGGCAACCTCTTCAGCGACAAGATTCAAAATCCTATCTGTTGGTTGTATAAGTTCAAGCTGTTTGGCATTTATGTCAGTCATAGTATCTCCTGATTTTAGTATACTTCACAGGATGATTACTATTGAAAGTACATTGGTATTTTAGTTTTCTACCAAGCTACATTTTGGATAGTAAAGTGATCATTTAGCGCCTTTACAGAGTTTTGTACTGTTAGGTTTTCTTTTGTTATATACTCTTCTTCTTTACCACTATCATGCCACCAGGATTTTGTTTTTAAACGCTCTATTTGTATTGGTAGGCTAACTTTTAAAATAACAGCCCTGAAATTGTACTTTGGGAAAAGGTCATACAGTCTGTTCGGAGTGTCAAGTAATGTGTCTCCATACTGCCATTTAATTAACACGACCTCCTTCTTTTCAAGGAGTGCATGTACATTGTCAATAATCGATACCCGCGAGTTATCGAGCTTACCAAGATTTTTCAAGCTTTCTTTACTGTAGGTAATTGTTTTATGTTGTAAGTCCAACAACTTTCTCATTCTACCATCGTTAATCAAAGATCTAATAAACGTTTCTTTGCCAGATGCACTTGTGCCGAATACCCAAATTATTTCTTTCATTGATATAACTATAACAAACTAAACTATCCGTAACGAAGTTTGGGCGCGGAACAATACATGAAATATAAATGACACACCTTTGACGGTGTGTCATTTATATTGACAGGGGCTCCAGGACGATTACCAAACCTATTGTGGTGTAATATAGTTTTTATGCTTAAACTTGTAACTTTATAAAGTTTGTGCTATCATTATAAAGTTATGAATTATACAATTCAGCTACAACAAATACTGAGTGCCAGCAAATGGTCGCAAGAGCAACTAGCCGCTGAGCTAGGTGTATCATTCCCTGCGCTTAACGCATGGATTAATAAGCGTGCCATACCACGCGCGAAGGCTCAAGTTCGTATCCAAGAACTACACGCGTCAATTACTGGGTCTTCGTCTATCTCTGAGGACGATTTGAACCTAGCCAAAAAAGATGCAGCGCAGTATCATCTTACCGCCACTAAAGTCATATCAAACCAGGGGATGCTAGACAAACTTACCCTACACCTTACGTATCACACAAATACTATCGAAGGCAGCACTATGACGTTTAACGATGTTGAGGACGTTATCTTTAATAACAAAGTACTTTCAAACCGCACGGCTATCGAGCAATTAGAGGCAAAGAACCACCAGGCTGCCCTTTACTGGCTTCTCGATCAAGTTGCAGAGGCGAAAGGTTCGTTTGTTGTAGGTGAAGATGTGATTTTAGGCATTCATCTTCGCCTTATGAATGGAATCGTTGGTGACGCTGGTCAATACCGAAAACACGCCGTACGCATTATGGGGACACACGTGCCGCTTGCAAATTGGCAAAGTATTCCCAAATTAATCCCTGAGCTCACTGACATTAATACAGGTTCGGGAGATATCGTATCAATACTTGCAAATGTTCACGCCTTGTTCGAGAAAATCCATCCATTTAGTGACGGCAACGGACGAACTGGTCGTCTATTGATGCTGGCGCAGGCGCTTAACGTCGGCATTGCACCTCCTATTGTTCTCAAAGAGCGTAAGCAGGCGTACTATAAATATCTTGAACAAGCACAGACCAAAGACGAATACACACCACTAGAGTTCTTTATCGCTGAGTCTATACAAGCAAGCGGCAAATTATTGTTGTAGGCTTAATGAATTTTTGTGGCAGGGGCTTCAGGGTGATTATAGAACCCACTGCGGTGTAATTTTTCTAGAGTGGGATGAACAGAATGACGAATAACTATGGTTCCAGGGTTTATCCCCCTGGATTGGCAGTGTTTATTGCATAATATCTTATTATTAATTGGGGCGCGTGGAAGGCGGTCGCTGCGCTTCCTATTTCCGCTTGTTTGCAAAAGTGGCAGGGGCGCGTGTCCAACGCTTCGATGATATAACAATCCGTAAACTTCTTGTTATGCCATCGGCTATATTCTGTACAAATCATAGATTTGACAGAATTCGAACCGACGATCTTCGCCAGCTCTGCTGGCAGATCGTGGTTCGGTTCACACGCCTCCAATCACGAAAAAACGACCAGCAGATGCTGATCGTCATTTCGTGGCAGGGGTTCAAGGATGATTACCAAACCTATTGTGGTGTAATATAAAATGCTACAATTAATCTATAATGCCGAAGCAAAACACAACACTTGAATCAGTTGCAAAAATACTAGTTATGAATAACAAGGATGAAGTCTTGGTGTTGACGCTTGGCAAACACTTAAAATATCCAGAGAAATCATACCGACCAGATCTGCCTGGCGGTATTGTTGATCCAGGAGAATCAGAGCAGTTTGCAGTGATTCGTGAGATGCAAGAAGAATGTGGAATAGATTTGAATGCATCGAAAGTACGACTAGCGTATACAGAAACTGCATACTATGAAAAAGAGAACAAATCCGTTACGAAGTTACTTTACGCTACGCACTTAGATGATACGCCCTCAATCACTCTAAGCTGGGAGCATGGTGCCTACAAATGGGTTTCTTTCGATGAACTACAAACGATTAACCTGCGTCCTTTTTTCAACGAAGCAGTACGATACTTGGTTGTGAATAGCATAATCTAGTCCTTGATAATCTTGCGGATACTACGCCACAAGTTATCGTAATATGACTTAACATAGTGTACCGGGTGTAGTCCCCATGGATGGGAAGGTGTGGATATTAACGACTCCTTATTATGACTTATTTGTTGGGCATCGAGCTTATCAATAGCAATTTCATCTAATGCAGACCAGTTACTGTTTTTCCACCGTATTCGGTCATGATTATCAAATAGCACGGTATCTTCGTTATCATCCATGTAGGTTGGTGAAAAGCGTGCTGAATTCACTACAAACTCTATCCTTGGTAATTCGTCTCGTATTCTATCACGAAAATCACAAAGAGATTTTATTGCGATAGCCTTGTATTCGTCATTATCGAACCGCATTCTTTCCGGAGGGCTGCTTTCATGATCGTCATAAAAAACATCTGAATCGTTTAGTGTTTGAAATGCCATGTGGTTGCGGGTTACATACCGCCCCATTTTGCGAGTCACGCCAAAGTGTACATCTGCAAAAAAGTCCATAATTATAAAGTCTGGGCGAGACTTTATAACCCTATCTACATCATTACCTGAAAATTCCTCGTTCAAAGTCTTTTTGAAAATCTTTTTGGGATTATCGGTGTCGTTAATATCTGGTATTACCGAGCGCTCAACGATACTTGGAAGTGCCGTTTGGTATACAGTCTCATTAATCTCTACATACTCTTTATAAGCATCGTTAAACCTGCTGTTAAATACGTCTCTAGATACACATGAGCCAATGATGTCTATCCTTGGCTTACTGTTCATATTGACCCCATGCTCCTGGCGCACCGAGCTTACTGGCGATAGAGGCGATTTCTATAATTTGCTCCTCTGGATTGTTGAAATTATAAACCAACTCATGCGTTATTGATGACAACGCCTTCCAGCCTATCATAGAGCGCACGGCATCGTAACCGATCTCGCCCCTGCCGACGGCCACTTCAGTTGCTTCGATGGCAGGCGCTTTATCACCGCGCATGGAACGAACACACCATGATGCAAGATCATACTCCTTTGGACCGATTGCTATAGAATCCAAGTCTATAAATAGAAGATTACCGCTTTCGCCATCCTGTACGACATTTCCTGTGTGTAAATCACCATGTACTAGCCCTTCGTTTTGTGCTGATGCTGTACTGAAGTTATGATTCTCGATGTAAAAATCCAGCATATCTTGGCTAACATCGGCCAGACCACCTACTCGTAAATGGTTGATCGAATCTAGACGCAATTGTGTATATGAAGCTACATCCATTCTTCTTATTATCGTATCGATGGTAGTGTATGGAAAATTATTCAATCTCAATACAGCCTCTGACAGATCAGCGGCTGAGACGTTTCTCCAGTCTGGATGATTCATTTTGGGATAGCGTGAAACAATATTCCCTTCAAATTCAATAACTTCGTCATCAATAGGAGGCAATATGCCGCCGATAGTGCCCATGGACTTTGATAAGAGGTGTGCATATATTAAGTTGCCAGGATCGTCTCTAGTCTTAATGATATCTAATGAAGAAATACGAGAAACTGTATTCTCGGCCTCCGATGATACCACGAGATTGTTATGGGTTGATATAATATCGCTATCTGTTGCGATGATACCGGCAGATTTTAAATATTCAAACTGCTTCAATTTATCCATCGAGGGGTTCACCAAATACTTCTACTAATTTACGTCTATTTTCATCAGTATATATCAAGTCTGCTACGTCTTTGTTCCAGTAGGGCGTGAGGGTTTTTCTTAGTGTGTCTACAGTTTCAACTGTTGCTGTTTTACTTTCCACTATCTCCAAGGCATCAGCGTTAAATAAGCGAATCAAAAAATGATTAATTGTGTTTTTATCTTCACCTAATGAATTTATCAATTCCAGTGATTTATCAACAACGGAAATTCTTTTGTCGTGGTCCCACTCATCCTGCGTTATCGAACTACCATCTTCGCGTCCACGCAGCATGTAAAATGGGTAGCCTGATAGTATGGATATCTTTCGTGCTTTTAGTATCGCTTCAATGCAAAATAGAACGTCATCGCCTCGACGTATTGATGAATCAAATTTGATATCGTTATCTACGATAAAGTCTCTATCTACCATCTTCCAGATTCCGAGTGTTTTATAGATACCGGAATCGACGACATCCGCATTTGCCACCGTCTTATTCAACATAGAACGTGGCACATTTCGGTTAATACCTTCTAGTTGAAAAGCAAAGATGTCGCTTGGATACTCATGAGCAAAATCATGTAATCGCTCGAGAGATTCAGAACCTAAATAATCATCTGAGTCTAAAAATAGTGCGTATTTACCAACGGCACGGCGAACCGCTTGGCTACGGAGTTCTCCTGGCCGAGCAATATGCTCATGCCAGACTGGATTTAGGCCGGGTATTCTATCTGCATACTGCTCAACTAAATCACGAGATCTGTCAGTTGAGCCATCGTCCATGAATACCACTTCTATCTCGTCCTGAGATAATGTCTGATTTGCTATTGACTCAAGATAGTCTCCAAGCCACTTCTCGCCATTATAATTTGGAGTAATGATACTAATCATTAATAGCGCCCTCTAGCTTCTTTCGAATTACAGTGGAGTTAATATCGATATCTGTATTTTGTCGTGATGTTAGCAACAATCTCTTGGCATCGACAGCATCAATAAACCAATCATCTTGAGCAACCTCTTGCAATTTCGACTCGTATCCTGGGCGCAATACGCAGATCGCCCTATTAGTATCGAGATGAGGCTCCATACTTCTGACCTGATCCATACCTACAACCAGCACTAAACTACACGCACTAATTCCGAGCCTGTCGCTGACATTATTAATAACGGACTCACTAATTGATTTTTCTGGGGGCGTAGAGCCGGTAATGTCATCTACATACGATAAGCTTTCTGTTGCACTATTTCTTGAGATAAACTCAGATATACGTCTATCGAAGCTCCATGTACCATCTTTGTCATCTAATTTCTTCAGGACATAGGAGTCGCTATTTGGAGCAAATACGTTGCCTGCTATATCATCTCCAGTTTTCAGGAGTCGCCTCTCTGCAGAACGCATCGCATCGAAGTGGCCGTCGTGTACCGGAGCGTATGAACCGACTATAATTAGGCCACTAGCATTGGAATTATGGTATTTATTTGAACTGGATAATCTCTCTATTGAACGACCATTTTTTTCTCACTATAGGTATTAAAATTAAAATATATCATATCAGAAAATGGCGCGAGAGTCAATAAAGCTTATGCGCTAGACTATGGGGTTACATAGAATGTGAATATCAATAGATATGACACACCTTTGACAGCGTGTCATATCTATTGGCAGGAGTTCCTGGATGAAGATAGAGCTTTCTACTCTGTTCCCGATGACACTATTTCAGGAGGTAAGGATGTTTAGTCTCTCTAGCTTACACCCGTCCAATCTATGCAAGAACTACGTAGTACACTTGTACTCAATACTATACAGAAAGCTGTTTCGCGATAGATACAGCGAAATGGCAATCTTCCATACTACAGCTAGTGATCTCTTGGTACTGCTTTGCTGCAGCTATCTCTTTACCTTGCACTACAAGACTCATAAATTCTTTAAATTTGTCTTGTGCAAAGTATTGCTTGGCACTCATGTCACTCATATTTGCAATTATGAACTTAACAGCGGACTTTTCAGTAAATATCATGCCTTCAGTATACTATGTCGTTATAAATTTTCGACAAAAGTCGAACATGATATACAGCAGAGGCGTACGCAAGGTGGCTTCTCTCGCTACATCTTCTTATTCACTCATGACTTATATCCATCTCACAAATTGATCAAAGTACGGTTTGGCATGTCAAGCATAAGAAATAAAAAAGACACATCATTGACGATGTGTCATTTTTCTTGGCAGGGGCTCCAGGATGATTACCGAACCTATTGTGGTGTAATATCATACTAAGCTAATGGACTATAGCGTAGCTAAGATCGACGTTACTTTATTCAAGTCTTCGTCTGTAGTGAACATGTGCATGCTGATCCTCGTTACATCTTGATTTGCTACAGCGGGGTCAACACAATGATCTCCAGCTCGTACCTGAATGTTGTTATCGCTAAGGATCATTGCAATATCTTGTGAGCTGTAGCCAGCTACTGAAAAGGAAACAATTCCATTACCGTAGCAAGTGTACTCAGGATATGCCGGGCCTTTTGTGAACTCAATCGAAGGATTAAGTCGTAGGATGGCAATAAGATCGGCTGTTATTTTTGCTAATCGCTGTTGTATCGCCGTAATCGTCGTATCTTCTAACACCGAGATAGCTGCATCAAGCGAGACTAATGGAATCATAGGGATAGTATTTGGCTCGATGTATTTCATTTTGGCTAAGTCAATGTGTTTTTTCGCTATGTAGAGCACGCCGATACCAGCGACACCACCTAGCTTCTGTGATGAAAAGAAAAGTGCGTCACAGTCCATTTTATGCACATCGAGTTTAATCCTCGATACTGATTGTGACGCATCGACGACTACCATTGCGTTTGGTAGCATCGATCTAATGGTTGAAATGTTGTTATCTGATCCGTAGATATGATGGAGGTGTGACAAAAACGCAACATCTGCATTGCTTCCAGCAATCATGCCATAGTCATATTCGCCATTCGCCATATACGTTACCGAAACTGTTTCGCGGCACCTGTGAGTTACTTCATGGACAATACGGCTATGATCTTCTGGCGAAAAAAGTACACGAGAGTTTGTCGCCCAAAGCTCTGCAATGCAGCGCGACGCGTCAGTGGCGCTTGCGACCAAGAATACCTCGTCCTTTTCGGCACCAATAAAATTAGCAATATGCTGCCGTATTGATGCTTCTTCCGCAGCTACCGCAACAGCGGATTCGTATTGTGCTTTTCCTGGAGCACCGAGCAAGTGTTTCATAGCAGCATCGACAGCAGATATGACTTGCTTGTGAAGCGGAAATGCAGCAGATGTATCCAAGTGGATAATGTCCGTCCCTGCGAGTGCTGGGTAATAGGATTTATCCATTCATCGCCATTCGTACAAAAGGTAGTTTCGCATTTCTCCATGCAAGTAGACCGCCGGCCAGGCTGTATGCTTCGATCCCGCGATTGCGTAAGGCTGCTGCGTAGAGAAGGCTTCTATCGCCGCGCGGACACACGAGAAGTAGCGGTGACGACTCATCAAATGGTGTCCCTTGCTCGCTCACTTCGCTTAGTAACGCTTCGGGATAACTCACAGAGCCTTTTATATGAAACGCATTATATGGCTTAACGCCGCGCATATCGATGATTGTAACATTGTTATTATCTACCCATTGCTCAATATCATCGTTGACAGATATTTCATAGGTATTTTTTTCTTCGGCTGATACCGTAATGTCAAATATATCGCTGTTGCTGTTTATATTGAATCGCTCTGGTATGCGTTTTGTGATGTATGACATATACGACTCCAGACGGTCACATGCTAAAAATACGACGCTGCGCCGTGAACCATCTGTACGTAACGTATCGTATTCTGTTAGGTAGTTTCTCAGCGCTGCAAAGCTAGCACCAGTGGTCGGGCCAGCAAGCAGTCCATCATTACGTACTAAGTCATCAAGCGCTTTCAACGCTTCCTGAGATGATACTTCGACTAACGCTTCAAACCATTCTTTTTTGAAAAGACTTGTCTCAAACAATTCCGCTTCAGTGCGAATCCCGGGTAAAAAGTCGGATGACTTCGAAACAACACCGACAAATTTCGTCTGCAAGTTATTTTGCTGAGCATATTCTATCAGTCCACCACTTGAACCACCGGTGCCGACGCCAGTCACCATATAGTCGATGTCGCCAAGATCATCAAATATTTCTTGGGCTGTGGTGAGCATATGAGCCTGAGGGTTAGCATGGTTTGAATACTGCTTCGTATGGTGATATTTCGTAGGCTCGGCATCTACCTTTTTTTCGATGAGAGAAATAGCATTATCATCGTCATTTGGATCAGGGCATTCTGAGCGCCCAGGCAGCGAGACGATATCAACACCGATATAGCGAAGTAGCTGATCAACCTCCGGTACTTTGACCCGGTTCGTCACACTAACGAGTCCACTGTCATTACGGCCTGCAATTAGTTGCAGTGCTTTTGCCGTGTTCCCACTGGAACTCTCGATTAGTCGACCTTTGTGTTTATTGAGCTCGTCAAATGATATATCTTTTGTGAGGCCGAGGGCAGTCCGATCTTTTACTGAGCCAAATGGGTTGAGATACTCGAGTTTTGCATAGACGTCGATGTTCTTCAGCCCATGGCTTTTGGCGCTGACCTTGATAAGCGGCGTATCGCCAATTAAGTCTTCAATAGCGTTATGTATCATGCATTTTCCTTAATAAATTTATTCTTAGCTGTTAATGTATAGAGCGCAGACAGCGGTTGCCCGATTGATCGAGATGCACTGAAATGTGATCGATATGCTCCAGTATGTGTCCACATGATGCAATCACCAGCTTGAGGCATTTGAGAGAATGCAATCTTGCGAAATGTCATAAAGTCGTTTTCCATACAAAGGTGCCCAACTATATATGCTTCGATAGGGTCACTATCTTTTTTGATCCTAGGAACGAGTAGAGGATCGGCTACGTTTTCATTACCCTCAAACATTATTTGATTACGGTGAGCGTTCACGACAACCATATATTCGCCATCACATTCGCGTACTTCTATCACTTCTGCTGCTACGACTCCGGCTGTTGCACACAGAGCAGCTCCAGGTTCAACCCAGAGTTCGATGAGGTTATCTGTAAGACGCTCAGCAACTGTTGAGCCGTTCGAATTTTTACGCTCCAGCAGCGATCGTAGATCATCCGCACCGACAATTTGCCGAGGAAAATCGACATTCGTAAGCTGTCCACGGACACTCGTGCCGTTTGACGAAAGCCCGTAACGGTGCGATTGCCATGTAAAACTCGCACGTCTACCCGTCACCATTTCCTTCACATTTGACTCAAACTTTTCGTATGTTTCTGGTGCAACCCCAAAATGTGAGCCGTATCCACCACCGATATCAAGTACGGTAGCATCCATGAAGCCCCGTTGCTGGATACCAAGCAAAATTGCCAGCGCAGCTTCGACAGCATTTTCCCGCTCTTCGATTGACTGTGAATCGAGATGAAACGATACACCTAAGAGCGTGATCTGGTTGTGGTTTTCGAGAAACGTTATTGCGTTCTCGAGGTTCAGAGCATCAAAGCCAAATCGGCTTTGTTTTTTTATACTTGGCATGTTGAAGACAGTACGTGTTAGCCTCAGCAGTACACGTGTGTGACGATTCTTGAGTGCTGTATCGAGTCTTTGTAACTCACTAAAGCTATCTATCGCAATAACAATTTGCTCTTGGGCGCACAATGCTTCAAGAAATCGATCAGACTTTGGACCAGTAGCTATAATTTTATCTGGTGAAAAGCCTTGCTTCAGGGCACTTTTGAGTTCATGTTGCGATGCAACATCTATCGACGTGTAATTTTTAAGAGCGCTAATGATACTTTTGCTTGCTGTAGCTTTGTGTGCCAAAAAAATCCGCCCATCGATAGACATATCGTCAAACACAGTTTGGAATGCTTGAGCTGCATTTTGAGCAGCCAAAGGAAGGCTGACAGATATCGGACTATCTTCAGTCCTAAGCCCTGCATGAAGCATGGCAGGTATACCAAGTAAAGTGATCATTTCTTCGGTAAGACTAGCAGGATACGTCGGAACGCTCATACGCTTTGATACTCTGGATCTATCTGATCTTCGAGTCCAATACGATACGAGCCAGCTACCCAGCTTTCGGCAGCAACTTTTTTATGCAAAGTAACTATAGAATCGTAATAGTCTATTTGCGGCTTTACTCGATTTAAAATTTTTTCAAAGATAGTACCATCTTGGTTGCGAACTATTGCTGCACTAAGCGGTCTATCACCGAGTCGTTGCTCAATCAATTCATTATTCGTATCAAGGATACCAACAAGTCTCTCTACAGGTATTTCTTTTTGTAAAAATAACCTTTGAGCGTCAGTTGCAACCTGGTTACCGATAACAACGACTCGCTCAAGTATATCTGCGTGCTTGGCTAGCTCCAAAAATCGATTCAGAACAGCAATACCTTCGCGCTCCGGCTTAATCACAAATACTAGTAGGTCGTTTAAATATAATGTTGTTCCAAAACCGTCATTACCGGCCACAGAGTCAACAACCAGTATCTGCTTGCTAGTAAACTGAGCATGTGAAATCATATTTTCAGCGACAGTCTGCGTACCGTGATGACACGCTATACCGACACTTTCTGCGCTATATGAGCCAGCGGTAAAGACGTTAGACTGTTTACCGAATGCCTGACCGTAATGTTTTGTAATAAAGTTTTCTTTATCAAGTGTCCACCGGCCTGACCCTTCACCAGGTGGCGACGTATTAAGAAACTCTGTTTCTTTAATACGTTTGTTTGATCCTGCAAGATATTTCCAAATCGCTCGTTCATTTTGATCATGCGAGAGAATTTTATCTTTTTTAACGGTTGCACCAATTACTTCAGCGGTATGGCTGTTGACGTCGGCGTCAAGTAACCCTACTTGATAACCTTTTTCGTCAAGCCAGATAGCAAATAGAGCAGATAGAGTTGTTTTGCCACTGCCGCCTTTGCCGTAAAAGCCAATATTCATAAATGCTCCTTTGATTTCATTTTTATTATAGATTCACGGTCGACTATACGAGTGAAAATTATCTAATGCAAATTTGTTGCAATAAGTATGATATACTGCAACGGTATGACCGATTTAAATGATCTGCTCAAGATAAATGGACTACGTAGTACCGTACCCCGACAAAAGCTATTTACAGCACTTAAAGCTGCGGATGAGCCGCTTTCCCACAAAGAAATTGTCAATGCCTGTGCCGACATCGACCGCGTAACTATTTACCGCACTATCGAAACATTTATTTCTATCGAAGTTGTCAAAGTAGTGCACATCGGATGGAAAAAACGGTACGAACTAACTGACTTATTTAGTCCTCATCACCACCACTTTCGCTGCACCATTTGCCATACACTGAGTCATATTTCTGACGATGTGTTAGAAAATGCAATAAGAATCATGTCAATGGAGCACGATTTTGTCGTCACCTCTCATCAATTTGAAATCGAGGGCATCTGTAGCAATTGTAAGAATAGTATTGTAGTAATTTAATAAATATACCAAAACAAAAAGTCGACATGTTGTCGACTTCATGTTTTGGCAGGGGAGACAGGACTCGAACCTGCAACCAACGGTTTTGGAGACCGCTACTCTACCAATTGAGCTACTCCCCTATAATATGTTCTTGCGGCATGGCAATTAGCACAGACCAGTTCACACTTTGCTAACTCGATTTCGAGCTTCTTTATGTTATTGGAGTTAACAAGTGTACTGATATGATACTCTTTGTCTCTGAGGTGGTCAAATTGCATAACATAATATGGATATTTAACACCGCAATCAGTACAGGGCTTGTCTTTCTTTTCCCTTACGAACGCTCTGAGCTTTTCTTTGGACGCGATAGCATTTTCGATATACCTCTTCTTGTTTTTGAGATAATGCTTGCGACCACTGATAAGTCTACGAGGATCGTTCGGGTCTTTATATGCCATAGTCTACAGTATAACGCATGGTTTTGGAGACCCATTAACCGTTGTACTACGCCCCTATAACACACCATATTGTACCAGATAGAGGATCGCCGTCCAAGTAGGCTCCGCGGGAAAGGCATACGAACATGGTTATGCGACAGATTATCACCGAATCATATTTTTTGCAGGCATCACCACTAGGCGTATACTGAGATAAATATGCTGATGCGTAAAGTAACACGACTAGGCCATAGAAGACATAAGGAATTGCCTGTCAGGAGGCAAGGTGACTACCCGTCAGAGGCAACCATGGTTTACGACCCCGTACAGTGGCCAGGGCAAACAGACGAGCAGTGGCGACAGCAGGAAAAAGCAACCCGGCGATATATACCAAAACGTAAATTTTTTTCCAACCTCGGGAATCACGTTATGGTATCGATGGCAGCGACAACTCCGTTTGATATATCACCGCTGTTAATGCCGCCAGGTGATGCTCCAGATAAACTCCCGGTGCAGTATCGTGGAGGCGAAAAAGCCGCTCGGATACGAAAAATGCAAAAGGGAATTGCAATTGCCGCACTGGCGACGGTGCCATTTATCATTAACCGAGTTGCTGGCGAATTCCTTTGGTCTGATTCACACCCTGAATTTACAAAAATTGCATCGAGCCAAAATCCAGACAAACACTGCATCATCCTCGAAGCAACAGGGTTTGGAACACGTAGCGCTAATGAAACAGCACGCAAAACCAGCGACGCAACATCGATGTACGGCGATGTATACAGCCTTACGTACGATAATTCCAACTTTAATGATCGCGATCAGATAAAAGGAACAGTTGATATTAGTAAGATTACGGATGTTGCCGAAAAAATTATCAGGGAAAATGGCTACAAGTGTCTGTCGGGGATCGGCCACAGTTACGGAGGACTAGTTATCGCGGGCGTGATGGGTGAATTGGCCGAGCGACTTCCGGAACTCAGGCAAGATTATGAGTTTTTAGACGGCACGCCGACAGGTATTGATACGGTTTTTAGTAACGAGCAGCGAAAAGGTCTCGTCCTTATTACCGGCCTGACCGAGCCGCTCCTTAACTGGCTGAATGGTCCTTATACTCGTGGGGCAATTGAGTTTTCTCAGCGGCTGGATTCAACATTTGACTGTGACGACAAAACAGGATGTCATATTAATTGGCAGGGACTTGCTTGGGCAATAGGCGAAGCCAAAAAACGTATGAATTCCGAAGCAGCATCAAACGAACTACTGGGTGCTCAGTTCCGTTCGATTGTGGTAGCGAATATCCGAACAAGCCTAGTGAAACTAACCGATGCAGACGAACGCAATGAACCGGTCGTGGTATATATCAGACCAGCCGACCCAACCAGAGACAACACGGTCAGAACTGAACTGTCAGAGGCGGAACTAAGCAATATCACCAGGGAGCTAGGGCTTCAGTTCATCGTCGTCATGCTCCCGCCACCTGCCGGTCACGCCAATCCAGGTGATGCGACGGCAGCCTACCGCGACGGTTACATCAAAGTGTTCGAGGAGGTTACGCCACGCGACATGACCTATACCTACGATTCCGTAAATGGAAGTTCGTATATACCAAAAACATACCAAAGCCTGGCAATGGTCATTACTATCGAAAACCCTACAAGATGATCAAAAAATGTACTGGCGCATGAAAAAAATCTGTCGTATAATTAAAGCATCTAACTGGAGGTGTGTATGAACGAAGAACGTTTCATTGGACGCAATAATTGGATCAAACCTGTTCCAGATCTCCAGCATCATTACCGTCTATTGTTTCATGCCAACAAGCACCTAGGACGAACGGCGTTGACTGCATCGCCAATGATCAAAAATATCCTTCACCGTGAGGTGACGTTTCCTCGAGCAAGCAGACTATTCTCACCAATAATTGCCAAAAAAGCAGGTGCAATCTATGATCGACTTTCGCATTTAAAAAGTGTTGTCAAGCGTTCGCACGAAATCCTTGCTAGTGCAAGTACTGTGATGATGCCTGTCAATTTTTTTCCTGACACGATTGTCGTAGACCGTACAAAAATTACAATCACAAAACGAACGTTTTTTTGGTCAAGCAGTACAATTAGCGTGCGTATTGAAGATGTCCTAAACGTTGGTATTAGCACAGGTCCGTTTTTTGGATCACTCACTATTTCAAGTCGCGTTATGAACTCGACGGATCATTTTGAAGTCAACTATTTCTGGAGAAGTGATGCCATTATGCTTAAACATATGATTCAAGGCTATATGATCGCACAGCACAATAACATAGACACCAAAGATTTATCGCGCGAAGAGTTGATCGAAACACTCCTTGAGCTTGGGCGAGACTCAGAGTAACACACCCCGACTAGCCAGCTTAGTCATAAATTTGCTATACTCTCACTATGAAGTCATTACAGTTGCCCAAACCTCATCTGCTCGTTATGGTAGGTATTGCTGGTGCAGGGAAAAGCTTGTTTGCTGAAAAGTTCGCCGACACCTTTGACGCGCCTCTCGTCAGCGACAGCGCCACTGCTAGTCGACTTATCGAAAATGGTGCAGGTGAACTGTATACGCAAGAAATACTTGAACAGATTGCAGCCATGCAACTGGGTGAGTTATTCAAAACAGGACGTACGATTGTCGCCGATATTGACAGCGATGCGCGAGCCGATCGAATAGCCGTAGGTGTCGAGGCGAGAAAACGTGGCTATGAAGTTCTATTTATTTGGGTACAGACTGATCTTGCAACTGCCAAAGATCGTTCGATAAAACCAGCAAAACAAGCGACAAATAGGCAACTGAGTGGCGAGCAATACCTGCGAATACTGAAACGATTTACCCCACCCAGCGCCGTGGAACACACTGTCGTCATCAGTGGTAAACATACCTATGCTAGCCAAGCAAAAGTAGTACTAAAAAAATTATCAGCACCGCGTGCAGCAATCGCCAAACAGCAACCTGCACCAGAACGAGTCGCCGCTGTTAGGCCACCAGGTCGCCGTAACATAACTATCCGTTAGGATTACCGTGTCAACAATACAAGACGAAGAATTTGGGACAATCACCGTTCGTCGAAGCGCAAAAGCATCGCACGTCCGTATTCGCGTTGCTCCTAACGGCACGCTCCGCGCGTCGTTACCGCTGTATGCGCCATTATTCGTCGTCAAGCGACTCATTAAAACCTCGCGGGCTGAGCTCCAAAAGATGATCCAGGAACACCAAGGTGAAACCCAATACGAATCCGGTATGCAGCTTGGCAAAAGCCACAGTCTGGTTGTTAGATACGGTAAATCGTCTATATCTGCGACGCGCCATGGACAACAAATTGTATTAACCCTGCCTGATGACAAAGAACCAAACGACCATGACGTCATTAAAATCCTTCGGCCAGTGATCATCCAGGCACTACGGCTCGAAGCCAAGAGCTACCTCCCGAAACGACTCGCCTACCTAGCACGTACATACGGGGTCTCGTACGATTCGGTTCGGTTTTCACACGCCAGCGGACGGTGGGGAAGTTGTAGCAGCAACGGAACAATTAGCCTAAATATCGCACTGATGAAACTCCCATTTGAACTGATAGATTATGTATTAATCCACGAATTATCGCATACAATACAGATGAATCACTCGGATGAATTTTGGCAACTTGTGTCCGTCGGTGATCCTGCGTATAAAATTCATCGACGTGATTTGAAAAAACAGACGCCGTCTATTTAAAAAGCTTACGCTACCCTGTATACTAACAACACGTATGGCTATCGGTGGGACAAAGGTAAACGTCAAAACAGCGAAAGTAATCCGATATGTCGGGTTGATTGTTCCTGTTGGGCTATTTCTGTATGGTTCACTTATTAAATATGATCTTATCGCAAGTACTTCATTTTTAAATAATGGATTATTTTATGCAATCATTATCCCATGGCTGATTCTGGCTGTGTATCAATTTGTGTTTCCAGGTAAATCGGAGCTGTCATCCGTCACACGGATTGTCCTATACCACCTATTTGCGACCGCGTATCTATTATGCGTGTCGGGCTTGGCGCTGCCAATCGTCACGACGTGGACGCTGTTATTTTTAGCAACATATGCTTATTTCGGAGACAACGGATTACGACTGAGTGTCATCACACTTTTAATCGTAGTAGTGACTGACAGCGCCTACCACGTCGAAGATACCAAGTTATTAACTGCAAATATCATTGCAATAATCACCGTTTTGCTCATCGGCGTTGCGTCGATCGGCATTAGCCGAATTCGTGAAACTGAATCAGACGCACTTGACCATTCAAAGGCTCTCGAAGCACTAGAACGTGATCGTATACTGACCCTTATTAATAACCTGGCTGATGCAATTATTAGCACAGACGAGAACGGAATCGTCAGAGTGTATAATGCCTCTAGCCTGAGCTTACTTGACACTAATAATAACCTCAATGGTCGCAATATTGACGAAATATTACACCTCATGGATGGTGATAAAAAACGGGTGAGCTTACTCAAAGAAATGCAAAAATCCCGGGGCGTCGTTGTTCGAGATGACATGACTATCACATTTAGTGACGATATCGTGCGACTTGAGGTAACTTACTCTCCGATCAGAGGAACATTTAGCCGAACACGTGGTGGCGATAACGAAGACGGCTATGTCATCATCATGCGTGATATTACAAAATCAAAAAGTCTCGAAGAAGAGCGTGACGAATTTATTAGTGTGATTAGTCATGAACTACGCACGCCAATCACGGTTGTCGAAGGAACAGTCAGCAATGTGCAGCTTATGATGGAACGCCCAGATATACCACCTCAGCGACTCAAAGATAGTTTAATGGTCGCTCATGACCAAGTCGTTTTTCTGGCGAAAATGGTCAATGATTTATCGACATTATCCCGCGCCGAACGTGGCGTCGCCGATACCGCCGAAGATATTAATGTACGTATCCTTATCGACGACATTTATAACGAGTACGCACCCGAAGCCAAAGACAAAAACCTACATTTCGACCTGGACACATCACCAAGCCTCGGCACCATAAACGCGAGCAAATTGTATGTACAGGAATTATTGCAAAACTTTGTGACAAATGCAATTAAATACACCAACGAAGGCAACGTGACGCTGATCGTGACAAAACATAAGGATACAGTTGAATTTGCCGTCAAAGACACTGGCATCGGAATTAGTAAAAGTGACCAATCAAAAATATTCAACAAATTTTACCGTTCCGAAGATTATCGTACTCGTGAAACAGGCGGTACCGGACTTGGGTTGTACGTTGCGCTCAAACTCGCTAAGAAATTAGGCTGCCATATCGAACTGACTAGCCGATTAAACCACGGATCGACGTTTAGTTTTTCACTTCCCCTAAAGAAATAGCAGGAGCATCAAGGTGAGTTCGTTCAATTGAACGTCCTTTCCACGTAATCGTGTGTGACACATACCCAGTCATGCTCGTCACAAATAAAACCAATTCCTGAAATATAATATACGGCCACAGCACCATCCCGAGCCACCACCTGGTGCGCCATGTACGGGACAAGAAAAGTCCATACGTCGCGATAAATAGTACGAGAACGATAAGTGCGATACTGTGCATATACCCCCATGACGTCATGACACTACTCATAACCACAAGAGTGGGTAAATTTAGAATGATAAGCCCAAGCACTGCAAAGACGCCCTTAAACCACGTTCCTCCAGCCATCTGATACAAAATACGTCGACTTGTTTCGACCTGTGATGCCCATCGCTTTTCGTAGCCAATACCCAACGCGCCAGAATGAACCACACCCTGATAGGCTGATTTTTCTGACACAACTCGCGCAATCGCTACTTCTGGACGAACAGAGGCACGTAGCGCATCAAACCCTCCAAGTTCATCAATAAACATCTGACGGTCAATGAACCACGCCGAGCTTGAAGCCGGAGGTGATTTTCGGGTAGATAGCAGTAATTCCCAAAAATAGCGAAGTGTTCCAAAATATATAATCGGTCGGTCGGTGTCATACCTGTCAGGAATCACCGACACCATAGCTGCTTTTTCATTCACTGCTAGATTTGCTATTCGACTTATTGATGTAGTCGATAGTTTTGTGTCGACATCCATATATAACACGTATGTTCCGCTCGCCTCACTGAGAAGCGTGCTCAGTGCGAAATTTTTACCCAGCCAACCAGCCGGCAGGGGACTCCCGGCAATGAATCGAACTCCAGCATGAGCAAATGAACGAATAATCAAAGAAGTATCGTCAGCTGAATTGTCATCGAGTACTAATATTTCTAATTTCGGATAATCACTCGCCAGAACTCGTTCAAGACACTCTGTCAAGGCATGAATTTCGTTACGGGCGGGAATACACACACTAACACTAGGTATGTCGACTAGTTTTTTAGGAACAAAGTTCACGTGATACCTTCTGACGACAATAAACATTTTTATCGCCCATAATACGGCGACCAGACCAGCTAGTAATAGGGTAACTATAAGGATTATCACATTGTTTCTATGGTAGCATGCTTGACGTACATGACATAGCACGCTACTATAAGTATTGACAGTCTGCAGTAGCAGACTATTTAATTTGGGAGAGACCACTTTGGCAACAAAGAAGCAAACATCATCAGCCAAAAAGACGAGTAGCACTAGCGCTACGGTCACGCGTATCAAAGCGGTTGATTCGACTGCGACGACAAAGGTTCCAGCTAAAAAGCAATCAAGTGCAGTTACCCAGACCAAAACACGGAAAACCAAAAGTGCTTTTGGGCGCATCGGAACACCAATCGTTGCCATGGGACGGTATTTCAAGGGTGCATGGTACGAACTTGGTCAAGTTCGTTGGCCAACACGTCGAGCAACATGGGGACTCACCGGCGCAGTCCTGGCGTTCTCGCTATTTTTTGTTGTTTTGATCTTACTGCTTGACGCAGGTTTTAAATATTTATTTGATGTAATTTTAGGAAAGTAGCATATGTCACAAAATCGATACGACTCAACTCGCCAATGGTACGCAATTCACACCTACAGTGGATACGAAGAAAAAGTAGCCGACAGTATTCGTCAGCGCATCAATGCCGTCGACATGGCCGATAAAATCTTTGACGTTATGGTGCCAAAAGAAAAGCAAATTCAGATTAAAAACGGCAAACGCAAAGTGATCGAAGCCAAAATCTTTCAAGGTTATGCGCTTGTCGAAATGAAACTAACTGACGAAACATGGTACATTGTCCGTAACACCCCAGGGGTGACTGGATTTGTCGGAAGTGGCACTGAACCAACTCCGGTATCGGACAGCGAGATCAGCAAAATCAAAAAGCGCATGGGCGTTGATGATCCTAAGCACCACATCGACTTTAAAGTTGGTGAAGTCGTCAATATTACTGACGGTCCATTCAAAGGTTTTGATGGCTCAATCAGCGAAATCGACACCCAAAAAGGTAAAGTTAAAGTTATGGTCAGCATGTTCGGCCGTGATACACCTGTCGAACTCGACGCACTACAGGTTACAAAAGTTTAGGATACTAACGACATCAAATGAACTCTGATTTGTCAGAGTTCATTTATTTTACACGACACTTTTTAAGGCTCATGTTGCAATTTAGAGATAAAAAGAGTATAGTTAAGCAGTTACGCACATAAGCTTCACTTAACGTGAAAATACTTATCTAAAAGGAAATTATATGGCTAAAAAAGTTATCGGTAATCTAAAACTACGCATCCCAGCTGGTCGTGCGACTGCAGGTCCTCCTGTTGGTTCAACTCTCGG
The DNA here is from genome assembly GCA_038319685.1 of Saccharimonadales bacterium (SeqCode). Taxonomy (GTDB): domain Bacteria; phylum Patescibacteriota; class Saccharimonadia; order Saccharimonadales; family Saccharimonadaceae; genus UBA6022. The sequence goes on from JBBQDN010000007.1 coordinate 55,084, forward strand.
ACAATGGGGACTGAACATGATGGATTTTATCAATCCATTTAATGAAGGTACCAAAGCTGACATGGGCAAAGACGTCATCGTGCACTTACAGGTGTTCGAAGATCGTACCTTTACCTGGAAATCACTTGGCCAACCAGTTGATGACATGATCCGCGAAGCGGTTGGTATCAAAAAAGGTTCACCGAAACCACACTCAGAAAAAGTTGGCAAGATTACTCGTGCACAACTTGAAGTAATCGCAGAAGCGAAAAAAGATTTCCTCAACGCCAATGACATGGACGCTCGCGTCAAAGTGATTGCAGGAACTGCCCGTTCAATGGGCGTCGAAGTCGAAGGCTAGATATATCCTGAACTTACTAATACACCGTCTCGTCAAACAGACGGTGTTTTAGTTTCTCTTCATTTTCTCTATACTAATGAGATGGATACTCCAAACCCTAGCCCAGATACCTACCATCAAACCGCTGAGACGACATATAGCCCCGAAGTATCTGTCGACATCATAACGGAACTTTTTTCTTGGCTCGAATTTGTAGAAACGACCGATCTAGCAGAAGCAAAGCGTGCAATCCTTGAATTACTCAGTGAAAATAGTCCCGATCCTGAGAGAAAAATGGCCGCCTGGACTGCATACGCCGAGATTTGCGAAAAATTCGTTGATAGTATTAACACGGGAACTGACACCCTAGCACGTTCAAAACTACAGCTTGCTCTTGTTCTTCATAAAGCCTTGATCTTTCAAGCTGCTCGTAACACACCACGCTATATCGAAGAGTTAGATATGGCAGAAACATATGCCGATGACGAATTACGCAGAACACCTGACGATAATGCGCTCGTGACCACTCGAATAGCACTGCGTCGTGAGTTAGATTTACTTGTACAAAATCTTGAATTATCACCAGAGATACTCCTTGTAAAGTTAAAAGGTGTCATCAGTGAATTAAATCGTGAGTTTCTGCGCGATGGGCTTGCAGAAGGTGACGACCTAGAAACCTTAATCAATAATGCCTATGCAATGATTGAAAACGAGGGTGGTGACGCGGATACAATTCTTAAAGATCTTGGTATCCTAGAATAACAACACGCTTCTATGTTACAATAAACTTACATTAACAAATCGTATATCAAGAGTGCAGCGAGAGAACTAGCTCCGTGACCTGCCAGCAACCTACGTTTTAGAAGATAGAAGGTGGAATATAGAAGATAGCAAATGCCATATTCTCCATTCCATATTCTACGTAAGGTGCTTCTTCTAGCCTACGTACCTAGTAGGGCAGATGTGTGATGTCTTTATGACTCATTTTTTTGCCCATGTGCGAAAGCAGATATGCAAAAAGGAGTCATTTTTATGTCAAAAACTAACTACAGGACAGCCGAAAGCGTCAGTCCAAAACACCCTGATAAATTGTGCGATCAAATATCAGATGCAATTTTAGATGCCTATTTAAAAGTTGATAGTAGTGCCCGCGTGGCCGTTGAAACAGTCGGTGGACACGGCAAAGTATTCATCACCGGCGAACTCACGTCGCACGCCACAGTTGACATTGCGCCGATCGTCGCCCGCATTGCTGGTGATGTTGAACTCGAAATTCATATTGCAAAACAAAGCCCTGAAATTGCTCAGGGGGTCGATACTGGCGGCGCAGGTGACCAAGGGATTATGGTCGGTTATGCGACGAGCGCTACACCTGAATTCCTACCACTAGAGGTCGTACTGGCTCGACACTTAAATCAGTACCTTTATGACAAATGGCCGTTTGATGGCAAAACACAGGTGACACTTAAAGACAATGAAATTGTATCCGTCGTTGCAAGTTTTCAACATGCACCACAGGATGAATTATTAGCACGAGCAAAGCACTGGCTACGTCAAGAACCGCTCGCCACGTTTGCAAAAAACGTTGATTTTCACATCAATCCAGCAGGTGACTGGGACCTGGGTGGATTCGACGCCGACGCAGGCCTAACTGGTCGTAAATTGGTCGTTGACAACTACGGACCGAGTATTCCGATTGGCGGCGGCTGTTTTAGTGGTAAAGACCCAAGTAAGGTCGACCGGTCAGCGGCCTACATCGCCCGTAAGATCGCTGTCGACTACCTCAAAAAGCGAAATGCCAAAGAAGTGTTCGTCCAACTGGCCTACGCAATTGGTTATGATCAGCCGCTCGAGGCGACTGTCACAATTGACGGCGAACAGGAATCAGTCATCGGATATGACTTGTCACCCCATGGTATCGTCAAAACACTTAATTTAAAACGTCCGATATATGAAAAAACTGCACAGTATGGCCATTTCGGTCATCCAGAATTTAGCTGGGAACAATAAATTTATAGATTTGACTGACAGGCGTACCCGCCCGATTCAAGTTTTGTCGTCACACCAACCGAACGACTTGATCCACCGGTAAGTAGTCCAGCGCCTTTTGAACCGTTGACTTTGTTGTCACATACCAGACCAACACCAAAATACACTTCACCCACCTTCATCGTCGATTGATTTTTAGTATAAACATACGGTTTTTTTGTCAGGGGGTCGAGGATGTGTTCACCTTTTTGAACCGCAATCTGATCGAGTCCATCCTGAGATTGTGCAACATCTTCACCCTGAAGAACCAACTGCCATGCAACCAAGTTCGATGCTATATTCGAAACGTTCACTTTACGTGCCCGGTCCCGTTCGGTCAGCGCAGCCCTATCAGACCGAACTTTTTCGTAGCGCTGCGCAGCGTATGTATACAAGAAATAGCCGCCAATAACAACGCTGATGCCAATAACGATAAGAGCGATAGAAGTAACTGTGTTTTTTTGTGATTCAGTCATAGTAGTATTGTAACACTGTCGTTTTTTGTACATACATTAATATTGTCGCACCACGATCTATAGATTGGTCAAACATTTTGTGTTATAATAGAAGTATAATCAATCAATGTTGGGAGGCCTTAACAGCCGTTACTACCACAGAAAGGGTTCACACCTATGGCTAAAAAAGCCGATTTACTTGCTGAAGCGAAAAAGCTAAAACTAGAAGTAACAGATAAAAACACAATTGCCGAGATCGAAGCAGCTATTGCTGGCGCTACTTCTGCAAAAGCAGAAGAAAAAACCGAAGAAACTCCTGTCGTCGAAAAAGCTGAAAAGCCACTTGCAAAAGCTGGTAAACGCAGCGAAAAAGCGATCAAAGAAGTAGAAGAAAAAATCGAAAAAGAAGCTCGCAAAGAAGCTGGTGATACCACTCCTCAATCAGAAGATGCGGAACAGAACAGCAAAAAAGGCCCTAAACCAGTCACTCGTCCTCACGCAGAACGCCGTGGTAAAAGCTACCGTAACGTCGCTAAGCAAGTTGAAGCGACAAAAGTCTACAGCCTCGCTGAAGCACTTGAACTTGCGACAAAAACAAATCCATCTAAATTTGATGCGAGTGTTGAAGTCCACGTCCGCCTAGGTGTTGACCCACGCCAAGCTGACCAAAACATTCGTGCAACAGTTAGTTTGCCAAACGGGAGCGGTAAAACTGTTCGCGTAGCCGTATTCGCCCCAGAATCAGAGCACGCTGCAGCCAAAAAAGCAGGTGCTGATGTTGTTGGTGACGAAAGCTTCATCAAACAAATGGAAAAAGAAGAAATCAACTTCGATATATTGGTCGCAACACCGCAATACATGCCAAAACTTGGTAAATTCGCCCGTCTGTTAGGTCCACGTGGTCTCATGCCTAACCCTAAATCTGGTACTGTTGCGACTGACGTTGCCAAAGCAGTTACAGAGGCCAAAGCTGGTAAAGTTGAATACCGTGTCGACAAACAGTCGATCGTTCACCTTGCGATTGGTAAAGTATCATTTGGCGACAAAAAACTTGCCGAAAACGCGAAAGCATTCTTTGACAGCCTCCAATCACAAAAACCAACCAGCCTTAAAGGCAGCTACGTGAAAACAACCTCGATCTCAACGACTCAAGGTCCTGGCATCAAAGTTGAAAACGTCGTTAGCTAATGAGATAGAATACTTGGATAAAATAATACCCACTCATCATGAGTGGGTATTTAATAATTATAAAAAAGTCAATGGTAATGCTCGAGAGCGGTGGGTGGCAGATCACTCTGCCTCCCACCGTCTCTCGGTTGATCATGCCGTGGCACCGATCAGTCGATTGCCGACCCGCGTTGTGTCCGTTTCCTCCAGAAGGAGGAGGAAACGGGTTACCTTCAGAACCGACAAATCATCTGATCCAGCCAACGACCCGATCAGTGGTCGCCCCAGGAAGTTGTACGCCTCGACAGCCTTGGCTGAAAAGCCGTGGCAATCAGGACAACGGATCCCTCGGATGACCATCTCCGTATCACGCATGGCAGCATGAACGAAGAATGCCTCAATCTGCTCACTGGTGCAGCAGATTCCACGCAGGTTGTTACTGATATGCGGGCGGCCAAGCGCCACGAATGCGACATATGCCGCTTCGTGACTCTGACCGCCGTTACGTACACCATTCATCATGGTGTTTTCGTGCACTAGAGCGAGCACTGTGTGCATCTTGGTACCTTCCGTATCTATCTGCGACGAGGTCAGATTAGATTATACTCTTTTTTCTTCAAAATGCAAGTGCTTTTGCACATTTTGTCATTTCTGGTACAATACCTACATAAAGGGAGATACTATGACCGACACACAAGCAGATGGCTACTATGATGAGCCTGAAGTAAACAACGGCGAGCTTGATCTAAGCTTTCTGGATGACGACGAAACCAAAAATTAGAGTCGGGCTGGTTGTCCCGCATATTTTTATTCACCGCGACATCTTGCCTGCGGTGATATTTTCACCTGGTAAACTGGCGCTCGATCTCGCTCGTCAGCTACAACAGAATAACATCGAAGTGACGTTGTTTACACCCGGCCCTGCTGATACGAATGTCACGAATATCACCGCCGATGTATCCTATTTTGAACAGGAACTCGCTGGACGCGGCGATACCTACCTCGATCTTCTTAAAAAGCATCCGTTCACATTTATTAGTCTGGCACGTCAGGTGCAGTCTGAGATTATTGCCCAGGCCTACGATATGGCAAACAACGACGAACTTGACCTTGTTCATGTCTATACCAACGAAGAGGATATCGCATTACCATTTGCTCGTCTCTGCAATAAACCGGTCGTCTTCACACACCACGATCCATTCAACTTTTTGGTGAAGTATAAAAACGTGTTTCCAAAATACAAGGATCTGTCATGGATTTCATTATCGCAGTCACAGCGCCGCGGCATGCCCGATGATACGAACTGGGTAGGGAATATCTATCATGGAATCGATAAACAAAGCCTCCAACCCGTAATAAACCCGACGAATGACTACATAGCCTACCTAGGCCGCATCATCGAACCAAAAGGTGTGCATATCGCTATTGGGGCCGTCAAAGAATATAACAAAACAGCCGCAACACCACTAAAATTAAAAATCGCCGGTAAACACTATTCCGGTGATACTAAAGATACCTACTGGCAAACGCATATCGAGCCAGAACTTGGTGAAATGATCGAATACGTCGGTCATATAAAATCCAATGCCGATAAGCAGGCTTTTCTCGGCAATGCCAAAGCATTACTCGTCCCATCGACATTTGACGAACCGTTTGGCATGGTCACCATTGAATCACTGGCTTGTGGTACTCCGGTAATTGGACTTGATCGCGGTGCAACGCCCGAGCTTATCATTGACGGGCAAAACGGTTTTGTTGTTGCATATGCCAACGATAATCAGGCGGCAAGTGATATCGCAGTAAAACTACAATCGATCGATCAGATTGATCGTTCTATGTGCCGCAGTAGCTTCGAGACGCATTTTACAAACCAGCGCATGGCAGGCGAACACGCAGCCTTATACCGCAGGCTGATTACAAAATAACGAGGTCGGCTTTGATATGTGGATGCGACTCGTAATTTTCGAGCACAAAATTATCCATCGTGAAATCATCGATTGTTTTTGGGTCACCAATGATTTTTAGTTTTGGAAACTGCATCGGTGTCCGAGTGACTTCTTCTTTGGATTGTTCAAGCTGATTGGTATATAGGTGAGCGTTACCGATCGACACAACGAGCTCACGCGCTTCGAGTCCTGTCACATGCGCAACCATTTGCAGAAGCATCGCATACTGCGCAATATTAAACGGCAGACCGAGAAATACGTCAGATGACCGCTGATACAGGTGCATACGAAGTTTACCTTTGGTTACATCGAACTGGAACATCGTGTGGCACGGTGGTAGTCGCATTTCTTCCAGTTCGGCTGGGTTCCAGGCGCTGACGATAATTGCTTTTGAATCAGGGTTTGTTTTGATCTGATCGATAGCCCACTGTAACTGGTCAATCTCGCCGCCGTTTTGGTCTTTCCAGTGACGCCACTGCACACCGTAAACTGGCCCTAAATTGAGGTCTTTGTCGGCAAAATCATCCCAGTAGTGAATCTTGTGATCCTGGAGGTATTTAATGTTTGAGTTACCCGACACAAACCAGAGTAGCTCGTGGGTGAGAATCTTGAATGGCATTTTCTTCGTCGTCAGGAGTGGGAAACCGTGACGTAGGTCAAAATGTAATTGATGACCAAAGATCGTTTTAATCGGCACAATACCGCGAGTAGGCTTGGTTTTACCATCCTTTAAAATCTTCGCGAGTAGTTCTAAATACTGATATTCAGGGTGTGCCATGATTATTTCTCCTGTTTATATTTTACAGTAATATCAAGCGTTTCGTTCTGTAACTCGACGTAGGATAGTTGTGGAATTGTCGTTTCAAGTTGTTGATAGATCCAACGACTGACAAGTTCAAAAGTAGGACGAAAATCAAATAATTCAGTCCACTTTGTACCTGATAATTGTACGCTAACTGCGTCTAGTGCACTCTCAAGGCTATCCGTATCAACAAACCAACCACGATCACCAAGTTGTGATTCGTCGAACTCAACACCAACAATGAGAACTATTTCATATCCAGTTTGTGGTTGAAGTGAGGGAAGCTGTTTCGCATCACGAATCGGTGAACGAAGACCCTGAATTGCGGAAAATTCTTTACTTAATTTTAGTGTGTATTTCATAGTTCAATCCTTCTTACTTTTTTACCGGATAGTATAAACTGCTCGGCCGCATAGCCATCGGAATGATCGTGGATGTAGACCAGCTCAGCAATATCTGTTTGGGACAATGTACGAGCGCAGTTCGGACAGGGAAGGAGATTAATGAAGAGAGTAGAGCCTGTAAGATCAATGTTCTGTTTTGCAGCATCAACGAGGAGCTTCATTTCGGCGTGAATCGTATCGTAGTGATTGGTGTCGTGTGGTTTCGACAGATGTTTTTCACGCTGGTTACCGTGATGAAGTGCGTAGGTTTGATAAGGAATAACTTTATTAAACGCCGACAGTAAAAATTCGTAGCCATCATCTTTTTTTCGCCCAAGTGTCACGCCAGTTTGGAAACTATAATCAAACGACTGTAATGACGCTTGATCGGCAAATTCCAACATTTCGCGTTCTGAAAAAACCTGTCCTACAGCTGGCTGTTCGACAACGGGTGTATGTGACATTTCATAGGCGCGTGCTTCAACCTCATCAGCAAATGGTGAGATAAATTTAATTGGTACATTGTTGTCGACAAGCGTTTTATACGCTGGATGATTATGAAATGCGTATTTCCACGATCCGTTCACGAGTAGTACTCGTTGACTACTATTTAGATTCCCGACGACCATTTCCAGATCTTTTTGTTCATACTCACGTGTGTAAATTTTGTGTGGCGAGGCTGACACTGCAACCTTATCAATAATCGACTGAATGGTCGATTGTTTTAACATACGAAACTGCGGCTGATCCTCGAAACCAAGCACGAATTCTTCTTTGGCAATCCCAAGTAGGATAGAGCCTTTTGGCAAATAATGTTTGACGATTTGCGTAAAACGTTCGACTGACAGTTCACGCGGGGCAGCAATAAAAACAGCAATGTCGCCAGGATGATAATTACTCATCTTGGTATTTATCCGAAAATCGCTTGGCGAGTTTTTGCATTTTAGCGGAATGTTGTTTGTATAGATCGGCATTTTCCACTGGCGTATGTTCAAGTTGGCGGTAGTTCCAAACAGATAAATCTGGGTCATCAAATGGAACACAGTGGAAATGAATATGTTCGACAGTACTCTGGGCACTCGCACCGTCTTTTTGAATGATTTGCATACCTTTGATACCGTGTGTTTCACGGATGATCTTTTTGGCGAGATACATGAGTTTGCGCATGGTTTCCCATTCATCCGGCGTCAGTTCTTTGACCGATTTCACATGGCGGCGAGGGATGATCATCATGTGACCATCAATATACGCAAAAACAGCAATCGTCAGAACGACGCCGTTTTCTTCGTAAATAATGTACTTGTCTTTCAGGTCACAAAAAACGCATTTGCCCGTCGACTGCCAAATCTCGTCATATTTGCCAGTGACGCGAGCATCACGGTAGAGGAGCTGTTTGCCGTGGTCAGAGGTCTCGGCCATTACTTCTCTTTGAGTGGTTCTTTACGGTACTGCATGAAATCTTTTAGTACTTCACTAAGGTGTCCACCGATAGCACGCTGGAGAATCTGAGTTGTAGAAATTGTTGTTGACTGACGATCAACGACAACAACTTCGCCACCATATTTGTTCACGGTTTTGTATTCACGAGACTCTTTGTAGTTGTCGGTCCAATCCTCTTTGACAGTGACGAACACATCAGGTTTTAGAAGACCAAGTGAGGGAGTACAGCTCGGTTCAGGTAGAATAGTCACGAAATCAACACAGCGAAGGTGAGTCAGCATTTCGGCACGAATTTTTTCATCAAGAATAGGTTTGTTCGGACCTTTGACGCGACTAATGGCGCTATTACTACTGACGCCAACAACCAAGATATCACCAAGTTCACTAGCTTTTTCAAGGTAGCGGCACTGACCGGCATGAATAAGATCCCATGACCCAGCAGTAAAGACAATCTTTTTGTCTTTTGCTTTTAGTTGCTCGGAAAGCGTCATTAAATCGCTCTGCGAAACAAGCCTTTTTTTCCAATCTCCCATGAAATCCCCTGACTCTTTCTGCTTTATGAATATCGTACCATAGCGTAGCTAATTAGTATATTACGTGTCCGAATGTAGTGATGATTACTTGGCAAGGATTCATAGGGCGTATGACGCAAAAACTTATACAAATCATGCAACAGAAAAACACTCGTCAGGCCATCGAGTAATTTCACATACGGCACACCATTAAACACCGTGTGCGGATTATAGCTAGCCTGACCGCGCTTGTCGTATCCAGACGCAAGAAAATAGCGTCGTATTTTTAGGTCGTCTTTGACCGCACAATCGACTAACAGAAATGCGAGCGTTCGTGCAATATCAAACAACGGATGACCAAAGGATGCTTTCTCGAAATCAATCACTCCGGATAGCGCCACGTCACCAATCTGCCAATAGTCATCCCCCTGCGGAGCGTGAAATAAGACGTTACCGCGCACCATATCCATATGAAGTGGCTGGTCGTTCGTCGAATCCTCAAATAACAGCACGAGTTGACGCAGTTTGTCGATGTAGTCTGTCTCGACAGTGAGCTGTAGTTTATTGCTCAGCGCACCAATGACACTGGGGTCATCAAAATATTCCTGCATCCTCGTTAGAAGGCTAAGCAGCTCGATAATGACAGTATGTTGCGACAACTGCCCAGCCGGCATATCACGTAACCTGGCATGCATATCACTCATAGCCCAGCCCAGAAGTTTAATGTGCTTTTTCGTATATGCTTCCCATGGAATAGTATGGCCCGGCAGATAATTATATATGGCGACGTACGTTTTCTGTCCCGCACGAGCAAGTTGCAAGGTCCGGGGATCGTGTCGTATTCGAACGGGAAAGTGAGCGTCCGCAAGATACTGCGAAACACGGTCGGCACGCTTCATACGCGTAGGAATACCTGGTTCACGTTTGTAAAATAGCACGTTTATAGTGCGTTTATCAGTGAGTACGACCGGATATGATTCGTTGCGATAGCCCTTTTGGGCACTATTGATTGTCCTATAGTTAATATTGTATGCAGCTAGTACCGAAGGCACGACGGCGCGGTACATTAGGTGATCCGGTCAAATATCACGAAATCGTAATCGTATGGATTACGCTCGTCCTTGATATGTGATTCGCGTGCTGTTTCGCGCCAAGTAGTAAGATTGATTTCAGGGAAAAACGTATCACCGTCAATATCAGCATCAATCTCCGTCACATATAACCGATCGGCCAACCCAATCGTTTGCTCGTATATCTGCGCACCGCCAATAATTAGTAGTTCTGATTCATCATCGTGGCCAAGCGCACTACTCAGTGAATGGACGACCTCAAAACCTTCAGGGTAGTATGATTCGTCACGCGTCACAACAATGTTCGTTCGATTAGGCAGCCCGTGACCAAGTCTGGCCACAATTGAATCAGCCGTGTTGCGACCCATAACGACCGTTTTTCCCGTCGTGACATCCTTAAAATGTTTCAGATCGGCAGGTATGTACCACGGCAGATCATTGGACGCGCCAATAACATTACGGTGTGCAGTTGCAACAATCAAAGCTATCATATATTGCTAGTGTACTGATTTAACATGCCAAGGTAAAGGAATATGAGCGGACAATGATAGCGTTTCTCTCATACGGGCTAAAAACTGTTGACAATTTTACTAGATTTTTGCTATACTACGGGGTAGACATTACCAAAGACAGTAGCTGTGAGAAATCACTTAATCGTGCTACCGAGGATGTAAACAAACATGTTGCGTCAAGTCTTTGGTAGTGCGAGAATCAAAGACTTTTTTAATTCTCGAATTTCTGTACATTAACAATGTAGTGACATAGTATATCAATCAAAGAAAGGACTTTTATGGCAATTACCCGCGATAAAAAGAACACTTTGGTTGCAGAGATAAGCGATAGTCTACAGGATGCCAAGATGACTGTGTTCGCACAGTATCAAGGCCTCAGCGTAGCTGATATTCAACAACTCCGCCGCAGCGCCCGCGAATCTGGCGTAACGATCAAGGTTGTTAAGAACCGACTTGTCCGTGTTGCCCTAGCATCTCACGATGTCTACAAAAACACTGATACCTCAGCTCTTACTGGCCAGTTACTCTACGCGATCAGCAGCGACGATGAAGTTGCTCCAGCTCAGGTACTTGATGCGTTTGCAAAAACACATCCAGCACTTCAGTTTGCTGGTGCATTTTCAGGTGAAGGTGCAACTCTTTCAGCTGATGACGTTAAAGCTCTTGCCGGTCTACCGAGCAAGAACCAACTCATCGCCGAAGTGGTCGCGCAACTACTTTCACCAGTTCACGACATCACCAACGCATTGTCTGGCAATCTTCACAACCTACTCGATGGTGTGAGTGCCAAAGCAACCAACTAGTTGGAATATGGCTATCAGCTATTGGAAGATAGCAGAAGCTAATTCAACAAATTTACGAATATAATACTAACTGTCTATTAGAGTCAGGTCGTTAGAAGGCAATAGCCATATTCTAATAGCCATATTCTAATAGCTAAAAAGGAGCTATCATGGCTGACATTAAAAAACTTGCACTTGAGCTTACAAAGCTTACTGTTCTTGAGGTTAACGACCTTAAAAACATCCTAAAAGACGAATACGGTATTGAGCCAGCTGCTGCAGCTGTTGCTGTTGCCGGTCCTGCAGCTGCCGCTGCAGAAGAAGACGTTAAGTCAGAGTTCACTGTAACTCTTAAAGATGCTGGCGCATCTAAAGTCGCCGTTATCAAAGCTGTCAAAGAATTGACTGGCCTTGGTCTTGGTGAAGCGAAAGCACTTGTTGACAACGTACCTTCAGCAATCAAAGAAAAAGTTTCTAAAGACGATGCAGACGCTGCAAAGAAAAGTCTTGAAGAAGCTGGTGCAACTGTCGAACTTAGCTAATTTTAACCTGACATACTATGTGACTACCGTTACGAACAGCACGAATACCGCCCTATATCAGGGCGGTATTTTAGTTGCAAGTATAAAATTGACAACGCTTTTGCTAGTACTACTGAAAATAGTGTGGAAAAGACGGCAATAATTGACAAACCTTCGCCTGGCTGGTATATATAGAGGTAATATCACTACAAAAATAGACAAAAGGAAATTGCGAGTTACCATGTCTGATCTACCAGAAAAACAAGTCAAACGACTTAAGTCACTCATTCAAGAAGCCGAAACCAACCTTGCAGCCGCCAAAGAGCTGTTAATTAGTATCATCGGTGACGATGGGACATCAATCACCCCACGTTCAAGCCAAGAAGATGTCAGCGGTAAAGTCATCGAAGGTGTGTTTGACGGCCAAATCATGCTCGGTCCTGATGGCAAAAACTACCCAGTACCAGCAAACTACGCCAGCAAGTCAAAACTTGTCGAAGGCGATATCATGAAACTAACTATTGTCGACGATGGTGGGTTTGTCTACAAACAAATTGGTCCAGTTGAACGTAAACAGATTATCGGAACCCTTGTACAGCATGACGGTGCATACTACGTCGAAGCAAATGGCAAAGAATACCGTATCCTACTTGCAAGTGTCACCTACTTCCATATCAGTATTGGCGGACAAGTGACGATCATCGTTCCTCAGGATAATCCTGATGCAACTTGGGCAGCGGTTGAAGCCGCACTGTAAATCTTTCTTTACTCTCAATCCTGTCTTTCCCAAAGAAACAAACCCCTTTGTTCCTTTTGTCAGCAAAATGAACCGAAAACTGCTGGTCGGCTTCACTCCTCCGGGGACTACCAGTTAAAAAGACTGGTCTCTGCGGATCGACCCTTTCAGGGATCGATCCATGACGGTTTCTTTTAGTTATTTGTCATGGACACGTCCTCGCGAACTATTCCAGTCTTTTTAACCGTCAGTCCTCGGGTCGCTGCAGATGACCAGGCCCA